>NZ_CM001441.1:3996197-4324476 GCF_000244895.1 Desulfosporosinus youngiae DSM 17734
TGGGGTCGTTTAGGTCGGGCATCTTCGCCACATCCGTGCAAGATTAGTTAATTCGTGCGAAGACAGTGTCTGCGAGAAGGGTAATCCGTGCGAAGACAGTGTCTTCGTGTACCGCAGCATTCCGAGGCTCGCCCACTCGCCGGTGCGGGACTACCTTCAGCGGATAAGTCTTCTTTGGGGATAGCCGCTTCGGCGAAAATGTCCACCGGACATTTTCGTGCCAAACCTCCGGGTAGTACCTTGTAAGATGTGAACCCGTGGCGACCTTTCCCCGCACCGTCTTGTGGGCTTTTACCGCCTCTCCATGCAATGGGTTCGCTTCTGTGGCGAAGCTGCCCTGCTTGCGGGTCTGGGGATTCTTCTGCATGTCTTTAGGGTATTTTTTCGGGGTAGCCCTCCATGCCGCTGGCGCGGCACCATCAGAGGATGAAAAAATAGTATTGGGCAAGATAACTTCACTGCGTTCAGTATGACATAGAGCAGTGTCATCCTGAGCATGGCGAAGGATCTGTTTTCAGGGCAGCAGACTGCACTAAACTATGGTATGCTCAGTCCTGGCAATGATCTCCTCCTGCAAAGCCTCACTTAGGTCGCAGAAATAGTCGCTATACCCTGCCACCCGCACGATCAGGTCTCGATACTTTTCCGGTTCAGCCTGAGCAGCCCGCAAGGTTTTAGCACTAACCACGTTAAATTGAATATGGTGCCCTCCCAATTTAAAATAGGAGCGGACCAATTGCGCTAATTTACCAAGCCCATCTTCTCCTTCGAGGACCTGAGGGGTGAATTTCAGATTTAAGAGAGTCCCTCCAGTCCGGGCATGATCCAATTTGGCAGCGGATTTAATAACCGCCGTCGGGCCTCGAAGGTCCATACCCTGAACAGGAGAAATCCCTTCAGAAAGCGGTTCCCAAGCCCTCCGTCCCTCTGCTGTCGCACCGATAACCGAACCAAAATAGACATGGCAGGTGGTAGGCAGCATATTGATTCTATAAACACCGCCCTTGGTATTGGGTCTGCCATTGACTTCATTATAATAGGCATTAAAAATATCTACCATAACTTCGTCAGCATAGTCATCATCATTTCCAAAGTGGGGGGTCTTGTTCATCAGAAGCTGCCGCAGGGATTCATGTGCCGAGAAATTATCGTCCAAGGCCCTAAGTAGTTGATCTAAGGTAAGATTCTTGTTGTCGTACACATGATATTTTATGCCTGACAACATATCGGTCAGACTTCCCAGACCAACCCCCTGGACATAATTAGTGTTATAGCGGGCACCGCCGTCATTATAATCCTTGCCCTTAGCAATACAATCGTCAATCAGCAGAGAAAGAAACGGTGAAGGCATATACGTGGCATATAGCCGCTCAATAATATTGCTCCCTTTGACCTTGATATCCATAAAGTAGTGGAGTTGCTGCTTAAAGGCTGTGAAAAGAGCATCGTATGACTCAAAACTCCGTGGATCTCCGGTTTCTAAGCCCAACTGCTGACCTGTCCTGGGATCAAACCCATTGTGCAAGACTAGTTCCAAGATCTTCGGCAGGTTAAAATACCCGGTCAAAATATAACTTTCCTTACCAAAGGCTCCCGTTTCCACACACCCGCTTGTCCCGCCCTGCCGGGCGTCCTCAATTGATTTACCTTGGCGCAGCAGTTCCTCGACGACGGTATCCGCATTGAAAACTGAGGGTTGCCCCCAGCCTTTACGGATAATCCTGGCCGCACGCTTTAAAAAACGATCCGGGTTTTTCTTGCTTAATTGGATGTTGGAGCTGGGCTGCAAGAGCCGCATTTCATCAATCACATCTAAAACTAAGTAAGTGACCTCATTAACACCATCTGAACCATCCGCTTTCAGCCCGCCGCTATTTATGTTAGCAAAATCCGTATAGGTCCCGCTTTCCTCTGCAGTTACCCCTACTTTGGGCGGTGCAGGCTGATTATTGAATTTTATCCAAAAACACTGCAGGAGCTCTTTAGCCTCTTCCTCAGTCAGGGTTCCCTCTGCCAGGCCCTTCTTATAGAAGGGATTCAGATGCTGATCCAGTCGTCCCGGATTAAAGGCGTCCCAAGTATTCAATTCCGTTATAACCCCTAAATGCACAAACCAGTACCCTTGCAGTGCTTCCCGGAAATTCCGCGGAGCATGGGCCGGAACATGTGAACAAACCTCGGCAATCCTCTCCAATTCAGCTTTACGCAGGGCATCCGTCTCCAACAGAGCCAATTCTCCGGCCTTTTCAGCGTGCCGTTCAGCAAAACGGATGATGGCTTCTGCACAGATCCGCATAGCTTTCAGTTCTTCCTGCTTGTAGTAGGCTTCCACATCATTCAAGTAATCCAGTTTTGCCAAATGCTGATCAATGTCGGCAATGAAATCCAGAAAACCCCGACGATAGATTTTATCATCAAGTACGGTATGCCCAGGAGCTCTCTGCTCCATGAACTCTGTAAAAATGCCGGCATCATAGGCCCGTTTCCATTCCTCAGACATCTCCGCAAACATCAGATCCCGCATAGAGTTGCCCTGCCAGCAAGGAATGATCCGCTCTTCGTAAGCCTGGCGAACTTCCGGGCTGACTTTAAAGGAGACTTTTTGACGTGAATCCAGAATGTCCAAATCCTCTAAACTATGACAGCAAAGCTCAGGGTAGGTATAAGTAGCTTTAGGCCCAGGTCCTCGTTCTCCGACAATTAACTCGCCTTCATTAATACAAATATCCTTGTGTTCCAGTATATATTTAAAAGCTAGGGCCCGCTGAAGCGGAACGGATGTCTTCCCGGCCGAACGATAAAATTCCGTGATCAACTCTGCTCTTTCAGCAGAGATATATGCCTCAGCTTCTAGGCTTTGTTGCCTGAGCATAGCCACTCTTTCATTCATTTTAAGCTCTCCTCATCTTGTAAGCGTTCTAACTACCTTATTCCTATGTTTTCTTATACTTGTCAAGATAGGTACCTCTCCTTGTAACATTAAAGAGCTATCCTAAAAACTTAAAGACCTCAAAGCCAGGCAGCTTCTCCCACAGGAGTGAACTCATCGCATGGAGAGGCGGTAAAAGCCCACAAACCGGTGCGGGGAAACGAAGCCACGGGTTCACATCAGGTATTACCCGGAGGTTTGGCGGAGTCCCGCGCCGGTGAGTGGGCGAGCCTCGGAGTGCTGAGTGAACGGATGTGGGAGAAACTGCCCGACCCAAGGAACCTATTTTTAGCCTCTGATGGTGCTACGTAACAGCATGAGAGTCTATCCCCCGATTTTTACCTTAAAGCCAAATTGCTCCAACTCTCCGGCAATTTCCTTCATTCGTTCATCGTCCGGAGGCTGTATATCCGGCAAGCAGTACTCAAGACCAAGCCGCCGGTACTTATCTGCCCCTGCCCGGTGGTAAGGCAAGCAATGAAGTTCAGTCACCCCTTTTAACTCCGCCGTAAATTCTCCTAATCGCTGAAGATTCTCCTCATCGTCATTGATCCCGGGAATAATCGCTAGGCGGACAATGACATGGGGATGGTTCTCGGCCAACCAACGCAGGTTGGTTAGAATAAGTTCATTAGGAACCCCAGTTACATCCTGGTGCTTCTTACTATCCATAAGTTTCAAATCATAGAGAAAAAGATCCACGAATTCGCTGATTGTTTTCAAAGTGTCCAATTTGACAAAACCACAAGTTTCGACCGCTGTGTGGATTTCCTTTTTCCGGCACTGTTTGAGCACTTCTAAGAGAAAGTCTGGCTGCATCAAGGCTTCCCCGCCGGAAAATGTGGCTCCTCCGCCTGATTCATCATAGAAAATCAAATCTTTCTCAATTTCTGCCATGACTTCATCCACGGACATTGACTTAGCAACAAGTTCCCTTACACCGGAGCAGCAAGTCTTGCAGCATTCCCCGCAGGCTTGGCATTGATCCCTTTGGTAAACCAGTTTCTCTTCAGAAAAAATCACTGCTCCGCTCGGGCAAACCTCAAGACACCGCCCGCAGCCGATACACTTATCCGGTCGATACATTAATTCCTGAGCAAATTCCTGACCTTCAGGGTTGTGACACCACTGGCACTTGAGAGGACAGCCCTTGAAAAAGACGGTCGTACGAATACCAGGTCCATCGTGAATAGAATACTTCATAATGTTAAAGATCCTGCCAGTCAGCAAATTCTCACCACCCTAATTATCCGAACTGATTGTTTAATAAAGGGAAGGAACGTTCCCCCTTTATATCACCTAATCAATATACTTCCATGTTATCCGTTATACAAATTGGATATCATCATTTAATTCACCACGGACCTCTTTAGTTCCTTCAATTTTATGGTCAACTATAGAGTATACAGAGTTCTTCTAAAATGTCTTTATAGCAGCATCATCAAGAAGGGTCTGTAACAGTTTTGTTACAGACCCTTTATCGCCATCAATTCACTTATTTCTCTGCCATGTAAGGATAAGCGACTTCTGTACGAGGAACAAAGGTTTCTTTAATTGTACGCTGACTCATCCAGCGATATAAGTTGATTGCACTGCCGGCTTTATCATTGGTTCCTGATCCGCGGCTGCCGCCGAATGGTTGTTGACCGACAACCGCACCGGTAGGCTTGTCGTTGATATAAAAATTACCGGCTGCATGGTCCAAAGCCTTTGATAACTTGATAATGGCCGCTCTGTCTTGGGCAAATACAGAACCTGTCAATCCATAAGCAGTTGCTGTATCACACTCTCTTAATGCTTCATCCAATTTGTCATTTTCATAGACATAGATGGTTATAACCGGCCCGAAAATCTCTTCCACCATTGTCTTGAAGGTAGGTGTCTTGGCTAAGATTACCGTAGGTTCTACAAAGTATCCGACACTGTCATCACATCTTCCGCCGATGATGATCTCCGCATCACCGGATTCCCGGGTATAATCCAGATAACTTTGAATGTTTTGGTAAGATTTGTGATCAATAACAGCGTTCACGAGGTTAGAGAAATCACAAACATTACCCATTTTGATCTTGCCGATCTCTTCTTCAAGGCGTTTTTTCAGATCCCCCCAAAGACTTTTCGGAATGTAAGCGCGGGAAGCCGCCGAGCACTTTTGCCCTTGGTATTCGAAAGCACCCAAAATGATCGAACAAGTAAGTGCTTCAACATCTGCCGATTCATGAGCAAAGATAAAATCTTTGCCGCCCGTTTCACCAACGAGACGTGGATAGGTAACATACTTATCAATATTTTCGCCGACTTGCTTCCAGATGCTGTTAAATACGCTGGTCGAGCCTGTGAAGTGGAAGCCTGCCAATTTAGGATGATTTATAACAATTTTGCCGAAATCAACACCCCGGCAAGGCACAAAGTTAATAACACCGGCAGGTAAACCGGCCTCGATAAGAATTTGCATGACATAGTAATTGGAAAGTACTGCTGTTGATGATGGTTTCCATAAAACCGTGTTGCCGGCCATAGCGGGAGCTGTGGCAAGATTACCGCCAATCGCAGTGAAATTGAACGGGGTGATCGCTGCAACAAAACCATCCAGGGCACGATATTCTACCCGGTTCCAAACACCATTTGAGTTGTTGGGTTGTTGTTTATAGATCTCCTGCACATAGTAAGAATTAAACCGGAGGAAATCCGCTAGTTCACAGATAACATCGATTTCTGCCTGAAAGGCATTCTTGCTTTGTCCGAGCATACAAGACGCGGACATTTTTGCCCGGTATTTTCCGGTCAATAAATCGGCTGCTTTTAAAAAGATAGTCGCCCTATGCTCCCAAGGCATGTTTTCCCATTCAGCTTTTGCTGCTTCAGCCGCTTCGATAGCCATAAGCAGCTCTTGCTCGCCGGCCACATAGTATTCGCCAAGTACCGTTTGATGGTCATGGGGGCAGATCATTTTTTCTTTATTTCCGGTACGGATTTCTTTACCGCCAATAATAATAGGAACTTCAACCGGGTTAACTAATTGTCTCTCAAGTTCTGCTTTTAAGGCAATCCTTTCCGGAGATCCCGGCAGATAACCTTTGATCGGTTCGTTTTCCGGAAGCTTAAGTTGAAAATAGGCATTGTTCATGTTTAACATTCCTCCTAATTATTATTGGTTTTTCAAGTTACTATTACATTGACTATCTTAATCCGTTCGTCTGACTCAAGCTGAACTTTGATATTATACCACTGCAGATTCCAGGTCCAATTCTCCCCCTAGGAAACGGGCCAGACCAAATCGTTCAATGGGCATAAAACACTCCTGACCGAGAATCTTTTGAGTTAAAAGGACGGCCGTCTGGGGACCAACCATGAACCCATGGCCGCTGAAGCCGGCAGCCACCCACATTCCTTTAGCGCCCGGAACTTCATCCAAAATCGGATTGGCATCCGGACTCATATCATAAAGACCCGACCACTGGCGGACAACACGGAGGTTCTTCAGAAGAGGTAAGACTGTGGTCGCTTGACGAGCAACATCCTCTAAGAACTCCCAGCTGGAATTAATATTAAAGTCCTTAGGTTCATTGGGATCACCCACACCCATAATAAAGCTGCCATGAGGAGTCTGCTGACAGTATAAACGATAATGGAGGGAAATGACCATCGGCCCCTGGCAGGGGTCTACTGGTTCAGTTACCAATGCCTGGTGTCTCTGGGGATAGAGGGGCAGTTCAAAGCCCGCCATCTTGCAAATCGTGCCTGCTGCATAACCGCAGGCATTAATCACAGTTGAAGTGGCAATATCTCCCCTAGTGGTCTGAACACCTGTAACAGTCCCTTTTTCCAGGGTGATTCCGGTTACGGAGGTATAAGTCTCGAATTTTACCCCCAAGCGAAGGGCGGCTTTGTAATAGGCATCGACCACATGAAAGGGATTGGCATGCCCGTCCGATTGACAGAACGTGGCCCCGATCAATCCATTGAGATTCAAATGAGGCACAATTTCCCGGGCTTCTTGAGGGGTAATCATTTTCGTAGGAATTCCAAGGCTATGCTGCACAGCAACATTCTTTTTATACTGATCCCATTCCTTTTCAGTATAAGAAACCATCAAATAGCCGCCTTGCTTGAATTCGATGTCCCGATCATAGTCAAGTTCTTCATTCATACCCTCAAAGCGTTTAACGCTGTCCCGGGCCAGAATAGCGTTGGTCTCGGTTCCCCACTGTTGGCGGACACCGGCACCGCAGCGGCCTGTTGCTCCGGAAGAAAGGTACTGTTTTTCTATAACAACTATATCTTTTACCCCTCGGACAGCCATTTCATAAGCCACAGCGCAGCCTGTAATCCCGCCGCCGATAATCACTGCATTAGCTGTTTTTTGCAATTGATTCACCCCCCGCAAGCGTTCCTAATTTGACCGGCTTCACAATCGGCCGAAAGGTAGGCAGCAAAACCTCTCCCACCGGAATTTTGTAATATTTGGCGAGTTCCTGGGCGATCAGCATCCGGCAGGTTCGTCCCTGGCAAGGGCCCATTCCCGCACGAATAACACGTTTGATTTCATCGATGGTACGATATCCTTGCTTAATCAGTGCTTGAATTTCGTCTAAGGTGATGTCCTCACACCGGCAGACGATGGTCTCCTTAGCTTGCATGTCTAACCCCTCCCAAACGAATGCTGCGCACGTCCATAGCAAGTTCTTTTGGCACAACCAACCAAACCGTATAGGTCTTATTTTTTTGACCGCCGGACTGAACTTTGCTCACTTCAAACATACCGAGCTCTTCTCCGGCCCTATTCAAACCAACGACCTTTTCGCCGGCTTGAGGGACCGGATAATATTCAAAAGGAATTCTGACAATGGCTTCCGTGTCACTGTAAGAAGCATCGATAATGAAAATGGCTAACCCCGGACAGCGGCTAAGGCAAACACCGCAGCCGTTGCATTTATCAAATTCCAGTTTCGGAAGATCATTAATATCTTTCATCGCCTGAATTGCCCCTTGTTTACAAGCTTCTGTGCAGGGATTGCAGGGAATCTTCTGAAAGCACTCAATAACGGCTACAGGACCTTTCTTCAGTCTTTCCTCGGAAGGAGCAACGGTTTTTATATCCTCAGCTGTCGGAATCCCAGTTTTGCTTAGCATGCCGCTTCCTCCTTATCCATCAGTTTCTTAATTCCCTGCACCGTCTTTTGACCGGCAGGGCCGGAACGAAGTTCGCTTAACTCAGCCAAAGCTTCAGCTTGAAGTTTCGCTGCAGCCTCATTTCCATACCCTAAACTATAGGCAGCGCTGATACCGGCCAACCGGCCTTCAACCATGGCTGAACTGGCTTCCTCAACTCCACTTACATCCCCGGCGACATAAAGGCCTGGGCGTGTGGTTTCCAACGATTCGCTTCTAAGAGGGACATGTCCGGAAAGCTCAGGCACGTATTTCATCTGGCACTCCGCCTGAAAGCAAAGTTCAGTTAAGGGACTCAGGCCAACGGCCAGACAAATTACATCCACTTTAAGATCTTGTTCAGTCCCTGGAATTGGCTGCCACTGCTCATCAAGCCGGCAGATAATGGCCCCTTCAACACTTTCCTGCCCATAAGCTTCCCTAATAGTATGTGAGGTTAAAATAGGTACCCCCGCGCGGCGAATCTTCGAAGCATGCACAAGATAACCGCCAATGGCCGGGGCTGCTTCAATAATGGCCGCTACCTCTACTCCCGCCTGCATCAATTGATAGGAAACAATCAGGCCGATATTCCCCGCGCCGATCATCAGGACGCGTTGGCCAGGGACAATCCCATGGACATTCATCAATGTCTGTACAGCCCCAGCCCCATAAATACCAGGCATATCATTGTTAGGAAAGGCAATCATTTTCTCAGAAGCACCAGTGGCTACAATTGTTTTTTGAGGTTTTATTTTAAGATGCTTGCCTTGCCCTTCAGCAGTTACGACTCCGTCTTCATAAATCCCCAGAGCCGTGGTGTCAGTCCAAACTTCAACCTTGGGATTATTTTGGCATCGATCAATCAGCAGATTACCGATCTGGTAACCACGGTCCCCGGCATATTGCTTTTTAGAACCAAAGAATTTATGAGTTTGCTTGACTAATTGGCCGCCCGGTTTCCCGTCCCTTTCTAAGACAAGGACACTGGCACCCAAGTCAGCCGCTGCAGCGGCAGCACTAAGACCAGCCGGCCCGCCGCCAATGATGAGAATTTCTATCTCTTTCACCTCAGGCACCCCTTTCCTTGTTGAATTTCTACGTTCATGCCGGACTTAAGCTTTTCTACACAAATTCTGACATTAGGTTCTCCGTTGACAATCATTAGACAAGAAGAACAGTTTCCGATCGCACAAAAAAGACCTCTGGGCCGGTGCATTGTTGGGCTGTGGCCCAAAACTCTAACCCCGGCGGCATGAAGTGCCGCCGCAATAGTCTCCCCCTCAAAACCTTTAAGCTCCTGCCCTTCGAAGAAAAAAGAGACTTCTTCTCCACGCTGAAACTCTAAAATCGGATGCTCAGTGATACGCATTAAACTCACTCCCCTAGTTATGAAAATCTTAATAGGTCAATGGAACTCTCTGAGAGTTAATACATGCAATTCTTGTGCCACTATTTCAGGGTGTAAGGGGGGAGGGGGCTGCTGAACAACTTGTCAGCAGCCCCCTCCCCCTTACACGCCAAAAAAAGAGAACTTCCTCCAAAATCTCAAGTGTTAAGTAATTATTAACACTGCAGATTCGAAAGAAGAATTCCCTCCGGAACGAAGAATCAGCTTCTTTAGCTTGATTAAAGGTTAAACAATAAACCTATTCTCCGAGATAAGACTTACGGATATTCTCATTTTGTGCTAAATCCTGAGCCTGACCGTCCAGGACAATTTCGCCGGTCTCAAGAACATAGGCCCGGTTCGAAATTTCCAAGGCCAAGTGAGCATTTTGCTCAACCAAAAGAATCGTGGTTCCCGCAACATTAATATCTTCAATGATGTGGAAGATTTCTTCCACAAGCATTGGGGCCAAACCCATACTTGGTTCATCAAGGAGCAGCAGGTCAGGCCTGGCCATCAAGGCCCTGCCCATAGCAAGCATTTGCTGTTCTCCGCCGGATAAGGTGCCGGCCATCTGCTTAATTCTCTCCTTTAACCTGGGAAAGTGATGATATACCCGATCGAAGTCGGTCTGATCCGGCTTCCCTTTACGACTATGAGCACCCATCAGAAGGTTCTCATAAACGGACATATCAGGAAACACACGACGACCTTCCGGTACATGAGACAAGCCCATCTCCACGATTTTATGGGGGGAGACACTTTGAATTTCCTTATCTTTAAACCTTATCTTCCCTTCTTTATTGGATGGTTTCAGAAGTCCTGAGATTGTGCGAAGGGTTGTACTCTTCCCAGCTCCATTGGCTCCGATTAAGGCGACGATCTCCCCTTTTTTCACTTCCAGAGCTATGCTGTGCAAGGCTTTAATTGAGCCGTAACTCACTTCGAGCTTTTCTAACTTTAACATGTTCTGGCCCTCCCTAGCGCCGAATTCTGCTTTTGAATTTACCGGAGCCCAGGTATGCTTCGATAACCGCTTTATTACTGCGAACTTCTGAGGGGGTCCCTTCAGCTATCTTTTTGCCGTAATCCAGCACAGCAATTCTCTCAGAAATACCCATGACTAGCTTCATATCATGTTCTACCAGAAAAACAGTAATACCCGTATCCCGAATTCTGCGAATCATTTCCATTAAGACGACCTTTTCCTGAGGATTCATCCCGGCCGCAGGCTCATCTAACAGAAGTAATTTTGGCTTGGATACTAAGGCTCTCGCTATCTCTAAACGTCTCTGTTCTCCATAGGATAGATTCTTCGCTATTTCATCCTGTTTCGAAGCTAAATCGAGGAAACCCAAGGCTTCAAGGGATTTCTCTTCGATTTCTGCCTCTTCACGTTTCATGCTTGGCAAGCGGGTAAAGGAGTGCACTAAGCCCGCTTTTCCCCGGCAGTGGGCCCCAATCTTTACATTATCCAAGACAGATAGCTCAGTAAATAGGCGAATGGCCTGGAAGGTCCTGGTAATACCCATGTCAGCGATTTTGTGAGTAGGGATGCCGACTAATGGTTTGCCATCCAACGATATCCTACCCTCAGTGGGATTATAAATACTCGTGATCAGATTAAACACTGTGCTTTTACCCGCACCATTAGGACCGATCAAGGCCAGAATTTCGCCCTGCTGTACTTCTAAGTTCACGCTGTCAACAGCAGTCAGACCGCCAAAGCGGATGGTTACGTTGTCCAAAGTTAATAAACTCATCCTTATTCCCCCCGTCCGGCCTGTTTTTTCTTAGGCAGCATAAAGGCACGGCGAACGGCCCGCCTTAGGTTTACTCCGCCCAATAACCCATAGGGACGGAAGATCATGATCACGACCAACAATAACCCGTAAACGATCATCCTATAGTTTGAGAGCGGCCTTAAAATTTCCGGAGCAGAGGTAAGAACGATCGCGCCGATAATCGTTCCGGGGATACTTCCCAAACCTCCCAGAACAACAATACTCAAAATATCGACGGACTTGAGAAACCCAAAATCAGTTGGCTGAATAAACGTAGTGGTATGAGCAAAAAGTGCTCCCCCTACCCCCGCGCAAAAAGCGCCAATGGCAAAAGCCTGAATCTTATATAATGTAGTATTAATTCCTACTGCTGAGGAAGCGATTTCATCTTCCCGAATCGCAAGCATGGCCCGTCCATTCCGGGAGTTTTCCAGCCAAACCATAGCGCATATGGTAAACACCGCAATAGTTATAACAATAGGGAAAGTGGTCGATCCCTCAATCCCGAGGAAACCAATAGCCCCATTCGTAATCTTCATATTTGTGAATTGGACTCGTACAATTTCTGCAAACCCCAGCGTAGCAATAGCCAGATAATCTCCTGTCAGGCGCAGAGTCGGAAATCCGATAATAATTCCAAACAAACCCGCGACAAGACCGCCTATTAATACTCCCAGCAGAAAGGGCACGTGGTAATTCACGGTGGCAATTGCCGAAGCATAAGCTCCGATACTCATGAAAGCAGCATGTCCTAAAGAAAGCTGACCCGTTACCCCGGTAATCAGGTTTAATCCTAAAGCCATGATCATGTTTATCCCAATAAACAAACAAATCATTAGAATATAGGTCGGTATAATTTTAGAAATTATTTGTGAGCCGTAGGCTGTCAAGCCTAGCACACAAAGGAACAGCAGTGCCTGAACAATCCAATTGCTGAGTAATTTTTTCATAGCCATTCCCCTCCTTATACCTTCTTATTGGCTTTTCGCCCCATGATTCCCGATGGTTTGAACAGAAGCACCAATATAAGGATGGCAAAGGCGAAGGCGTCCTTGTACTGGGATAAATTCACAGTGATGCCCATTATTTCAGTTAAACCGATAACCAGTCCCCCGATCATAGCACCAGGTATACTGCCAATTCCTCCGAGGACTGCCGCCGCAAAAGCTTTTAGGCCTGCCAAAAGTCCCATGTAAGGCTGAACCGCATTAAAGTAAATACCCGCCAATACCCCGGCAGCTCCCGCTAAGCCTGACCCGATGGCAAAGGTTACAGATATAACCCGGTCAATATTAACCCCCATCAGACTTGCCGCATCCTTGTCCTGAGCACAGGCACGCATAGCCCTGCCCATCTTAGTGTATGATACAAAAAGGTGTAAGCCAAGCATCAAGAGACCGGCGACTCCAATGATTACAATCTGATAAATCGTAATCTGGAAATTTCCGATTTCAAAAATTCTATTTTCAAAAAGTACCGGAAACCCCCTGGTATTAGGGCCTTTAAGCCGAACCATTAAGGAAGAAAGGAAAATCGAAACCCCGATGGCACTAATCAGTGCCGAAAGCCGGGATGAACGGCGAAGCGGTTTATAAGCAATCCGCTCAATGACCACTCCCAGTATCATAGTTATAACCGTAGCACCTAGTAATGCTAAATAAATATTAACATAATTAGTCAATGCCAAAACCAGGCCGGCATATGCGCCAAACATAAAGATTTCGCCATAGGCGAAGTTGATCATGCCAATAATACCGTACACCATGGTGTAGCCTAAAGCAATAAGAGCATAAATGCTACCTAAAGCAAGCCCGTTAACAAGTTGCTGCATCAGATTGTTTAAAATCGGCAAATTTGGCGCCCTCCTTAAATAAAACCGATTAATAAGGTAAAAAATGTCGGAATTTACCTTAATGATTAGTAGCAGCACAGGTCCTAGGACCTTGTGCTGCTACATTTAATTAGTTTAAGAAACGAATCAAGTCTGGCTTATTTTATTTCTACTGGAACCTTCTTCAGCAAGGCAAACTTGCCGCCTTTTACTTCCAGCAAATACACCGGGCTCTTAATAGGCTCACGGTTTTCTTGGAAGGTGATAGATCCTGAAACTCCATCGTAATTATTGGTTTTGGCAAGAGTATCTTTAAATTTCTCCGGATCGGCACTATTGGCATCCTTAATTGCCTTGGCGATAAGCATCAAAGCATCATACCCTTGAGCAGAGAACAAATCCGGCTCTTCGTTGTTGTATTTTGCCTTGTATGCGTTAATGAATTTTTCGGTATTAGGGGTCGGTTGCTCAGGGGAGAAGCCTGCATAGGATATAGAGCCTTCCACAGCCTCTCCGCCGATTTTCATTAAGTCCTCTCCCTGAAGGCCATCTCCGCCAACCATGATAGCCTTGATCCCAACTTCACGAGCTTTCTTCATGATCAAAGCTCCCTCGGTATAATAGCCGGAAAAGACGATAACATCCGGATTAGCAGCCTTAATTTTGGTGATTTGTCCGCTGAAGTCGGTATCTTTATCTTGAATGAACTCTTCAATTACAATGTTTCCGCCATTATCAGTAATCGCACTGCTAAAGATTTTTGACAATGATACACTGTAATCATTGTTTTTAGAAGTGATTAAGGCCACATTTTTCCAGCCTTTCTCCTGAATAACATACTTCATAGTTGCAGGAGCAGCTATTGTATCCAACAAAGTATCCCTGAAAACATAAGGTCCAATTTCTACAACGTCCGTTCCAGTGGCACCGGCTGACATGATGACGGTCTTTTTACTGTTGGCGATCTGTCCGGCTACACGAGTAATACCTGTCGTAGGGTCACCGATCATGGCGACAACCTTGTCTTGGCTGATTAACTTATTAGTGATGTTAATCGCTTGATCCTTTTGTCCTGCGTTATCCTCTTCTACCAGCTTAACTTGGCGTCCAAGAAGTCCCTCTTTATTAATCTCCTCGACAGCCATGTTCAGACCCTTTAATGTGTTCAGACCATACATTGCGACATCACCCGTTTTAGCACCCAGAAAACCAATCTTGATAGGTTCTTTGCTGTCTGCCGCAGCCGGCTCTTTTTCCGCTGGCTTGCTCGCCCCACATCCGCTTACCATGATTAAAGCAGACAAGATCAGACTCATGGCAGCTAGGGCTTTACTCTTTTTACGAAACATTGTATTCCTCCTTATGATTTCAAATAGCCTGTTATGTATTATTTGACGGAATATTTAAAATTCCTGCATGATTATTAAAAGAATACAGTATTTTTATTCATAAATACATTCTTCAGAGATCTGTTCCGGATTTATCCAGCATTAAGTGTTTAAACACATTGAACACTTTTGTTTAATGTGTTTAAACAAAAGACTAGGCAACAGCTCATTTTTAGGTTACAGTAGTCTGAAAGGAGGGGGACCATGAAGCTTACCCTATCAGAGTTAATGGATCAGAACATTATTCTAGTAAAGCCTGGCCTAACTATACATGCCGCTTTAGAATTGGCAAATTCTGCCCACTTAATAATGATTCAAGACGAGATCCCCGTAGGAGTTCTTACTATGGAACAAGCCGCTCAGCTAAATCCAACGGATCAATCCCTCAGCGAAATCAATTGGTCTCCTGTATTAAAAGCCAATTCCACTACGGATGCCCTGACATTTTATCAGGATCAACCATATGAATTATATCCTGTTGTCATACTCAATGCCAGCGGAGACGTCCAAGGCATCATTACTCCAACCATTTTTATGCGCCGTTTGCTTAATTCCTGGCATAGTTTAAATACTTTTTTCAACACTCTGCTGGAAACAGTTAATGAAGCTGTTACTGTTGTAGCCAACGACGGAACCGTCAGTCACTGGAATTCTAAAGCTCAAGAAATGTATTCGATACCAAAACAGAGTATCGTCGGGAAACCTATCGCCGATTTTTTTGACCGAAGGGCCTTAGCAACCCTTCACATTTTAGATGAAGGGCCTCCGGTTCACCAGGCATACCACAGACCCCGCCCGGAAACACACGTCCAGATTAACGCCTCTCCGGTTATTTTCGAGGATAAAATAGTAGGCGCCATTTCTGCCGAACAAGACATTACCCAAGTCGTTCGGCTCAACGAAGAATTATCCCAGGCCAGTTCTCAATTACAGGACCTTAAACAAAAAACCAACTCTTCCGATGATCCTTTCAGCCGGATCATCGGAAAAAGCCGGCCGATACTTCGCACTGTATTTTTCGCCCGAAAAGTAGCAGGCAGTGAAGCTACAATCCTTATTACGGGAGAAAGCGGCGTCGGCAAAGAACTCTTTGCCCAAGCCATCCATAAGGATAGCCCAAGGACCAGCAAGCCTTTTATTGCCATCAACTGTGGTGCGATTCCTTCAGCCTTATTCGAAAGTGAATTATTCGGATATATCGGAGGTGCCTTTACCGGTGCTGAACGTAAAGGCAAGCCCGGAAAATTAGAGCTCGCCAACAGGGGAACCCTTTTCTTGGACGAGATTGGAGAATTGCCGCTCCAACTCCAAGTGAAATTGCTGCGGGTTTTGCAGGATAAATGCTTTTATCGAGTAGGCGGCACGGAACCACTCACTGTCGATACCCGAATTATTGCCGCAACCAATCGGGACTTAGGAAAGATGATTCAAACGGGTGAATTTCGCGAAGACCTTTACTATCGTTTAAATGTTATTGCCCTTGAGGTGCCGCCCCTCCGGGAACGAAGCGAAGATATTCCGGCTTTGGTACAGGCCTTTTTTCAGGAATTTGCCCAAAAGTATCAGAAGACAATCCCGTCTCTTGACCCTGAGATCATGCTTAATTTCTTAAACTATGACTGGCCGGGCAACATCCGGGAACTGCGCAATGTGATAGAACGGCTGGCCATTCTTTCCGAAGGGGAAACCCTTAATATTCAATACCTGCCCTCAAATCTTACACCTCTTAGTTCTCGTCTGCCCTCCGCGATTTACCCTGTCACAGCTCAGAACCTCCCAAGAGCTCTTACTCCCAGGGAAAATTCTGAGGAAATCAGGCAAATTAAACTCTCTTTGGAAAAAACCAACGGCAATAAGACAGCGGCAGCAAAACTTCTTGGTATTTCACGAGGTACTCTCTACTACAAGCTTAATCAGTATGGTTTAGCCTAAAGCTATACTACAAAGGATGACCATCTGACAATTTACACCGTTCGACTGAGGACAGTGCTCAGCACTCTGCTTTTCCTATTTCTTCAACTTGGCTAAAGCATCTGCCAGGGCAGTATTAATGGGTCCGGTATCCTTTTGGTTCTGCAGATACTTATGCACATCTCTCTTATTAAGATTTCCCTTCTCAGCTTCTTTTCGTTTCCTGAAGGCTGACATTTTTTCACGATATCCGCAGACACAGGCGAACAGCTTATTTTCCCCATCCCCCTTAATCTCCAGCTTTTTATGGCATTCCGGACACCTTGCATTAGAAATTTGAGACAGCCCTTTCCGATAACCACATTCCCGATCCTGACAAACTAACATTTCGCCCTTTTTTCCCTTAACCTGCAAAAGATAGTTTCCGCATTCAGGGCACTTATTTCTGGTCAGGTTATCATGCTTAAAAGTCTGCTCACTGCCAAGCACAGTGGATACAAGCTGGGTCGCATATCCTCTGATTCCCCTTAAAAAGGATTGGCTGTCAGCCCGGCCTTTGCTTATCTCCGTCAGCTGTTGTTCCCATTTAGCGGTCAGGACCGGCGACTTCAGTTCAGGAGGAACTAAACCCACCAGTTGAATCCCCTTGGAGGTGGGAATGATCTCTTTGCCCTGGCGGTTCATATAAAAGGAATTAAACAGTTTTTCAATGATTTCCGCCCGGGTCGCAGGAGTTCCTAAGCCATGGCTTTGCTCCATCGCTTCCCGTAATTTCTCATCCCCGATTAATTTTCCCGGATGTTCCATAGCGGAGAGCAAGGTTGCTTCAGTATGTCTGGCAGGAGGTTTAGTTTTGCCTGGTACTAACTTAACCCTTAAGTCATTGAGCAGCTCTCCTTTGCGGATTTCCGGAAGAGTTTGCTCTGAATCCCCGTCGCCATTCTCTGCTTGATCATCTAAGTGGCCCTGCCCTTCGTAAACCTTCCGCCAGCCTTTAAGCTTTACGATTTTACCCTTAGCCGTAACAATTTCCCCTTTAAGACTCACCTTAATTGAGGTTTGTTCATATTCAAAGGCTGGTGAGAGAACGGCAAGAAAACGCCTGACAATTAAATCGTATACTTTCAATTCCTCAGAGCTGAGCCTGGACAGTGAAGGGGGCTGTTCCGTCGGGATAATAGCATGGTGATCCGAAACTTTGGAGCTATCCGCAAACCGTTTCGTGATGTTTAATTTATTGCGCAAAATGCCGCGGGCCAGATCTACATAAGGTCCAAGGGCAATGCTCTTCAGGCGTTCCGGTAAGGTAGGTACGATGTCCTCACTGATATAACGGGAATCCGTGCGGGGATAGGTTACTAATTTGTGATTTTCATAGAGCTGCTGCATCACTGAGGATGTAGTTTTGGCAGAGAATCCGTATTTGCGATTGGCATCCCGCTGCAGTTCAGTCAGGTCATAAGCCAGTGGAGGAAGTTCCTTTTTAGCTTCTTTTTTCACCTCGATCACTTCCCCGGTTTGTCCTGTCAATTTAGCTGCCAGGGCCTCCGCTTTCTGCTTATCGAAGATACGGGTTTGACCACTATGATCTTGCCAGCGCAGGGTAACCCCTTTGGCCAGTACATTGATCGACCAATAATCCTTCGGGACAAATTGTTTGATTTCGTTCTCCCGTTCCACGACCATTGCCAAGGTAGGAGTTTGCACTCTCCCCGCGGATAATTGAGCATTATACTTACAGGTCAAAGCTCTGGTTACATTTAACCCCACCAGCCAATCCGCTTCCGCGCGGCATTCCGCAGCAGCATATAATGTTTCATAGTCTTTACCCGGCTTTAAATGATTGAAACCTTCTTTAATAGCCCGTTCAGTCAGGGAGGAAATCCACAGACGCTTGACCGGCTTCCTCCAGCCGGCTTTTTTAATAATCCAACGGGCCACTAACTCCCCTTCCCGACCGGCATCTGTCGCAATAATTAAGTCCGCCATTTCCGGATTCTTCATCAGATTTTTAACCACACCAAATTGCTTAGCGGTTTCTTTCATGACCACTAATTCCATTTTAGGCGGCAGCATGGGCAAATCTTCGATCTTCCAAGTCTTATATTTCTCGTCATATAATTCCGGGTCAGCTAAGGTTACTAAGTGCCCTAAAGCCCAAACCACCACGTATTTAGGGCCTATGAAGCACCCATTTCCCTTCTGATTGCAATGCAGAATTCTCGCAATTTCCCGACCCACAGATGGCTTTTCGGTTAACACTAACGTCTTTCCCATATCATTCTCCTATCTATAAATAGTATTCGTAATAGCTTAGTAACCCTCTTTGGGGACCCTCTTGTGATAATTCACAATGACCAGCCCCAGTGCAACCAGGGCTAAAGACATAAACATATTGACGGTTAAATGTTCTCCCGGAATTAATAAAGCCGATAAAATCGCTCCCGATACCGGAGTCATAAACTTATAGACACTAATTTCTCCAGCCTTATTGTATTTCAAAATAGCATACCACAGAGAAAATGCGGCAGCGGATAAAAAAGCGGAATAAATAAGAAGCAGAGCCGCTTTATTGGAAAATACTAAAACATGAGGTTTCAAACCCGGTAATCCCGCCGCCACCAGGAGCAGGGAGCCTAACAGCATCTGCCAAGCTGTCAGTACAAAGGGGTGAACCGCTTTGGAAATCCGTTTGGCTAAAATCGTCCCGAAAGCACTGACAAGACCGGACAAGATCATAAACCCTTCGCCTTGCCAGGAGAAATCGAGGGTAAAATCTTCACCTGAATTTAATAAGATAATCCCCGCCAAACCTGCGATCAAGCCCACTAACTTGCGAAAGTCCAATCGATCGTCTCTATAAACGAAGTGCGCTAAAATCACCACAAAAAACGTGCTTGCCGAAGATAAAATTGCGGCTTTCATCCCAGAGGTATGTGCTAAGCCATTATAGAAAAAGAAATATTGCAAACTAATTTGCAGTAAGCCCAGCAAAAAGAGCTGAGGCAGAATAGCCCTCTCTACTTTCGGGGATTGCCGGAGTCCCGCTGTCGTCAGCAGGAAAATAAGTATTGAGGCTAAAAAAAAACGCATTCCAGCGAATACTATGATCGCAGACCGGTCATCCGATGCTATTCCGATTTCTGAATAACTCAGTTTTAAGACCGGAAAGGCGCTTCCCCAAAGAACAGCACAGAACAAAGCAATAATGATAACCCAGTATTTGTTGGTTAAGTAGTGTTTCGAGTTCATTTTTCGTTCCTTCCCAGTTTGTTTTCTTACATTCCCCATACCGTAAATAATAGTCCTAATAGAGATAATGGTCAAACATTGATCCTCAAGGACATTTAAACATCAGAAAGGGAGAACCTGAATAAAGGTTCTCCCTTCAGACCAATTGCCGATGTCAGGACTGGATAACGTCCACCCATTGTCCATTGGTCACTTCCTCTAATTCTTCCACGTTTAACTCTATGGCCGTATTGACTGCACCGGCCGCCGGAAAGACACGGGCATATGCTTTTAACGAATAATCCAGATAGATAGGTATCGATTGCTTTAATCCAAAGGGACATACCCCGCCTACCGGATGCCCGGTTGCCTCGGATACCTCTTCAGCTTCCGGCATCTTAGCCTTAGTATTAAAGATTTCCTTGAATTTCCTATTATCAAGCCGCTTATCGCCAGCCATCAGGATCATGATAAAGCTGTCTTTAACCTTAAAGAGTAATGATTTGGCAATCTCCCCGGGGGTCACTCCCAAAGAATCTGCCGCCTTAGCAACCGTGCTGGTATCCTCAAAAGTTAAAATCTTAACATCTTTACCCTGTTGTTTAAAAAATTCTTCGACATGTTTTACGGACATTATCAGGCCTCCCGCTAATCAATGGTTAGTATCGGCAAAACAAAGATCTTCATTTAAACACACAATTGCCTTGGCATACATATCCCGGTCAATAACAAATTGCATGTTCACCTGCCGCAGGGATTGAGAGATGCATTTAATATTGATATCGTTTTTGGCCAAAGCATTAGCCGCTCTAGCCAGAATGCTGGGCATAGCAATATTGGATCCTATCACACAAACGATCGCCGCCTCCTGAACCGTAACCGTACGATACTCCGCTTCAAGATCTGACACCAAAAGATCACTGAGATCGCTTTGCCAGATCACGAGGGATATACTATTAGCATTTGTGGTTTTCATGATATAGCTAATGTTATACTTTTTGAACTTTTTCATAATATCTAAGTCAAACCCTGTTTCCCCTACCATAGAGGTATCGTGGATTTCTAAGATCACGATTTTATCGGAACCCGCGATAATCTCAATCTTTGCTTGAGGACCGATATAATCATTGGAAATAACCGTTCCAGGGTGATTAGGTTCAAAGGTATTTTTGATGCGCAGGTTTATTCCGGCTAACTCTAATGGTTTAGAAGCATTTGGATGAATGGCTTCCATTCCGATGTCAGCAAGTTGATCCGCCACATCATAATTTGTCCTACCTACGGGGATTGCTTTATCCACCCCCACGATCTTAGGATCGGCCGAAGATAAATGATATTCTTTATGAATAATTGCTTCATCTGCCTGAAGCTGAGTTGCGATTTTGGAAAAGGTAATTTCTGAATATCCTCTTTCATATTGGCGCATGATTCCTTCGATTCCTTTTGTATAACCAGTAGCTACGATGATTGCTTCATGCGGATTTACGTTTTTAAACGACTTCTCAATCCGCTCGCTGATTGATAGTTGTTTGGAATCACGGAAACCTGTAAGATCGACCAGTTCCGAATTGATCCCATTATTACGGAGAATATTCACCGTGTTAAATGCAGAATGAGCTTCCCCTATGGATGCTAATAACTCTCTCGCAGCGGAAAAGATACTCTCTCTTCCCACATACCCTGAAGCAATAATATCTTCCATACTTTTAAGATAAGCTTTTGTCTGCTCTATCCGTTCTACTAAAAAATCTTTGCAGACCTTTGAATCCAAGCCTAAATCAATCATGGTTTCGTTTATCTCTAGTGTCTTAATTAACAATTCGTCCATAGCGGATTCGTAATCTTCACCTTTAATAAATTGCTGATAAATACCCGGCGCTTTCGTCTTTTTATCTTCGAGCAGCATATTGGTAACCCCAGCATAAGCTGAGACAACAAATACTCTTCCATAACGGAACCCTTCTGAAGCAGGATAGCCAATAATATCCTTGAGTACATTTTGAAATTGGAGCATAGATGTTCCGCCGATTTTTTCCACAGTTAGCATAGTATAATTCGAACCTCTCTTCTGTTTTCTTATTCTGTCTTCACATAATTCGTCAAAATTCAGTGTATCCCTTTAAACGCTCAGATTTCGGACACTTCTCCATGAATTCTATCACCAATCGAGCTTCGAAGGTGAAAATTGTCTATCCACCCATTTTAAAATTTTTCTAAACCAAAAGCAAGTGATCAAGATCAGACATAAGCATGCTTATTTTGAATTATTTATACTAATTTGGTCATTACTATATAAGTCTCAATGTGCATTCTGCCGTTTAAAGTATGGAACAGAGAGGTATTATATGGGTACACTGCTCTTAAAGAACTGTTTAACAATCGACCCTGAAACTGGGGAGAAACTGCTTAACGATATTCTTATAGATAATAATCGCTTCAGCCGCATCTCCCCTGCTATCGAAAATCCTCCTGCAGATTGTCAGGTATGCGAAATCGGCGAGCGATATGTACTGCCGGGAATCATCGATTGCCATACTCATTTAGGAATTATTGAGGAGGCTACCGGCAAGATCGGGGTTGATAATAATGAAACATCTGACTCCGTCACCCCCCATTTAAGAGGTTTAGATGCCATAAACCCACAAGATATTGCGTTTGTTGATGCTATCAGAGCCGGCGTCACTACTGTGATGACCGGCCCCGGCAGTAATAATGCAGTGGGTGGATTAAACCTGGTTATTAAAACTCATGGAACGATTATTGATCAAATGATCGTTAGAAGTCCGGCCGGTCTGAAAATCTCACTCGGTGAAAACCCGATGAGTACCTATGGGGCCCACGGTAAATGCCCCGTAACAAGAATGGGCATTACCGGCCTCATCAGAGATTTATTGATGAGAACCCAGGATTATCTGGAATTAAAGCAATCAGGTAAACTGCAAAACAGAGATATCCGCTTAGAATCGGTCATTCCTGTGTTAACCGGAGATATTTCCTTACGCGCACACGCTCACAGAGCAGATGATATTATTACGGCCGTCAGAATCGCCGAAGAGTTCAAGATCAAAAAGCTTGTTATTGAACACGGTACGGAAGCCCACTTAGTTGCCGGCTACCTGGCTGAGAGGAATATCCCCGTCGCATTTGGACCTATGCTGACTCCGCGAATCAAAATGGAACTAAAAGGCAGAAATTACAACTCAGTCTTGAAATTGACCGAAGCAGGCGTAAAAGTTTCTTTGATCTCGGATCACCCGTATAATTCTATTGATCAACTCAGAACTGTGGCCGGTCTGGCCATCTCGGAAGGTCTTCCTCAGCTGGAAGCGCTGAAATGCCTTACAATACATCCATCCGAGGTATTAGAGTGCCATAACCGGCTCGGGAAACTTAAAGAAGGGTTTGATGCTGATTTAATCGTTTTTACGGGCAACCCCTTTAACACTATGTCCAAAGTAATGATGACCATTATTAACGGAGAAATCGTCTATCAAAGGGACTAAGGCTAAAGCTGAATCTAACTCAAACTCAAACTATTTAGGGGTTATAACAAACGTCATTCCTGCGTTTGTTATAACCCCTTTTTTTGCTACTCTAAAAAATACCTCCCAAAACCGCCCTGAAGAATCCCTAGACCCGCAAGCAGGGCAGATTCGTCCACAGAAGCGAACCCATTGCATGGAGAGGCGATAAAAGCCCACAAGACGGTGCGGGGAGAGGTCGCCACGGGTTCACATCAGGTACTACCGGTCGGTTTGGCACGAAAATGTCCGGTGGACAGTTTCGCCGAAGCGGCTATCTCCAAAGAAGACTTATCCGCTGAAGGTAGTCCCGCACCGGCGAGTGGGCGAGCCTCGGAGTGCTGAGGTACACGAAGACACTGTCTTCGCACGGATTACCCTTCTCGCAGACACTGTCTTCGCACGAATTAACTAATCTTGCACGGATGTGGACGAATCTGCCCGACCTAAACGACCTATTTTCATACTCTGCTAATGCCTATTCCTAATTACATCACATCGTACTGATCTCACCAAAATAGCGGCTGGAATTAGCCAACATAAACAACGGATTCCGCAAGTAATCAATAGGGTATAAGTCGTCTCTTGCAGAAATCAAGGCCATGATTTTCCCAACCTTAGTGATTGGATCAATGTCTACAATGACAAAAGCATCTTTTTTCACGGATAAAGGATAAATAATATTATTCTTATTAAACACATCAAGATAAGCATTCAAGGTAAGAACTCTAAAGTCCCGGTTACGCCACCGGATATCGTATAGTTTAAAGGCTTGATGAGCAACCAATGTCAAAAAAGTGTCCTCGGTCAAATATAGTTCGATTCCCATCATGTAGCCTTCACTATCCAGATCATTCCAATATTCACAATGGAATACTTTATCAACGGCCTCTCGATAAGTCTTCGTCGCCAAACGCATTTGACTCAAACTTTGCCCCATGCTAAGCCATTTGATTCTTGGAATGCTCAAACTGTTTACATCATAGTAAAGACCAATATCACTTTTGTCGAGAGTATACTCATTCGTTGTTTCATTAGGCATTAGGTAGATATAGCCCATTTGCACGCTATTATCGCAGGTAATAAGCAAGGAACATCCCCCCTAAGCTTGATAATTATAGTCTTTTTTATATTATATTGATTCTGCGTAGCTGTACATTTTTCCTCCATCTAAAATAAGACATTATTTTACATTTATCTACAACAAAATTCTCATTATTGCGGGAATAATGAGGCTCTATTAGACGAGCGGCCGTGAACTATGATATTCTTAATAGATATTAATTTATTTTCTATACGATTATTTTTGTGCCACAAAGGAGACACTTGCATGCCACTCTTTACTATTTCCGAGCAAAAAATTCTGGATCTGGCAGACAATGACCGTGTCTATAAAAAGGGCCTGGCCTATTACCTGGCCGGCAGAGTGATTAATTTCAGCTTCTCGCCTGATAAAGGACTTGTTAACGCTTCTGTCATAGGCGGCTTACGTTACCTTGTCCAAATTGCTTTTAGACAAGATAGCTCTCTTCGCTCTTATCGCTGCACATGTCCTGCCTTTACCGAATATCCGGGCGCATGCAAACATGTCATTGCCGTCCTAAAAACGGCTCAGGAAAAATTACCAACAGCCTGGCCGCTTCCTTCAGTTCAGAACCAGGTTGTTGACGAATTTTTGGCCGCCTTTGTAAGCCATCCTCAGGAGACTCTTCCGGAAAAGCTGACTTTGAACGCTGAACTCACTACATCGACCAGCCACCGCCTCTCTGCCCGCTTACAACTCAAGCTGGGTGTTCAGAAGCTCTATGTGGTTAAAGATATCGGTCAATTACTCAAGTCAGTCAAAACAGGCCAATCCCTGGAATTCGGTAAACAATTTACCTTTGAACCAACGAGACAGGCTTTCAAAGAAGAAGACCGGGCTATTATCACCATGCTCTTGGAAATGTTCGAACAGCATGCAGCTTTATCGGAAATGCAGGGACCCTATTATTCTACGGCAGTGTTAAATCAGAAGTCCTTGCCTTTGACGGGCTATTACCTGACAAGGTTCTTAGACGCTCTGGGGAACAAAACCTTTCTTTGGGGAATAGGATCTCTTCCCCCGGAGCCCACGCAGATTATCCGTCAGGGTTTGCCCATGGAATTCTCCCTGCAATCTCAAGGGCAGGATATGGCCTTAGCACTGGAAACTGACGAGCTGCCCCTTCTACTTACCCCGGATGGCAGCTATTATGTCTATCAACATAAAATTTATCAGGCCTCCGCCGCACAGAAAGACCTGCTCCCTCTAATCATTGAGGCACTTCGTCAAGGGCCGGGCCCCAATATTGTTATTCCCTCGGCCCGGAAAGAGTCGTTTGCTTCAGAAGCATTGCCTCTGATTGGAAAGCTGGGTCAGGTTTCCGTTGACCCGTTCCTGGAAGCCAAATTCAGCCATGAACCTTTACAGGCCAAACTATATTTTGATCGCACCCCTGAGATGGGCATCACGGCACGCTTAGAGTTCCACTATGGTGATATGGTCATTAACCCCTTTGCTTCAAACCGGGAGACTGAGGATTCAGGTGACAGAGATGCTATCCTCATCCGCTCGGCAGAACAAGAACGAACCATTCTGCGCATTTTTGAACAGGCTGATTTTATGGTCTCTAAAGGGAAAATCTATCTTGAAGATGATGAGAAGATTTTTGAATTTACGGACAACTGGCTTCCCCAGCTCCGGGACCTTGCCGAACTCTATTATTCCGATCAATTCAAACTCAAGATCCGAACAGCAACGACATTTTCAGGTCATGTCCGCTTAGACGAAAGTCTGGACATCTTGGAGATATCCTTTCAATATAACGACATTCCGCCGGACGAATTAGCCAATATTTTTGAATCTCTTCATCTCAAAAAAAAATACCATCGCCTCAAGGATGGTTCATTTCTCGCTTTGAACCAGCCCCAGTTGACAATGGTTGCGGAACTCCTTGATAACTTAGCCCTTGATGCAGATGATCTTAACAATAACGTGCTCAATTTACCCAAGTACCGGGCAATGTATATCGACAGTTTTTTGCATCAGGCTGACCTGCCCGGCATTCAGCGCAATGGAGCCTTCAATCAGTTAGTTCAATGTATTCTCGAACCTCAGGACGGGGAGTTCGAGATCCCCGAGCAGCTTGAGAATGTCTTGAGAGATTACCAAAAGGTCGGTTTTAAATGGCTCAAAAGCCTGGCTTCCTTTGGGCTGGGCGGTATACTGGCGGATGATATGGGGCTGGGAAAGACGCTGCAAGTTCTTTCATTTATTTTATCCGAAAAACCAAATGCCAAATGCCCTGCACTGGTTATCGCCCCCACCTCTTTAATCTATAACTGGCAGGAAGAAGCCAAGCGATTTACACCCGCCTTGCGGGTTCTCGTTGTAGAAGGCACGCCCCAGGAAAGACAAGCACTCTTAACTGACTTAAATGCCCAGTGGGACCTGGTGGTGACTTCCTATCCCATACTAAGGCGGGACATTGACGAGTTTAATAAACTTGAGTTTTCCTACTGTTTCTTAGACGAAGCTCAACATACTAAGAATCCCCACACCCTCAACGCAAAATCAGCACAACAGATTCAAGCCAAAGGATATTTTGCTCTGACAGGAACACCTATCGAAAACTCGCTTTCCGAACTCTGGTCCCTCTTCAATTTTGTCATGCCGGGATATCTGCTCTCTTATCAGACATTTCGCAAGAACTATGAAATTCCGATTATCAAAGGGGAAAACCCGAAAGCTATTTCAGAATTAAGCAGACATGTTAATCCCTTTATTTTACGGCGTCTTAAAAAAGACGTGCTGAAAGAACTCCCGGACAAGATCGAAACCCAGCTTAATGCTCCTTTGACGGAAGAACAAAAAAAACTATATATAGCCTATTTACAAGAAGCCAAAGGAAAAATTGCTCAGGAAATAGCCCTGGTGGGTTTTAACAAAAGTCACTTGAAAATTCTTGCAGCTCTGACCAGACTCAGGCAAATCTGCTGCCATCCCGCCATGTTCATAGAAAATTACACCGGAGAGAGCGGTAAAATGCTGCTCTTGCAGGAAATCCTCTTAGATGCCTTGGAAAGCGGCCATCGAATCCTGATTTTTTCTCAGTTTACAACCATGCTGGAGATCATCCGGAATTTTTTACTCTCCGAAAAAATTGAGCATTTCTATCTTTCGGGTTCAACTAAAGCCGCAGAACGCTTGAACATGGCCAATTCCTTTAACTTAGGCCAAGGCAAAGTCTTCCTTATTTCATTAAAGGCCGGCGGCACCGGATTAAATCTGACCGGTGCCGATATGGTCATTCATTATGATCCCTGGTGGAACCCGGCTGTCGAAGACCAAGCCACGGACCGGGCTCACCGCATCGGGCAAAATAATTCTGTCCAAGTAATCAAGCTTATTACTCAAGGAACGATCGAAGAAAAAATCAACGCCTTACAAGCTAAGAAAAAGACGCTGGTTGATTCGGTCATTCAGCCAGGAGAAACTCTGTTATCCAAACTAACTGAACAAGAACTCAGAGAGCTCTTTGATCTGACCTGACATACTCCCGCCGTTTAAGCAGTACGGGCATTGGCTAAGTTGAAAAAATCGTATAGAAAACCGTTCCCTGAATATCTGTTTTAAACTTAAAGACAGCTCCATGTCTCTGGGCTATTCCTGCTGAGATAGCCAGGCCAAGTCCTGTTCCGCTATCCTTTGTTGTGAAAAATGGCGTACCTACCTTTTCTTGTATTTCTTTAGGAATTCCTTTTCCCTGGTCCTTAATCGCCAACACAACTTTATCATTCTCCTGAAAGGTACTAATTGTAACACTGCCTTGCTCCGGGGTGGCATCCAAACCATTACGTACAAGATTTAAAATAAGCTGCTTTATTTCGTTTTCGTTAATCATAATTTCAGGCAATTTATTCAGATCAGCAACAACTTCTTTATTATGGTTATAGGCATCAGCTTGAAGCATCGGTAATACTTTATTAATCACTTCGTTTAAGTTCTGAGCTACAATATTATCCGAGTTTGCTTTAGCTAAGGATAAAAAATCCGTAATAATGGTATTGGCACGATCAATCTCGGAAATCATTAAATCCATATATTCCTTATCTTGGGCATATTTTGGTTTTGTTATGAAAATCTGTAAGAATCCTTTAACCGAAGTCAGAGGATTCCTTATCTCATGGCTAATTCCGGCAGCTAGCTGACCAATAAGGTTAAGTCGTTCTAAACGGTCCAACTCTTGTTGTTGGCGTTTAGACTCAGAAATATCTCTAAAAAACACAGTCAGACCTTCCATATAGGGGTATGCATGAAATTCATGGTCCCGATCAGGATCTGCCAGCCCTCCCGCTTCCCAATGAACCGATTCATTCTGGGACATAGCTTGGTGCATTTTTTCGAACGATAATGGATTTAAATCCTTTGGAAACACTTCCCAGATCGATTTTCCTAAAATTTCGGTATCTTTATCTTTGATAACTTTTTTAATCTTATAATTTACAAATGTAAACTGCCAATTTCGATCTAATGCATAAAAGCCATCAGAAATTCCTTCCATTATCTTAATAATCTGGATCTTTGATGATTTTAATTCTGCGTTTGCCTGTTTCAAGCAATCAGTGTAATAAGTAATCTGGGATAATACAGATTCTAATTCGGGAAGCTTAATTAGGGCTTGCTAACCGAATCCTTTTTATTCGTTCGATTACGCAAATACACCAATATCTGTAATTTGAAAATACCTCTTCAAAATTTGGACAAAAAGAACCCTGAGCTTATGCTCCAAGTTCATGACAAAGAATTGCATGCTAATCATGCACTCTGCTGTTTCTTTCAATTTAGCATAAACACGATCAAGGCCATATTTCCTTTTACCCTCGCCAAACTTGCCTTCTACAGCATTACGCATCTTGGCATCCATCCGTTCAATGGCCTTCTCTACTTTTTTCAGGGCATCTCCTGAGGGCCTGCCTAGTTTGGGACCGCTGAGCCGGATGTTGTGGTTTTTGCAATACGCCAGATTTTTGCGGTTACGGTATATCTTGTCGGCCAGCACCGCCTCAGGATAGCATCCATTACGGGCTCTGTAACGCTCTACGCTATCTATCAATGTTTCTGCTTCATTAAACGCGTCCCAAGACAATTTTTCGATGCGGCAGAATCCCTTCTCGATGCTTATGGCTACCTTAGCCCCGAATTCTACTTTGGCACTGGCTTTGCCGCGTACAATCGGTCGGACATGATCCTGATAGAGGTTGACGATTCGATCCGGTATCTGATGTTGTTTTGTCTTATACATTGTTTCCTGCTGCTCAATTACGGTTCGAATGGTTTCCAATAACTTGACTTGTCGGTTGCTTAAGGCTTCAAAGCCTGAGGGAATTTCTTTCAGCATTTGGTCAACGTGGCGAAGGTTTCTTTTACAATATTGCAATTGCTGCTTGATGCCTTTTCTAAGTTGCTTCTTTCTCGGACTCCGCTGTTTAGACACACTCAGATAAGCTTTTCTCGCTTTTTCACGGTAAGTTCTCGGCCGTTTGGTTGCTTTACCCTTCGCTTTATGAAGCGTATCAATGATCTCATCCAGTTTCTCGCGGGATTCGTTAAGCAGTCCGAGGTCTGTCGGATATTTTATATCGGCCGGTGTGCAGGTGGCATCAAGGATCAACGTACCTTGATTCGGTTTGGATTCTTCTGAATCAGAGTCAGCAGGGGTTTTCTTCTCTTCCTTATCCGCATCCGGAAGATTAGGTCCTTGTTGATCATCATCGTTCTTCTCGGCTTCCTTTTCTAGATGTTTTTGCCGCCCGCTCAGCTAAAGCAATGCGCTCGTTGATTTTAGCCATGCGGTCTTTCTTAAAGCGCTTGCGAAATTTCACCAGGGCGACTGGAGTCAAAGGACGAGTCAATTGAAACTCCTTGAGGCCTATGAACCATTGGAGATAAGGATTCTCCGTAATCTGCTGAACCGTTTCACGGTCAGTATAACCGCAGCGAGCTTGGATGATTAACGTACCGAGTGCCATGCGGACCGGTTTGGCCACATTGCCACGGTCACTCGGAAACATATGGGCGTATTCTTTTTCATACTCATCCCAAGGAATTATATTAGCTAATTGAACCCAACGATTTTCGGGATCCAGTTTCCCCGAAAAAGGCAGGATGAAATCATCTATGGTTAGCTGGGGACTCGGTTTACGGTACATTTTCAACCTCCAAGTGCACGGTTTTTTTAATCTAAATTCATATTTCCTTGCACTAAAGATTCGACGTAAATGCCCAAAAACCCTTGTTAAATCAGGTTTTTCCCTGGCGTTTAGCACTCGTTAGCAAGCCCTAATTACTATTTGTTCTTTCTTAATATCATTATCCATGATCATCATACTAAACATTTCCAGATAGGATCGGATCTGCTTCATTTGTTTCCTAACGAAGACCAAAAATAGTGCGGGCAAACCTAATATTAGGATCATGATCCCGCCCACTTCACGTGCCGAGTTGACAATAATATCAGCATTTTTAGCACAGGCCCAAGCATACCCTACAATTTTCTGATGATTATAAACAGGAAGACTTACTGTAATAAAGCTGTAATTACTCCATGTAATATTCTGGAATTCTCTTTTCAGCCCTAAGTTAGCGCGAATTTGATCTGCAATATCATTTATTGACAGATTTTCTATTGTCACTATTGAATCTGATCCAAGATCGTAATAGCCATTATAGAAGCCGTCATATTTATTACTCTCCACTGAGCTTAGGAGTTCCCTTATGTTCGTCTTTTTTTGATCGACATTTAACTTACCTTGATCTATTGATTCAATTTGGTCAACCTGGGATTGAATTTCTGATTGTATATCTGAAGCAATTAGTAACAACTGTCCATAGGTTTTTACGCTTTCTTTATTCCAATAATTTTGCCCATAGAGAAGCCAAAAGGCAATAAGAAAAAGAGAAACGCTTATGGTCATTTTATATAGTGTCATTTGAATAATAGACTGTTTGCTTTTAAAATCTTTTAGATTAAACATTATATCCTCCAACTGCTACAATCAAAAATCCATGAAATTTAAAAGCTGGGTTGTTGTTCCCAGCTTTTAATGTTTTTTTGAAACTTCAGGTTATTTTCTTAATGCTTTCGGAGTATTTGGTTGGTATCCGATCCATCCGCATGCAAAAACAGAGGTCGCGCTAGCCAGAACCATTAACAGTGAAGCAATTGCCAAATAGATACTCTTTTTCATATGCTCTTCTTCACCTCTTTTCTATTAAAAATTGGTAGCAAGGTTATACTTTGATAAAGTAAACCTAGAACCGCACTGACAATTATTAACGGATCATTCGTTAACCTAATCAGCAAAAGCGAGATTATTATAAAACCCAGAGATGAAATTTTAAGCACAATTTGAAGTTTTTTAGAGTTAATTGGCTTGGCGGGGCTATCAACGGGTGCCAAGATAAGGACTAATAAAAAAGCTATACCAGTGACGGTTAAAAGACTAGTTTGATTTAATAATTCATATATAAATAGTAATTTCGCGGATATCCCGATAGTACAATAGGCAATCGTCCCGAAAAGCAAGCATTTTAAAGGGGTATTAAAGTGGGCACCTCCAGATAACCTCCGCAATGTACCCCCAAATAGTACCGCGATAACCGTTGGCTTTAAAACATTTAAAAAATAGGCTAAACAAACTACCATGATTGTACCAATAATCGACAACAACGTTGTATATATAGCATAAGATATAATTTCTTTTTCATCCCCAATGAAATCCAGTTCCTCAGTTAACCCTTTAGCAAGCTTTTCACTAATAACAGCGAACTTCATCCCGGATCCCCTCTTTTTATGCATTTCCTTACTATAAAAGCTAATATAAATAAGCCAACAATTTGAGGTAACAATATCAGAATTCTCGTGATTGAATCTGTTAAAAAGGTTTCCATGGAGACTCCAAAAAAAGACATTAGAAATGAGATGCATACAGTCTCTAATATTATTAAGGCTAAGAAACTGATTAGGCTAGCAATTAGGGATAAACTGAAATCTCCACCAGATTTAGTTAATAATGAAAATAACAAGAGAATTATTAGAATAGTATGTACTCCAAAAGGTATAGGAAATAGTCTCACCACATAGGCACTAAACGCTAAACCAATACCAATTAGGATAATTCTACTCCATTTGATAGGTAACTTGGCAATTACAAAAGCTAACGTAGTAACGGCTATTTGTTCAGGTATTCCTTGCAACAGAAAAATAACAAATGGAATATTGATAGATGATTCACCCTTTCAAATAGTAAAATTTTTTGCCTTCTTTTAGTTTATTTGACTTGTATTATCGCACATCTTTGGTGTCGAATTCGCGTAAATCCTGTCTTGTTGTAAAGATCTCGATCGATCATTAGAAAATTTTCAATCTTACAAATCACTCTAACTGCCGAAATTAGGAGTAGATAAAAAAGAGAAGCCGACGGTCAAGGCCAAGGGCTTCTCTTCTTGTTTGCAGTTTATATCCAAGCTGTATTCCCGCTTCTAGTTTAACCTTTGTTTCCATGTTCTGCTTACCAAAATCTAGGATCTCTCATTCATCCTGACATATTTTCTTCTCGGTGCTACGTTTTTGTAAGCCGGTCTAATGATTTTTCCGGTATTGGCAATTTCCTCAATACGATGAGCACTCCACCCTACGATTCTGGATATTGCAAAAATCGGTGTAAACATTTCCATAGGAATATTAAGCATTTTGTAGACAAAACCCGAGTAGAAATCCACATTAGCACTTACAGTCTTATACATTGTATTCCCTCTCGAAATAACTTCAGGTGCAATCTTCTCAACTTTAGTGTATAGTTTAAATTCATCTTCCAGTCCCTTTTCCTGAGCCAGCAGGGAAACGTAATGCTTGAGAATAACCGCTCTGGGATCAGATATAGAATAAACTGCATGTCCGATTCCATAGATTAAGCCCGAGCGGTCAAATGCGTCTTTGGCGAGGATTTGGGTGAGATATTGCTCTATCGCTTCCTCATCTTCCCAATCTTTTATTTTACTCTTGATATCCTCAAACATTTGAACAACCTTTATATTCGCTCCGCCATGCCTCGGACCTTTAAGAGATCCGATTGCCGCGGCTATGGCAGAATAAGTATCTGTTCCGGTTGAGGTCACCACATGGGTGACAAAGGATGAATTATTTCCTCCGCCATGCTCAGCGTGAAGTACAAGGGCAAGATCCAAGAGTCTTGCTTCAAGTTTTGTGTAATTGCTGTCCGGTCTCAACATAGCGAGAATATTCTCAGCAATACTTAGATCCGCCCGAGGGCTGTGAATATAAAGACTCTGATTTCCATGATAATGACTGAAGGCTTGATAGCCATAGACAGCCAGGGACGGGAAGCAGGCGATCAGTCTGAGGCATTGTTTTAAAACATTTTGCATTGAAGTATCATCTGGATTGTCGTCAAAAGAGTACAGCGCCAAAACGCTTCTGGCCAGCGTATTCATGATATCTTTGCTCGGAGCCTTTAAAATCACGTCCCGGGCAAAATCTTCCGGTAACCTTTGATAAAGTGAGAGGAGAGCCTCAAATTCCTTTTGAGCCTTCTGATCCGGAAGATTTCCAAAGAGCAGCAGATATGCCGTCTCTTCAAATCCAAATCGTTCATCCTGGACAAAACCTTTTACGATATCCCGAATATCAATCCCCCGATAAATCAACCGTCCCGGGACCGATACCTTCTCACCTTCATCCATAATGTAAGAATGGACCTCGCCTATTTCTGTCAGCCCAACAAGTACCCCTTTTCCGTCTAAATCACGCAAGCCGCGTTTGACTTCATATTTCCGGTATAATTCAGGCTTAATAAAACCACTTTCTTCAGCCATCCTGCTCAACATACTTAACATCGTCTCTTCAGATTTATCAAGATTAAAATAATTCATATACTCTTCCTTTCTAAAGCTAGTTTCTGACTTAGCCGTGCCTAATTACAATGTGTCATTGTTTTTCCCACAATACCTATGCTTTAATCCTAATGAATCTTTTAGCTTATAAAATAATATACATATCAAAACTATATTATTGTATTAGGGGGCAAACATGTCTTGGAACATTAAAAAATGGAATTGGTCAGGAACCCTGGTCACAATGTCAACCGCGATCTTTGCGTTGGTATCCCTTATTTCTGTATACATCTCGATCACTACCTGGCAAATACAGCGCGAAGCAGCACGCCCATACTTTACGTTTTTGGAATCTCCATCTATCCGGCTTACCGGGAGTTTAAGTTATGAATTCGAATTCAAATTCAAAAACGTAGGAACCCATCCGGCTACAAATCTGTTCAGCAGAACCTTGGTTTTTGAGCAGCAATTACTGCAAACGCCAATTCTGATCGATGACTACACTGTAGTTAATGATATTCCCAGGGATACTACAACCAGTTTGCTCCTTAATCTTAATGACCCGGACTTAGTAGAAAAAACTAATATCAATCCGCATTTTGTTATCATTTGCTTAAGATATGCTGATCCAATCGTCCATAAATCCTATACCCAAACAATTTATCTTAAATGGGCCGGAGTCATAGCAGGAAGCAAACAACCCTTAATCCACGTCGAAATGAGTGAGAAAGAAGCCATTTTAAACTACTTAGAAACTCATCATTTACTTGAATAACATTGAAAATCACCTTCCGGCCAAATAATAAAAAACCCGTCCAAAGGTCCGGGTTCCAGCCATAGAGGTAAGCCTGGGAACTGCAAAGCAAAGCAGGCTGCGCATGCATGCTCTTTTCGTTCCTCTCTTGCAACGCTTACGAAGTTAGCTGACGGATTCGGGTTGAAGAGTAACCCTACCCTCACTAAATTATCGACAATTATGTGAAGGATTCACCCCGGAAAATGGTTTCCCCGCTTCTAGATTAGAATTAAGCGATAGAGAACATTATTTAGTTTATGGAACTACTAACAATAACTAGAATTGTATCATAGTTTAATTCGAATGGTCAATTTAGTTTTGGTATTTGTATTATATTTTCTCTATGATTGGTTGTGTCCGGCAGCCATTTTACCCTATTCCAAAAGAAGCTCGTAAAAGATCCGTATGTAAGGCTCCGGCATGAAACGTTCGCCCACTGTTCAAGTTGCATAACCATACCTCGGCAGGGCTAAAAATCAGGGGGTCTATATCATAAAAATTCCCATAGTCCTTGTAGATATCCTTAAAAAGCCGCCCATATTCCTTAGAAGAGCAGGACGGAACCTGCTTTACAAGCGCATCTAAGATTTGATCATCATCTCTGAGATTATAAAGTACTGTTGATCCATAAAGAATCCCATCGTTCGAGCGTCCTAAGGCGCTGAGCTGGTCACAGGCTGCAGGAGGGAGCGGACAAATTCCCCAGCCGGAAACGACTCTTTCCAGATCATACCCCAGTTCTTTAAGTTTAGATAACCCTGTTTCCAAAGCCCGTGCGGCTATCTGAATGGAACCCACCTGAGAAGCAGTAGGCGCTGCCAAAATATAAAGATTCTCAGGATTACATCCAAATTCCCCCAATAGATGCCGAACTACCTCTTCTGACGGTAGTTCCGCGCTTTCTAAACATAGAATAGCCGTCTCAGAATAATCCTCATAGCTTGAGTTTTCATACAGGCCACCTTTATGAATAATGGCACGTCCCGGACCGGATCCCATAGCAAGCAACCCGCCATTTTTGATAGGCCAGCCTGCATATTGTGACGCCATACAAGCCCGTATTGGATGATCCGTAACAACTTCTACCGCCGGCCAGCGTAACCCATCAAAATTTGACCATTGAAGGTTTACTTGAGCCAGTCCGCCCAGGCATACTGCTGCAAATAAAACTCCGGCCTCCCAGCTCCCTTGAACCCGGACACCGCAGTCAATAACTGTTGCCTCATTGTATTTGAGAACGTTGACTCTCAGAAGCTCGCTCCTTAAGATCAATTCCTTAACTAAGGGAAAGGCCTGACGGTTTGGGCTCAGTATGGATTGTTCGGTAAACGGAAAAACCATGTTGCTTCTTCCTTTTCCATGTACTTTTAACTATATGCTTCAGCATACCCCTTTTTCGTCAATATCATTAAGTTCTAAGGGCCCGCCAAATAATAGTTACCGGAAGAAGCTTCTATAATAAAGTAGGTCAGCTCGCACATTAAATCTATATATGTTTCTCTATCGACATATTTCCCATTACAATCAATCAATAGCCGCACGAGAGGGCGTGTCGGAAAACTGGTCGGTACAGCTGCAACCATGCCAATTTCCCCAGTATTAAGGGTTACTAAGGTATCTTTAGGATAAAGATTTAAGGATTTTCGGAATGCCCGGACAACAACCGGATTAAATTCCTTTTCCATGGTTAAAATCATTTCGAGAGCATGATAAGGTGGAAGTGCTTTACGGTATGGCCTGTCTGCGGTTAGAGCATCATAAACATCAGCCACAGCAATGATTTGGGCTTCCAGGCAAATTCCGGATCCGCTAAGTCCATCGGGATAGCCACTCCCGCTCCAACGTTCGTGATGTTGACGTACTGTAGTTAAGATACGGGGCAAAACCTTCGTATTTCGAAGCATTGCTTCACCTTCAAGGGGATGCTGCCGGATAATGCTTACTTCATGTTTGCTCAATGGCCCCGGCTTATTCAAAATCTCATAAGGTACTTTAATCTTGCCAATGTCATGAAGGATAGCACCCAGCGTGAGATACTTTAAACGCTGCCCCTTATAACCTAATTCCCTTGCCGATAATGTCGAGAGAATAGCAACATTAACAGAGTGAACAAACGTACAATAATCATGTTCTTTAAAACTCGCTAAATTGACTCGCAGAGAATTGGTATCTATGTAAATACATTTATCGTTAATCTCCTTAATAATCCACTCGATAATTACCATAGTCTGAGAAATCTGCTCGGGAGTGATCAACTCAGCATCATGATAAATACTCCAGATTGAACCTATAATATCCCAATACAGGTCTTTGGAAAAGGGCTTAATATTAGCAAACGGCTTTTTCTCAGATTTTAATGTGTATACCTCGCTTCTTGTCAGACGTTCTCTGATCCATTCTGTCACGAGTTGCCCCCTTGTCAATAACAGAAGCCCCCTGGCATCGAACAAGTCCATTGGGGCTTGATTTCCTGCCATCAAAAAACCTTGCGGCAACTTTTCTAGAACCAAATTCATCAAATACCTCCAGATTACACGCTCATACTAATTTTTCTTCATTTGCTCAGCCCAGCCGGAATTAATTTAAACTCCTTCCGGCGTCCCTCTGTTCCAATCTCGCCCCTGCTAACGTTTGCTCAACTGTTTTGAGCAAAACGTCTACGTCCAAAGGCTTACTTAAAAAACTCTGAACACCCAAACAGCGGGCAACGTCCTCCAGATCAGATTCTGCACTTATCATGATTACCGGGATATTTTTAGCGTAATAGTCCTCACTAAGCCGGGATAATACTTGCAGCCCTGTCATTGCCGGCATCCTATTATCTAATAGAATGAGAGATGGGCGGTTTAAGGATATTGCAAGGTCCAAACATTCAGACCCGTTTGCCGCCATTTTAACGTTATAGCCTGATTCCTCCAAAACTTTATGAATAAGAAGTCTAACCCCATATTGGTCGTCAACAACTAGTATATATCCCGACAATTTTCTTCCTCCCAACTGAACATTCTATTAATACCTCCGACTAATTTTTTATAGATATTGGTAAAATGCCTAAATGTATTCTATAACTATATGTTGTGTTTTTCAACATAATTAGTTACACACAGTCGGTAAGATGTTTAATGTGACTAACATAAAATTGAGGGTGAGGTGATAGCGTGTCTAAAACTATACAGGAGGTCGCTGGGAAAAACATACGGTTATTCCGCCAGGCTAAAGGCCTTACACAAGAGAAACTTGCTGAACTAGTTAATGTGAGCAGTTCCTATATAGGTTATCTGGAACGAGGCCTTAGGTCTCCTTCCCTGGACCTATTGGCAAGAATAGGCACCGCCCTGGAAGTGGAACCTACAGCTTTGCTTTTTTCTACCTCCGATGATTTTGACCCAACCCTAAAAAAGCTTAATGCTCTTTTGGCCGGGAAAAATTCAAAATCAATTAATTTTGTCTATGAAGTGGCCAGGGCCTATTTTGTATCTACCAGTGAATCTGTTTAACTGCTTATCTCCATCCCCTTCAGCTTAGTTCCGGCAAGTATTCGAATAGTGACTGTGAGGCGCATAAAGAAAACTTGGCTGGCGCCAAGCCGCAGGCGCGGCGGCAGCCTTAGTTGCACTTATGCTTAGACGAAGACACTGTCTTCGCACGGGTTAAACCTTCTTGCAGTATATAACGCAAGTTTATACTTTCTGCCCTGAAAATTCAAAAAGTTGGACTAAGTGCACGTTTTACGAAAATGACAATACTAAAATAAACCCTGGGTTATCATTACAAAAAAATAATTAGTGTAAGCACAATGGTTAAGACGTTAGAAACCAAGTTTACCCGGGCTATTTTTCGATCTGTGTAAATCGTTTTGAATACATTTATGCTATTTGTTCTTGAACACTTACTACTAAACCCAGTGACTCCAATTTTTTGATCGAATTTTTAATCAAACTATCTTTTTTACGTTCATCAAAATAATTGTAGCCTAGATCCACATATTCTTGTTTTCGCGTTAACAAGATATGTACAAGAGACAAGATTGTATGTCCTACAGCTATCGAAGCCTTATTTTTTCCACGTCGGGCTGCTATCCGATGATATTGTGCCGATAAGTAGTTATTTTTTTTACGAGCAGCCGCTTTTGCTGCCTCGGTAAGGGCGCTTCGAAGCTTCTTATTTCCTTTACGCGTCTTTGTGGACTTTTTTTTCCTGCGCTTTCATCATGACCTGGAGTCATCCCTGCCCACGAACATAAGTGTCCGGGTGTAGGAAATCGTGACATATCTGTACCAACTTCAGCAATAATTTGTTCAGCAGTTCTTTTTCCAACTCCGGGTATAGAATCCAATAACTTCAGTTCTTCCGCAAAAGGGGTCATACGTTTCTCAATTTCTTCGTCCAATTTACTAATTAGTTCATTGAGGTAATCGATATGAGCTAATTGCTTCTCAAGCATGAATAATTGATGGGCTCCAAGTAATCCTTCTAGCGCAAGTTTCAAATCTTCCTTTTTATCCTTTAGTTTCTTTAGAGCAAAATCCGCTAAAACAGAAGTGTCTTCCTCTCCTTTAATCATAGCTTCCAACATGTTTCGCCCAGATACACCCAACACATTTGAAGCCACAGAGGATAGTTTTATGTTCCCCCCCTCTAATACTTTCTGTAGGCGATTCACTTCTCGCGTTCTTTCTTCAACGATGCTTCGCCGATATCGAACGACCTCTTTTAATTCTCTTTGATCCCGGTTCGGAATAAAACTTCCTTGGACCAAACCATGACGCAGTAAACGTGCAATCCACTCGGCATCTTTAACATCCGTCTTTCGTCCCGGCACAGTTTTAATATGCTGGGCATTAACTACCATCGGTTGTAGATCCTCTGTCTCTAAGAGGTTATAGATCGGTTTCCAGTAATCACCTGTACTCTCCATCGCGACATGGGAGCATCGGTTGTCTTTTACCCAATCAACTAGTTCGATTAGGTTTCGAGTCATTGTTGAAAATGTATGAATCTCCTTTCCTTTGGGGGTAATGATGCAGGCTGTAATACTTTTTTTATGCACATCCAGTCCGCAACATCGTTCATGCAATACTTCCATAACAACAACTTCTCCTTAGACTGGTTTTATTTAAGGCTGGTGCAACAACCAATATGGGTTATTCTGCCCTGCGTGCTTCCCGAAGGAGCAACAATCCGTGATACACCAGGTCGATGTGGTCCGTCTGATAGACGGGCTCGCGGCACCAAGAAAGTTCGACCTACCTTCGCCAGCCTAAGGAGTATTATTGACAAAATTTTCATTCATCAGTGGTGTCGCATAGCGGCATGAAAGTCTGATAGTACGGAAAAAACCCCCCGGTTTACTAGTACCGGGGGGAAATCAATCTTATTCAGTTAATTACTTTAAAAAGTCTCCCTAATCGTGATCTCACCATCATACGAGGCTATGATTCTGTATAAATCAGGGCGGCGATCCCGGAAAATTCCCCACTCAATTCGCTGCGTCTCAAGTTGATCCAGGTCAAATTCGGCGACTAGTACGCTTTCTTCCGTGCGCCCGGCTTCAGCAACTTTCTTCCCCTGCGGACCTGCAATGAAGGAAGATCCATAGAAAGTGATAATGGATTCATCATCCTCCTCAACTCCGATCCGATTCGAAGCGATCACCGGAATCAGGTTCGCTGCGGCATGCCCCAGCATACAGGTCTGCCAATGTTCTTTAGAATCCATAGACCCATCCTGGGGTTCTGATCCGATTGCCGTCGGATAAAAAAGCAGCTCCGCCCCCATCAGGGCCATACAGCGGGCGGCTTCCGGATACCACTGATCCCAGCAAACCCCAACACCGATTTTTCCAAAGCGAGTGTTCCAGACCTTAAAACCTGTATCTCCCGGGTTAAAATAGAACTTCTCTTCATAACCCGGACCATCCGGGATATGACTTTTGCGATACTTACCAAGCACTTCTCCGCCGGCATCTATAACGGCCAGGGAATTATAGCGTGCATAGTTCTTTTTTTCATAGAAGCTGATCGGCAATACTACCTGAAGTTCTTTAGCAACTTGTTTAAAATGGTTGACTGCTTTATTCTGTTCTAATTCTGTTGCATAGACATAATACTGAGATTTTTCCTTTTGACAGAAATACGGGGTTTCAAACAACTCTTGCAATAAGATAATCTGAGCACCTTGGGCGGCAGCCTTCCTTACCAGGCTGTCTGCTTTGGCGATGTTTTCATCAATACTGTTCGAACAACTCATCTGAGTAGCTGCTACGTTCACCTTTCTCAAGCTAATTCCTCCCTTCCGGCATCTGTTGAGTCGTACAATGAACATTTCCACCCTCGCGGATGATCCCCATGCCATTGACTGTGCGAATCCGCCGTTTAGGAAAGGTATTGCTCAACACTTGGACCGCTAACCGGTCGGACTCCTTCGCTTCCCCTCCGAAAACGGGTAAAATAATTCCTCCATTAACAAAGTAGAAGTTTAAATAACTCAAGGTCAGACGATCATTTGTCAGCGGATCTCTTAACTTTGGGGGCTGATGGATAGGGATAATTTCCAATGGTCTTCCCAAGGCATCCGTCTCTCCCTCTAGTATTTTTAAATTCTCTTGAGTAATTTTATAATTTTCATCCCCGGACTCCTCACAAACCTGCAGGAGAATTTTCCCCGGAGCGGCAAAACAGGCAATATTATCGACATGACCATCGGTCTCATCCCCATCAAGCCCGTTTTTCAGCCAAACGACTTTCCGGATATTGAGAAACTTTTTTAACTCCCCTTCAATCTGTTCTTTGCTTAATTCAGGGTTGCGATTGGGGTTTAAGAGGCATTCCTCCGTCGTCAGCAGCGTGCCTTCTCCATCCACATGGAAGGAACCCCCTTCCATAACGATTGGGGCATCAAATCGTTTTAATCCAACATGGTCCAAGATTTTTGCGGCCACCTGATCGTCTAAATCCCAAGGAGCGTATTTACCGCCCCAGGCGTTAAACTTCCAATTAACCCCTGCCAGGTCTTCATTCTCATGGATAAGAAAGGTGGGGCCATTATCCCTCAGCCACGCATCATTATGCTCAATCGGAAGGAATCCAATCCTCTCGTTATGAAATAAATGAGAAAGCGCTTCCAACTCTTCAGGATTCACTACGACCGTTACAGGCTCAAATTCAGCGATAGCTTTAATAATTTCCGCATACCCCTGACAGACTGCGGCATAGTCTTCCGGATAACACATAGAAGCTTTTATGGGCCATGAAATAAAGGTCCGCCTATGCCTATTCCACTCCGGCGGCATTTTATAGTTTAGATTTTTTGGATACATTGGAATCCCTCTATTCTTAATTTGTAAACTCACCAAGATTTTTGCCTATGAAGAAAATTTCAAACGCTTAAGCTAAGGCTAAGACACCACCTTAGTTGCAGTTATGCTTCGAAAGTACAGGCAACAGAAGTTATGCTTTTTGAATAGACTCTCATGCCGCTGATGCGGCACCAGCAGAGAATGAAAGCGAAAGTGCTCCCGGGTCGGGCAGCTTCGCCACATCCGCTCACCGCAGCATTCCGAGGCTCGCCCACTCGCCGGTACGGGACTCCGCCAAACCTCAGGGTAATACCTGATGTGAACCCGTGGCTCCGTCTCCCCGCACCGTCTTGTGGGCTTTTACCGCCTCTCCATGCAATGGGTTCGCTTCTGTGGACGAAGCTGCCCTGCTTACGGGTCTGGGGATTTTTCTGCATGTCTTTCGGGTCTTTAATTTCAGGCTAGTGCAAAGAAATAAGCTGCTTTCGCAGCAAGTTGGATAAAAGTCATCTTCAGCATTATACAATAAAGCGTTCTGGTTTTCATTATAATAAATAGCAGTACTCCAGCCAAAATTTGTAAATCAAGCATCCCGTTTCATACATTTAATATAAAACCTCCAATAATAAGTGATACATATCGATAAAATCCGATTTGACTACCTCATACTCTTACACAACGTTTAGTTATTTTAAATGGTTCGATATAAGAGGTCAAATTCGTCAGCGCTGACGAATTTGACCTGCCGTGGTCATCGCTGGAAGCAATCTCCATGGCATTTTTGATTTCCACCTTTTTATTAGCTTTAACTACAGCATACGTAGACAGGCTTCGGATGGTGAAATGGGTCTTCTTTATTGACTCACCACGTGACCTCTGGAAAAAAAGGTTCCAGGAACCTGCCCGGAGCAGGGACCATCAGGAGATGTTCCGCGATTGAAGGGGCTGTCTCAAACTAAAATGATGTCTACAGATGTCATTTTAGTTTGAGACAGCCCCTTTTGACGCTTACGCTCATCTTAAATTCTTTATCTCCTCTTCTGACATGCCTGTAATGTCCGAGATTGACTTAACATCCATACCCTTTTCAAGAAGTTTTTTTGTTACTTTCTCTTTTTCCTCTTCTCTACCTTCTTTTTTACTCTGCCTTATTGCCTCTCTTAACCTCAGTTCAGCTTCTCTGACCGCAGCCATTTCATCTAGGACTGCCTTGCGCCTATCAAAATATTCTTCGCGTATCTTTGGATCATCGCTTGACTTTTCCCATTCTTCCATCGCTTGATTTAACACTGGGTCTTGCATTGCAATCTCCTCCAATGTCTTCAAAATTTCCTCGTTCTCTGAGCCTTCTAATAAAAATAACCAGCGCGCCAGCAAATCCTCCCATGGACTAACCAGCCCTTCTCTCCATTTTACGAGAAGTTTTGGTAGTTCTATAAAGTGTATCTCAAGCGCTTCGGTTAATTCAAACCCCTCGTCTTTCTCGAAGAGTCGAAATACGCTATGGTAATTTCTAGTCTGATAGATGTAGTTAAAATCCAGTATGTTGATCGTAATTGTATTCGCCAATTCCTGGTAAGACATCCCCTCTCGCATTTGGAGGGTGTACATTTTTGCCCAGTAATACAATGTGCGCCTTTCCATGTCATGTCTATTGGCTAGCTGAATTTCAATATTGACATTAATACCTTCGTTGGTCACTGCACGAATATCCATCACAGATTTCTTATCATAGTTATATTCTTTGTTCAGTTCAGGATTCAACAAGGTAACTGTTGTTATCTGATTCTCCGGCGGGAGTTTAAGTGCAGCATTTAAGAATGCCATAAGAATTGGTTCATTACCTTGCTTGCCAAAAATCAGCTTGAAAGCATAGTCTATCTTTAGATCGATTAACTGTCTCACAACTTAACCGCTCCACTCTTCGCGTTTAAAATTATTATACCAGTTTAGAAGAATCGAGTCACTCTTTCACTTAACTGTCTTTAAAAATATTGGCCATGTTTTAAATGTTTGCGCATTCCGATAAGTCTTTGGTGATTATCATTACTATACTTCCACGTCCTATAAATGAGCGTTACGCTAAGAAGACCCGCTTGTTCACGATTCTAGCGACCTAAGCGTGTTAATCTTGTCCGACTGTATTGTCAAAAATTATAAGAAAAAAGAGGTTATAAGAGTCAAACATATTAAAAAGGGCATAACGCACTTTCGTCCGCTATGCCCTTATATGCTATACAAATCTAATAACTCCTATAGCTTTCTTTTGAAACGTTCCTACTCACCTCTGCAGGGAATTCTCCGTGTTAATCTTTTGAGCTTCAGATTTATGATTAACTGAGAGAGTCATATAGCATAAGCTATAACCTAAAACAGAGAAACAGATAGCCGTTAACAAAAAATCTAGTCCTTCCATTCAAACCCCTCCCTTTCAATTAACCACAAAAATGAGGACGACAGCATGTCCGCCGAGCGGCAATACCCACGTCTGGGCTTACCGCTCGGATCCAACGACTGTCATGGACCAGGCCTTGATACCAAGACTATGTTGGAACAACTCCCCTTTTTAGGAAGCTCTATTATAGTTTATACTAATTGTCTTGATTTTCTCTAAACAATTTATAAACAAATTATAAACTATTTCGCCAAATCAACCGTTTTTGCTAAAATAAAATATTAATCATCCTCCGTCGGCATTAATCTCACATAGTTTCCGTCGGCATTAAGATATTGGATGTCGAAACAGCCATAGTATTCACCATACATATCTAACGGATCATAGCCGCCTTTTTTTGTACAATCATCTGAATAGCCAATAAAATAAACTTCTTCATCCCTGTCCCGCATGCGGAATTTGTACTGTGGTCCGGATTCAAACCTTTTAATGAGCTGCTCAAATTCCTCTGTGCCCTTTTTGGCCTCGGAACTGAAATACTCAACAAAGGTTTTTTTCTCGATGCAATCCTCAGTAATCTTAAACATAAGCTCTCTCCTCCCTAACTTTCACTGCCATTCATTATCCGCAATAATTCAAGTTATTACTGCAAAAAGACTGTTTAAGAACTTATATAAGGTTAGTACAACACATAACTCGTCAAGGCGACCCTTCGACCAATTATTTATATCATATCAGACTCCTTGTTCTCTTCCAACTATCTTCGACAATAAACCGGAACTATTTAGAAGAGCTATAGAGCAGGATGCATCAGAACTGAATCTTAGAACTCGTCTATTATAAGTGGTTCTTAATATTAATTTCATAAAATAAGCCTTTATTTTGTGATATAATCGACATGAATTGATAAAGGAAAGGGTGGACATTCTGAAAAAGCTCATTTTATCTGTTATTACTACGCTTGCATTTACGTTTTGCATGCCTTACATAACCCAAGCAAGCCCCTTGGCTTATTCAACAGAGCGTATCGCTGGACAAGACAGAGTTGAAACAGCTCTTAAAATATCTCAAAAAGGATGGACCTCAGCTCAAGCGGTTATTTTATGCGAATATAACGATTATCCGGATTCCATCGCGGCAACCCCTTTCGCTGTAAGCTTAAATGCTCCTATTCTGCTGACCAAAGGAGACTCCATTGACCCGCGGGTTGTTCAGGAATTGCAGCGCTTATCCCCGCAAAACGTTATTCTTCTGGGCGGGAATGCATGTTTGCAACCTGCCATTGGAAAGGAACTCACGGATAAATTGTCGATAAACTGGGAACGCATCGGGGGATTTGACCGGTATGAGACATCCGTACTCCTTGCCAAAAAGCTATCCAGCGATTCCTTGATTCTGGCCAACGGCGATAATTTCCCGGATGCTCTATCTGCAGCAACCTTTGCCGGCATAAAGCAGATCCCCATCGTTCTTACCTCAACTAAGCTTCCGGATTCTGTGATTCAATACTATCAGGAAACTGCCCCTCAGCACTTAATCGTAATCGGGGGGGAAGCTGTCATTCCTTCCGAAGAATTAACAAAACGCAGCTTCACCGTTGAAACTCGCCTGGCAGGCTATGACCGTTACGGAACGAATGCCGAAGTTGTCTCTCACATGAAAGAAACTTACCAATCAAATGACCTTTTCTTAGCTTCCGGTATCACATTTCCGGACGCTGTAGCGGGTACTGTTCTTGCTTCTAAATTCAAGGCTCCCCTTTTACTTGCGGAAGTAAACGATATCCCGCCCTCAGTCTATGCCATTATGCGCCAGCATATGAAAGTAGAACCTCCGGCTCCGGTCCAAACCCCAAGTAATAATACCAATCCCCGGCTTAATCAAGGAAAAATCACGGCTTCAGGGGGCTTAAACCTCAGAGAAACCCCCTCCTCCACGGGAAACGTGCTTACCACCATTCCGGAAGGAACCATGATTGATCTTAGCGATAAGCAGGACCAATGGTACAAAACAACTTATCAAGCCAAAACCGGCTGGGTATCTGCCAATTATCTCAGTGTGACATCCATAAAGGGGATCACCAAGGCTTCAGGTGGGCTAAACCTTCGGGAAACCCCTTCCTCCACAGGAAATGTGCTTGTCACGATCCCAAAGGATACCTCTGTTGAGCTTCTCGAACAGCAAGGCCAATGGTACAAGACAACCTATAAATCGAAAACAGGCTGGATCTCCGCTGACTATGTAACTATCGCGGCGAACAACGAACCTTCTTCGTCAGACAACAGCAATTCTGCGCCCACCATTGATCTATCCGTTAATGGTCAGGTTTATATTTTAGGCGGAACCGGGATTATCAGTGCTGCCGCCCAAACTATTATTGAAGGAAAAACCTCTTCAAAATACCCGGACAATCTGAAGGACTTTCCCCCGCTCCCTTCAGAAATAAAGAAACCGGAACCTCCTCCTCCTTCAAGAGGAGAGGATGAAGAGCCTCCTCCTGCCGAAGACCCCAAAGATGATCCTCCTGTAACAACCTATGATCCTTCTACAGAAGTTCTTATCAATCCCTTTGAAAAAGTTCCCGCTAATGCCTTGTCAGGTAAGACCATAATGATTGACCCTGGTCATGGCGGACCGGATACGGGAGCTATCGGCCCTACGAAAACTTACGAAAAAGATAACAACTTAGCCATAGCCTTTGCTTTGGACGAAACTTTAAGAAATGCGGGAGCAACCGTTATCTTTACTCGAACTAAGGATGTCTCACTCTGTGCAAACAACCACACAGAAGCCGAAGACCTCCAAACCCGGGTAAACTTAGCCAATGAATCAAAGGCAGATCTATTCATAAGTATCCATAATGATGCGAGTCTTAATAGGGATGTTCAAGGCACTTCAACCTATTATTCTGCGGATAATCCTCAAAAAAATGAGAGCCTGCATCTTGCCAATAGCATTCAATCTGCTGTCATCGACACGATCAAAACAAACAACCGCGGACCCAAAGAAGGCAGATTATATGTTTTACGCTATACAACCATGCCCTCTGTCTTGGTTGAAACCGCCTTTATATCCAATCCCTACGAAGAAGCAAGGCTGCAGAACCCGACCTTCCGCAAAAATGTTGCCAATGCCATTCTGATTGGAATTTACAACTATTATAAAAACCCCTTGCCAGAGGCATAACAGATTTTAAATCTCTGCCACACCTATTATGTATAAACAGTCTCTCTCTATCCCCATCATCCATTGCGCCTTTCGAATTGCAGATCAATGGTTTCTCCACGTCCCCACTTATGCTTCTAAAACAACAAAACACAAGCGTCCTCTCCACTTTTTGATATGTGAAAGGAGGACGCTTGTGTTTGTTGCAGCCACTTAGAATTTTGGTAGTTGAGTTTTCAGGACAGCCTTATCTTTACTGATCTTTCGCCGGAATTGGTCCCCGTGAAAGCGCGATCTTACCCGTACGTGCGATTTCAATAATTCCGTGATCCTCTTCGAGGACTTGGCATAAGGCATCGATCTTTGTTTCATCCCCGGACAATTCGATAACCATCGTCTCCCGGTTAACATCAACAATACTCGCTCGAAAAATCTCGACAATATTAATAATATCTGAACGTGTCGCCATACTTGCTTTAACCTTAATTAAGGCTAACTCACGCTGAATCGACTCTACTGCCGTCAGATCACTTATTTTAATAACATCCACTAATTTAGACAGCTGATTGACAACTTGTTCCTGCTCTATCTCATCCCCCTCGACCACAATCGTGATTCTGGTGGTGTCCGGTTCCTCCGTGTACCCGGCAGCGATACTTTCAATATTAAAGGCCCGACGGCTAATAAGTCCGGAAATATGGGTCAATACCCCCGGTTTATTTTCTACTAATACTGCGAGTGTATGCTTCATCCTTCTAATCCTCCTAGCATCATCTGATCTAAACATGCACCTGCCGGAACCATAGGGAAGACGTCCAATACTTCCGGAATCTGAATATCCACGACCACTGGACCCGGAATAGCCAAGGCCTGTTCAATAATCTTTCCTAGTTCCTCCGGCTTGGTCACCCTTAGACCAGCCACCCCCATAGCCTCAGCTAATTTCACAAAGTCGGTCGGGGACCCTTTAAGATTGGTCTGGGAATAGCGCCCTCCATAAAACATCCTCTGCCACTGAGCAACCATACCTAAACATTGATTATTCAGGATAAGAACTTTGACCGGAAAATGATATTCCGCGGCCGTAGCAAACTCCTGGCAATTCATCATAACTCCCCCATCGCCAACAAAGAGGATAACCGGCTTATCCGGCAATCCGCATTGCGCGCCTAAGGCTGCAGGCAGGCCATAGCCCATTGTGCCAAGCCCGCCTGAGGTGAGCAGGGAACGGGGATTTTTAAAACCGTAGAATTGGGCAACCCACATCTGATGCTGCCCGACATCTGTAACAATTACAGCATCCCCTTGAGTCAATTGGCTAACCTTTTCGACGACCGCCTGGGGCATAACAAGGTCAGTGCCCCGCACATAGGTCAAAGGCTTCTCCCGATACCAGTTCTGTACTTTCTCCAGCCAGGATCGAACCTGTTCCTTAAGCTCGCCGGAAACCGCCTTAACTTGTTGGGTTAAGGCCGGCATTGACCATTTTATATCTCCGATCACACGTATGTGGGCTAAAACGTTTTTATTGATTTCCGCCGGATCGATGTCGAAATGAACAATTTTAGCCTTTGCCGCAAATTCGCTCAGAAGTCCGGTCACTCTATCATCAAAGCGGACTCCTATTCCAAGGAGCAAATCACATTCCGTCGTAGCCATATTAGCTGCATAAGTCCCATGCATTCCAACCATGCCTAAGAACTGAGGATGATCATAAGAAAGACACCCTAAACCCATTAACGACGAAATAACCGGAAAGCCGGTCTGTTCAATCAGGTCTTTTAACTCCTCAGCAGAATCTGACAGATTGACCCCGCCTCCTACAAAAATCAGCGGCTTTTGAGCAGATTTCATTTCCGCAAAAACCCTTTCGATCACCTCAGTATCCCCTGCGTAAACAGGACGATAACCGCGCAGCTTAACTTCCTGCGGATATTGATAATCAAAGGAAGCGGCAAAGACATCTTTCGCAATATCAACAACAACGGGCCCTGGTCTGCCTGTTCGGGCGATATAAAAGGCTTCTTTAAGTGCAGCCGGTAAATCCTCGGCCTTCTTAACTAAATAATTATGTTTCGTAATAGGAGTCGTAATCCCCCGGATATCGGCCTCCTGAAAGGAATCCCTTCCGATCAGAGGAACAGCAACTTGTCCTGTAATCGCCACTAAAGGAATAGAATCCATGTAGGCTGTGGCAATTCCTGTCACCAGATTGGTTGCCCCCGGGCCAGAGGTGGCAATAACAACTCCGACTTTTCCCGTTGCCCTGGCATAACCATCGGCGGCATGAACCGCTCCTTGTTCATGCTTAGTGAGGATATGTCTAAAGTCCGCTTGATATAAAGCATCATAAAGTGTTAACACTGCCCCGCCGGGATAACCAAACACTACATCGACCTTTTCGTTTTTCAGGGATTCAATAATCGCCTCTGCTCCGGTAATAATCAAGTCAGTAACCCTCTCTTTCTCCCAATGAATATGTTAGAGATATAACTTTAAGTAATCTTAACCTTTTGTATGGCTTGACTATAATATTCTTTCATCAGCAACCGCTGGGTATTGATAAGCGAGACATATATCCCATTTTTTACATCCTCTTTAGAAGGTTCACTGAATTTGGAAGTAAAATATAAACATGCATAGGCAGTAAACCCGTCTTTCCGCAAGTCATTCTCGGGTATTGTCTCAAGGTAACTAGTGTAACCATCCAACTCATGACTGAAAGCTGCCACAAGCCGCTGGGCTTCATCTTGGCCGAAGTCATTATCTTGGTAAGCTAATTGTAACGCTTGGATAAAGGTCTTAACAAAGTCATCTAATTTAAACTTTAATTGCCCTTTATTCTGGCTGTCTTTTAATAAAGCGTAGAAAATCAGGAGTCTTAAAGAAGATAGGTTTTTAACAAACTCCTCAAATTCACTTTGAGCTAATCTTGAGTTTGGATCGTGTTTAAGATAATGCTCATAAGTAAACTGGGGTACCTGTAAAACCTCATTGGCAATCATTCTTATAAAAGACCCTAACGTGATCCTTTTTCTAAGGAAACCCATACATACACTCCTTAACGCAATTTTGATATTACTCACAATTATAGCATAAAAAGGACCTCCGGGAGAAAGTCGTTAAAGTCATTACTCCATGAATCGGCAGTTTTTCTATAGCTGTCAATTTTTCTCAACAAAGCGGGCAATCAAGGTACCCATAATCAAAGCCCATACCGGTGCACTAACATTAAAGATGGTAATGTTAGACACAGCGATGACAAAGGTAAATGCCGCGCTCAATTTCATAGTTGGCTTTGAGAAGCCCACAGACAAGCTATTTCCAAACACACCCAGCAAGGCAAAACCAACAAGCATTGCTACAAACTCCGATGGCAGGGCTTGAATCCAGGGAACCAGCTTCCAGGCGAATAAGCCAAACAAAAGAATGATGATCCCTGAGACGACTGCTCCCATATAGCGTTTCTCCTTGGGGCCCGCTTCATTATCTGAACAAATCGCAGTCATCATTCCTGCAATATTTGCTGATTGCCCTCCGAAAAAGCTGGTTATTATTGAAAAAATACCACTGAAGATTATAACCTGGTTCACAGGCGGGGGATAGTCATTCTGTTCCAGGGCCCCAATCCCAACCGCCGCATCATTGCTCAAGATAAGTAAGGCAAGAGGAATTGAAACGGAGAATAAACTTAAGGGATCAAATACAGGGAGCTGAGGAGCCGGAAGAACAAACTCTGATACCAAGCCAACATTATTTAAAGGCTGCGTCAAAATCAAGAGCACAAATCCTGTCCCGATGGCCGCAACCATTGGAGGAATTCGCTGATTCCATTTGCTGAAAATAAAGTAGGTGAGAAGAGACACTCCGCTAACCAGAGGGAAATGGTGGAGTGATGTGACAAAACTAACCATATACTTTGTAATCATTCCTGCTAACATCACAGAAATGATTTGTTTAGGCACATATTCCAGGAGCTTGGAAAACACTCCCAGGTATCCAATCAGCAACATCAACAGCCCGGCAAAAATATAAGAACCGATTAACTGATGATACGTAAACTGAGTCGTGACCGTCGCCAGAAAAGCAACACCTGTAATCGAATGGGCACCCACGATAGGCATGCGATAATACAGCGGAATCACAATACTATAGATTCCGCCAAATACATAGACCGAGAACATCCAAAGGATGGTCTGAGTCATTGTAAAGTTACCCTTGGCCGCAGCTTCCAGGATAATGACAGGCGGGCCAGTGATCGCTAAAAGTCCTGATGCAATTCCGGCAGCCACAGTTTTATTATTAAGGTCCCCTATTCTGCTACTCATGCGCCGAATCTCCTAATATTTTACTTTCTAAGCTTTGAGATTCCAAGCTTAATAATTGCCTTAGTTTTTCTGCCAGCGGAATATCCGCGGGGGCAAAGTCATATAGGTTCAATTCGGACCGTTTAACCCATACAATTTTGCTGTGGACTTTTAAAGTTAAGTCACCCGCAATCCACTTGCACCAAAAGGCCATTAGTTTGATGGTCCCGCTTTGATATGTATAAATGCTCTCAGCAAAGAAATTCAACACCTCGATGTCAACCTCTAATTCTTCTTTGATCTCGCGTTTCAAGCATTCCTGCGGAGTCTCGCCGGGTTCCGTCTTGCCGCCCGGAAACTCCCATTTGCCTGCTAATTTATCACCGGCCGACCGTTGGGCAATCAAGACACAATTGTCCTTTAGGATAACTGCTGCTGTTACTTCTTTAATTTTTCCCTCACCCTTTCTGAGGAGATAGCTTGTGTCTTTAATATAGTTCATCATCAAATATACTATTTTTAGGACAATCTGCCAAGAATCTTTCGCATGTGTTAAATCACCTTCATCAAGAGCACTTCATTGCCCTTAGCATTATAAATGACTTTATCACAAACCATTTTCATTAATAAGATGCCTCGTCCGCCCTCGGCATCCAGCATCTCCTCAAATTCTTCTTCATACCTCTCTGTTTTCCGGCGGACATTAACATCCTTTGTGTCAAAACCCTGGCAATCGTCCTTAACCCTTATGATTAGTCTGCCGCCAATCCGCCTGGCTTTCACAAAAACTTGCCCGCAGGCAAGAAAACCATTGTTGATCGCTTCATTGACAGCAACCTCCATCATGGGCGCCTGGCCCGGAGCATTCCGTTCCAGAAACTCACTTATAGTTACCTGAGCGCGTTCGAGATCCGCATCGCTTTTTATCTTCAGTAGGCTTGTTCCTTTGCTTTCATGGAGAATCTCGACACAAATAACCGAAAAATCATCATTTCTTTCCGGACATTTGGCCATTTCCTCAAGCCAGTTCTTATATTCCGCGAAACTACCCTGTTTACGTAGCCCATGTAATTCCAAGAGATCAGAAGCACCATCACTCATCAAACAATATATGTCTCCCGGATTCAATGATATTATCTTGGTTTCGATTTCCGGATGATCAATAATACCAAGATAACAGCCATAGATAGGGACTAACGAACATCCCTGCGGATTGGCAGCGAGAAATAGGGTTATGCCGGCACAGATTAGTTTAAGCACCCCGGCTCGAAAATCAAATTCGAAGTACAGTAAAGCTACAAAAGAATCCTCATATAAATACTGCATTATTTTCTGGTTAATCGTTTGCAGGACCTCTTCCTCAATCCTCTCTCCGGTAAGCAGAACGTTATCCAGCAGCATTTTAAAGGTTGCGGTTTGCAAAGCTGTAGCCACACCATGTCCACTTACATCTATGATATAACCACATAATTTTTCCTGTTCCCCGAACCACTTGTAATTTAAAAAATCTCCGCTGATCGTGCTTCTGGGCTCGAAAATCGTACGGACCCGAACCTTATTGTTGACCAAAGGGCGGGGCAGGGAATCACGCTGCACCCTCGCGGCTAACATAACTTCGATCTGAGTCTGATGTTCCCGCTCCCTAAGCTTGTCTTCTGCCTTCTTCCGGTCGGTTATATCAACGATGGTCATCGCTCTCCTTGAGCTAGGGTTGGCTTCATCCCGTATGGGATAGCTTTGCATCCAAAGCCACCTGGTTTCCCCATCGGGTCGGGTAATCCTGAACTCCTCGCTTAAATCCTCGTTCTTTGTGCGCGAGCCGTGATAGAACGAAGCTTGCATCCTCTCCCTGTCAGCCGGATGAATCAACTCAAGAAGTGAACTTTGATTATCCAGCAGGCTCTGACAAGACATCCCACTTATTCTTTCATAGGCCGGACTGACATAGACAATCCTCTCTCCGTCAGTAATCAGGAAAACCTCATTGATCGTTTCGGCAAGCTGTCTGAATTTCTCTTCGCTTGCCCGCAGCTTGAGGTTTAATTGTTTGCTTTCAGTAATATCCATCATGACCGCCAGTGTGGCCTTTTCCCTCTCATAGGGAATCTCTGTACCCTTTAAAAGTACATTAATGATTTCACCGGACTTTTTAATAAGCTCTATTTCATAGGAGACACAATGTTCCCCTCTTATGCTATCCAATAAAGCCGAATTAACAGACCCAAATAAGGTTTCTGTCTTAAAACCCTTCATATGGTGGCGGACACATTCTTCGTTATACCCCAGGACTTCTATACCAGCATTGTTCACAAATTCAATGATCCCTTGCTTAAAAATAACGACAATCTGGGGTGCATTATTGACAATTGCAGAGTATCTTTCTTTGCTCTCTCTGAGTTGACTTTCAAGCTGTTTTCTCTCCGTAATATCTCTGGCAATGCCTATAAGCCCGGCCACGTTCCCCTGCTCATTTAAGAAAGTTGTTTTCACTGTTTCAGTGGAGATGACATTACCACCTGTTAAAGCAAATTTCCCTTCATATTTTAAGGTCAATAATTCTTCCTGATCATTCTGCTGATAGAATTGAACGGATTCGATATCCTCCATACCTTCTAAATCTATTTTGCCGATTGCTTCATCCTCGCTTACCCCTAAAACCTTTTCTGCATACGCTTTATTACACCCCAGCAACACGCTCTTGGTATTCTTATAAAATATAAAATCAGGTATAGTATCAATGATCGTTTTGAGAAATCTCTTTTGGTTGGCAAGATCAATTTCAAGTTGTTTTCTCTCCGTGATATTTCTCGCTATTCCTATAGTTCCTATGACTTCACCCCTTGCCTCCTCAAAAAACGGCGCAACAAAGGTTTCCAGCCACTGGCCTCCCACCTCATGGTGAAGAGGAAGAAGGGGCTGCCAGTTTTTAGATTTTATTAACTCTTCTTCACTTCGTTTGTGTTCTAAGGCAACATAATGAGGAAAGAAATCGAAATCGGTCTTTCCGACGATCTCTGTATTCTTTATTCTATAGAAATCTTCAAAGGCTGAATTGACAAGCACATATTTACCCTGCTTATCTTTTAGCCAAGCCAGAAATGGCATACTATTGAGGATTGATTGGGCATTTTTAAGCATAAAGGACCTCCTTTGCCTATACTCTTGAACAAAATTCAGCTCCAGGCCAACAGATTATTAATCGTTTTGCCTAGAGCCTTCAGTAATATCATTTTCCTCAATACTTTTTAAAGTTTTGCGTTCAATACGTTTTAATCTTCAATGCTAAACACCCTGTCAAGCCGGGTTCGTTTAATTAGTTCAAATGGTAGACCTTGAGCGCCCCTCAGCACAAGCCTGCCGTTTTTCTCCTTCGTGCGTTTATTAATCGTCACTAACGTGCCCAATCCCGAACTATCGATGTAGGATAACCCTGAGAGATCAATCCGGATATTCGTAACCCCACGGTCGATTATTTCTAACACATCGTCTCTTAGTAACGAGGCATCGCGAACGTATAATTTATCTGCTAAGAATACCGTGGCCTGATTTCCATTGACTTTAATTGAATGTTTCATCGTCTCACTCCTCGACCTTAAACTTAGTAATAAGATTATGCAGGCCCTGCGACATTGCACTGGTTTGCTCAGTACTTGCGGCTACCATCTCAACATTTGCCGTCGTTTCCTCGATAGCTGTGGAAACCTCTTGGGCATCCCGGCTTGTATTCTCAATAACTTCGGCAACCCCCTCGATGAGTTGAACAATTTTGTCGGAGGAAGCAACCTCGTCGTTTGTGACCTTAGCAATCCCATTGATATCGCTTACCGTTTCCGTGACGGCTGAGAGAATGTTCTCCAGTGATTTCCCCGCTTTACCGACCTCTTGCACCCCTATCTCGACCTCAGCTAAACTTTGCTCCATAGCTATAACCGCACTGGTTGTGTTTTCGGTAATCTTAGAAATCAGCTGGGAAATATTGCTCGCTTCAACATTGGATTGTTCCGCCAGTTTTCTGACTTCTTCAGCAACAACCGCGAATCCCCTGCCCGATTCGCCGGCCCGGGCGGCTTCGATAGCCGCATTGAGTGCCAATAAATTTGTTTGACTTGCAATACCGGTGATGGTTTCGTTGATCATACCGATTTTTTGAGAGTATTCATTCAGGAGCTGGATTACTTTTTCCGCTTCTCTCGTCTTATCGTAAATAGTATTCATGCTTTGCATCGCAATGTTTACGGTGGCTTTTCCCTCCTTGGCCGCGTTAATAGAGCTTTCCGATTGAACGCTGGCTGAAGCGGCCTTATCTTTGGCAATTTGAATAAGTGCCGAAAGTTCGACTAGGACCTGTGAGGTTTCCATGCTTGAATTTGAGGCAACATCCATGGACTCGGCAACCGTCTGGGTTTTGGCGGCGATAATCGTTGTTGCCCCCGATACCTCACTGGAAGAGGCTGCCATTTCCTGAGATGCTGCCGCCAGGTCAATCGAACTATTCCTCACCGACCGGACAATCTCCAATTGCCCGGCGATCATGGCATTAAACGACTCACAAAGCTCTCCAATTTCATCCTTGGTTTTGACAATCGCCCTTACCATCAGATTTCCTTCGCTGGCCTGAGCCATCAACCCTTGTAACTCTCTGACCGGGGCCGAAATTCTACGAGCTGCAAACAAACCGATTAGGATTCCTAAAACCGCCATCAGAATTCCGGATATTACCGACACCCTTTTAGCTAATAACGTAGCATTATAGGTATCCTCCATAGCTTTCTGGACCGTATTCATGCGGTGGATTTTGGCTTCATCAACCTTTGCCAGTAATTGACTGCCTAGTGGTGCCAGTTCCTCAATCGCTACTTTCATTGCCTCGTCCCGGTTGCCAGCCTTCAATAAAGGAATAAATTTATTATTCGCCAGTTCAGCATATTTCTGATCCAGTGCTTTAGTCTCCTCAGCTAATTTGCGTGACTGTGCATTCATAGCCTCATTGATAAGGACATCTTCAAGCTTTATATTTAATTCTGCCAAGCGCTTAAATTCATCAAGATATTGTTCCTTGCCATAGAGTAAATAAGCCCTGAGATTAGAGGCCTCGGCAGCAGCGTTATAGGCAATATCATTGTTTGTCTGCATTCTCGGAATCTTACCCTTGAGATCGATAACCGCCACTTCCGCATTAGTACACTTATAAATCGTGTAACCAAACCCAGCTGACGCCACAAAGATTACTAACAAAAAATAAGCCACCATTTTTTTTGCTAATGTCATTTTCATTCATTTCCTGGTTTCTACGCAGGTAGAAATCAGCTTCCCTCCCTCTTAAATCTAGTTGAGCTTTCCGCATGTGCCGACCAACAAATTTGAGGAATAAATTACAATAAAACCGACCGTATATTATGTAATTACTATGCTTTTTATTAGACGAATTATTTCAAACTCCTTTAATGAGTCAACTTATTTGGTATACAATATTCTGATGTTACCATGTCTGACTTCTCAACAAACTGCCTCACTGAAGCCAAATTTGGCGCCTATTTATGGTTAGGCGCCAATTTCTGCGTTTTTATATTGCCAGATCCTGTTTCTCAAATACCTTTTTTGTCAATAACCAGAGAACCGCTGAAACAACACTAAGACCTATAATGGTCGGCATCGTGCCTCTCGTTCCTTCTAGTACCTCTTGCGGCTGAAAGCATTGAAAGAGGGAGAGGTTTTTTAACCAGGATAATTTATCGCTGAGTCCTCCGACGATATCCAGACCGTAAAAAGCCAGCGTTAAACCTGCGGCATAGGTTAAAGCCTGTTCTTCCTCAACAAACCAGGCTGAGAAGAAGAGACTATAGACTTCAATCACAGAGAAAAAGGCAATTCCCAGAACACCCAAGCATAAATAATTCCAGCGATTGATTTCAATTCCGGAGCAGAACGTGCCGATAAAGAGCCCGGCGATCGTAACAGCGACTAGAATAGCGTTTGTACTAAGCAAAACTCCCATTTGAGTTGAAAGAATCTCACTGCGGGATACAGGTGTAGAGAGAAGTAAGGCCAAAGACCCATCCTCCACCATTTTCGCAAGTAAGGCATTGGCGGTTTGTATTCCGTATAAGGCCATAAGCATAACCCAAATCCTGGCATAAAACTGGCCCGATATAAAGGCTTCAAATGTATCCGTCCGTGCATTTTCCGAAATTCCAAAAACAGTCTTTACAGTAGAAGGCATAGACTCTGCAACCTCTATCACCGCCGGATTTTTCGCAATAATAGGATAAACCCATGTCAAAAGTCCTTCGTAAAGAACGATTCCGGTTGAAATGGCTGCTACTTTCTTGCGATATTGTTTATACATTGCCCGAAACAATGCCCTATTCATAGTTAACCCACCTTAAATTTGTCATTGATCTCTCAGCCCGGTAACGGGGACTATCGGTAATAATCCATAAAGGCCTCTTCCAACTCCATAAAATGTTCCCTAAAGCGTTTAACACGCACTTGCCCGAGAATTAACCACAAAGTATCCAATTCACCTGCTACACGGACCATAAAGCAATTCTTCTTAATAGGGATCAGATCGAATGGGCTCTCATTTAGAAGGGCCACATCCTCGTCACTTTCGACTTCAATTTCAAACGTTTGATACTCGGCTTCTCTTAGCTGGGAAATACTTTGAACGGTTAAAAGTTTTCCTTCTCGAATCATTCCAACCTGCTCACAGGATCGCTCGATCTCAGAAAATTGATGGGAAGACATAAACAAAGTCTTCCCCTTCTTCTTTTCCTCAAGGATTAATTCAAGAAATACGTTTTGCATTAAAGGATCCAGCCCGGAGGTCGGTTCATCAAGGATGAGTACATCTGCATCCAGCATCAATGCCGCGATAATTCCCAACTTCTGCTTCATTCCTTTGGACATCTTACGAATTAGTATTTTTAAGTCCAATTCAAAAACCCCTGACAAATAACCCCGCTTTTTCTTTATCTGAAGACCGTCGCCATGCATGCCTGCGATAAGATCTAAAAAATCCTCTCCTGTCAGGTTCTCAATAAAATGAAGTTCACCAGGAAGGTAACTGACAATCTTCTTTACTTCCGTCTTTTCCCGCCAGCAATCAAGCCCATTGATGGTTACTCGTCCGGAATCGGGCTTTAAAAAACCCATTAAAAGTCGGATGGTCGTCGTCTTGCCTGCTCCATTGGGCCCGAGAAATCCGAAGGCTGTCCCAGGTTCCACCTGAAAACTTATATCCCATATTCCCCGTCCCTCTTGACGATATACTTTGGTTAATCCCTCAACCTCAATCATTTCCTCCCTACTTCCTGCCAAGACCTTTTAGAATGCTTAACGCTCAATTTAAGCCAAGGGCTTTTTAGCAAAAAAATAATGCGAGACCTTAAAAGGGAGCGGAATCGTCTCAATCTCGGTGAAACCCGTTTGATCCAAGAGATCCAGCATTTCTTTTTCCAGAGGTAATCCAGCAAAACCCTCGTGGCAGGACAGGAAAAAGCTCATTAAGTTTTGTGGAATATGAGTATTGAAAAGTTGAAAGGAAGCATTTACTCCGCGCAGAGCCGTTAAAATCCCAATTTGGCCTCCCGGTGCTAATAGACCCTTAATAAGGTTCAAAAGCTCTACGCGCTTTTCATGGCTGAAATAGTAGATATTGTTATTGAGCAGACAACAATCGTAGGATCCCAAAGTGTCAGTAAACTCAAAGACATCTGTGGCAACGATTCGAATTCGCTCTTGATAAGATTCAGATTGGGCCGCAGCCCTATGGGCTACAGAGGGATTGATCTCCAGTCCAACCCCCTTCAGATTTGGGAATTCTTCGACGAGTCTCCGTAAAAACACTGCTTCGCCGCAGCCTGCATCTAAAACCTTCAGCCAATGATCTTTTTCACATTTTCCCCTCAGCAATGGCCAGACAAAAGGTTCAGAAGCTTTAGAGGCCCTGGAAATAAGCTCATTTTCCATTTCACGATCTAACTGATCCCGCGGGATTTTCCGTCTTATCAAATCGGGCACTTTGGCAAAGCATGGCCCCCAGTGAAGGACGAACTCTTTGTACATCGCTTCTAAGCCATAGTCACGGTAATCACAAATGGCCTTCCCTATTTTACTCAGCTGATAATTTCCATTTTTAAAAACCAGCAGGTCTTGAATTCTTGCTTGTTCAAGCCAATGGTCCAGTAAAAGTGAGTCCCAATTCGAATTTTCCGCAAGGATCTGTTCCTTAGATGCTCCTTTAAGAAGGCGTTCCCATAGTCTAAGTTCAAAACCCGTATGCACAATCCACATAAATCCTAAGCTTTCCATAAGGGTAACTGTCTTTCCAAAAAGCGCCAGCATACCTATTTCCACTGGAGGTTTCCTCCTATATAATAATATCATGGCTGCACCAATTGTCCTTTTCCACACTTCTATTGTATGTGCAGAGGTGAACTAGTTGTGCCTGTCTCCCTAGTCCTCTGGTATACACGTCATGAGTTAATATATTTTGAATGATCTCGGATTCAGCATCCATTTGAACATTACATCGCTAAAACAAAACGCAGCCCGTCCTAAGGATAGACTGACTACACCTTGTAATAAAAATTATATGGAGGGATTCATAATGCCCCAAATTAAAATTCGCGGAATCGGGACAAACACTATCCTTAAATTAAGCAGTCAACTTATTGACGAACTGGCACTGCTGACAAACTCCCCAAAGGATGACTTCACCCTTGAAGTCATTAACTCTACCTTTATTCAAAATGGGGAGATAGTTTCAGGCTATCCTTTTGTGGAGGTTGCCTGGTTCGACCGGGGGCAAGAGGCTCAAGATCAAGTTGCTAAAACCATCAGCCGCTTGATTAATCAAGCGGGCTGCCCGAGCGTCGATATTATGTTTACAATTTTAGAGAAACCTCGCTACTACGAGAATGGAGAGCATTACTGAGAATAGTTTGATGAATACGGCCAGCGGGGAGCTCTGGCAGTAGGAATGATAAAGTGAACAAAAGCGGCCTGCAAGTAAATTGCAGGCCATTCTTACAAGGAGTGATGTCATTAAGAGTCCTTCATTATTTTACGGTATACTAGGAAGGAATACCCCATGGAACCCAGCGATAATAGCACACTGACACCAACGATCAGAGGCATAGTCCAACCTGCCGGCAAAAAACCCACCGGCAAGAGAATCAGTCCGCCCACAACCCATAATGGCCCCATAACACGATGAGTTTTGTACCACACCTCTTCGCTGGCCAAGGTCCAGGGCGTTCGGATACCAAAGGTGTAATTATACTTAATCTTACCCATATAGTTACCGAGAATGATTAACAGTAAGCCGATCCCCGGCATTGCAATACGCGGAACAGCCATCGGATGCCCGTATACAGCAGCAATGGTTCCGGCATAGATAGCGCCCATAAAGACGATGATTGTGAAAACAACTAAGGAATAAACCTTTCCCATTGACTGGTAATTTCTCTTCTTAGGATCGATCTTGGGAATAACCGTCAGCATTATTAGTAGGCCTAACATGACTGCAGGCAGAAAAAAGGCTCCACCCAGCCGCCCCATATAACCATCAATCTCTCCTGCCGCATTCCAATGAGAAGGAACTTGTTCGGGTAACTGAGGGTATAAGATAAGTCCAGCAATTAATGACACAAGCACCACTATCCCTGACAAAATAATAAACAATCGGCCATCTCTAGCCTTTTTCATTTCGGTCATACCATTCAGCTCCTTTTGATGTTATTTCGATCCTCATCTTCACCCGGCGTCTTACGGATAAATTCCATGATTACGCCTAATAGTTCTTCAAACACTGAAGTATTTAACGAGTAGATGATACTTTGCCCTTGTCGCCGGTCACTAACCAAATCGGCTTGCTTAAGAAGGGTTAAGTGATGAGAAATACTTGGCTTTGACATATTAAACTTCTCAGCGATTTCCCCGGCACTCATGTCCCCTTCTTTTAAATACCTGAGGATCTGACGACGAGTGTTATCTGACAACGCTTTGAATGTGTCCTGATGGGACATTAAAATCACCCCCATTTGGCCCCCTCCAGACATTAAAACAACAGTTAGTTTAGATACTTGGATATTTATATATTTAGATAAACTTCTAAATGTCTATGTGTTTATTTTACAACAATTGCTCCAATGATTCAAGTCTATCTCTCTGATTCCATATTTTACGTATTATTGGGGGGTAAACTAATTCTAAGCTGAAAGGCTAAGATGCCCTGAACTTACTATTCTCCTTATCCAAACATAACCTATTTTAAATAGACAACTTTACAAGAAACAAATTGGTAAGTATTCTAAAAAGCGAGGTGTAGATTTTGAATAACAAGGTAATCCAGAGATTGGCCCAGGCCATTGAGCAGCGTAAAGATATTGCGCTCGTCATGATTACTCAAACGGAAGGTTCCAGTCCCCGTGGGGTTGGCAGCATGATGCTGGTTGACCGTGACGGGCACTTAGTAGAAGGCACAATCGGCGGAGGGATTGCAGAATCCAAAGCGGCACTTGAAGCAGCCGAATGCCTTAAAGAAGGAGTTTCCAAGACCATACGCTATGAGTTTGAAGTTGAATCAAATGACCCCCAGAAACTTGCGATGGTTTGTGGGGGTAAAATTGAATTATTTATTCGTGTTTTTAAACAGCCTGATCATTTATTGATCGCTGGTGCTGGTCATATCGCCCGAGCCCTTTATCAATTCGCAAGGGTTTTAGGCTATTTCATCACGATTATTGACGACAGGCCCGGGATGCTCACGAAAGAATGGTTCCCGGATGCTAATGAGTTGATATCCGGAGATATTGTCACTGAACTCAAGAACTACAAAACAACCGAACAGTCCTCAATTGTAATCTGTACCTATCAACATACGCTGGACGAAGCAGCCCTGGCAGCGGCAATCCTGAAGCCGCACCGTTACATTGGAATGGTTGGCAGCCGTAAAAAGGTTGCTTTGTGTTTCCAACATCTCGAGGCACAAGGGGTTGCGCGAGAGACCATAAACGAAATTCATTCTCCCATTGGTCTCAATCTCGGGGGAGAAACCCCTGAAGAAATCGCCTTAGCTATCCTAGCCGAGATCCAGGCTGTCAAATACGGTCGATAGTGATCATTGGCTGCAAATACTAATGCCGGGGAGCCCATAACATGACAGAGACACCTACCATACAGATGACGGCACCTATCCAATCATAGGTGTCGGGAACTTTTTTATCGATACCCCATCCCCATAAAACGGCCAAAATAATGAAAACCCCTCCATAGGCGGCATATACACGGCCAAAACTCGGAAACTTCTGTAAAGTAGGTATGATACCGTAAAGAACAAGGATGAGTCCCCCAATTATTCCGTACCAAACAGGCCGGGCTTCTCTAAGCCAAAGCCACACCAGATACCCTCCTCCGATTTCGGCTAAACCTGCCAGTATGAATAGGAAAATAGCCTGCACCATAAAATCATTCCCCCCATATTCATATCAACTATTGATAGGATGACATGAATATTATAACGTTCTTTGGAATTAATAACACACTATATTTAAATACAACTTCCCATTTGAGCACATTTTATTTATAATAAAAAAATCAATCTGACATTATTTTTAAACTAAATTTAAAGGAGTATTTATGCAGCAAGCTCCGGTCTTGGAACTAACAAACTTAAGAAAAACAATTAAAGGTAAGGCCATCGTCAAAGGGGTAGACTTGACATTATATCCTTCCCAAATTTTTGGTTTTCTTGGTCCTAATGGTGCGGGAAAAACAACAACCATACGCATGATTGTCGGATTAATAAAACCTACGGAAGGATCTGTGAGGATCTGCGGCTATTCAGTAACTAAGGAGTTTGTTAAAGCTCTGTCTAATGTCGGCTGCATAATTGAAAGCCCTGATATGTACAAATACTTAACGGGCATGGAAAATTTATTGCAATTTGCCGCCATGAATAAAACTATCAGTCAACAACGGGTTAAAGACGTCGTGGAAATGGTTGGGCTTCAGCATCGGGTCAATGACAAAGTCAGTACCTATTCTTTAGGTATGCGTCAACGTTTAGGAATTGCTCAGGCCATTATCGCAAAACCCAAACTTTTAATTCTGGATGAACCTACAAATGGCCTCGACCCTGCCGGTATTACAGAGTTCAGAACCTTAATCCGTAAACTTGCCTATGAGGAAGGGATGACGGTCTTTGTATCGAGCCATCTATTGTTGGAAATACAGCAAATGTGTGATATTGTCTCAATTATCAAACAGGGAAGTGTCATAAAAACTGCCCATGTTCAAGAAATACTAAAACACAATGATGCGATAGAATGGCAGTTAAATGCTCCTGATAAAGCAATCACTCTGCTCAGGGACCATTGGCAAATCGAAGCTGTTCAGCTAAAGAAGAATACGATCTGCGCTGACATAGGCCAACATCCCCTTGATAAGCTGAATGAATTTTTAATACGGGAAGGGCTGGCACTTACCTATTGCTCGGCAAAGCAAACCACGTTAGAAGATTTATTTCTGGACCTTACGGAAGGTGATGAAATTGTTTAGCCTGATAGAAAATGAAGTAATCAAGATGATTGCCAAGAAGCGACTGATGTTTGTCTTTGCCATTCTTGTTGTGCTAATCTCAGTTTTTGCCTATGGTCAAAACCATACCACCGAACGAACTAAGGCCCAACTTACTCAACGAATGGGAATTGCGGCAACGGATGACTGGCGCAAGCTGGCTGACCAACAGTTAATTGATATGAAAAACAGGCTCGATAGCCCTTATAGGGATGAGAACGATAAATCCTCACTCCGGGTAAGAATTGAACAACTACAATATAACCTCGATAATAATATTAACCCGTTAGAACAGTCTGCAGCGAAATTTACCACTAAATTTATGGAACAATCGATTTTCTTATTTCTGCCTCTATTAATTATTATGCTGGCTGCCGATATGGTGTCAGGAGAATCATCCAACGGAACCATTAAATTGCTCCTCGTCAGAAATGTTCCCAGATGGAAGATTCTGCTCAGCAAATATTTGACCTTGAGGATCTTGGAGATCATCGTCTTATGCTTTGCTTTTGTGTTATCCGTACTTATTTCAGGCTTCTTTTTCGGTTTCGGCGGATGGCTTGCCCCGGTGGCGACAGGTTTTAAAGTTATAGCGGGAAAACTGGATACCTCCACAGTTCTCAATGTCCCTCAGTGGCACTATACTCTCATGGTTTATTCCTTAGCTTATTTTGTAGCAGTCGTCATAGGCAGTATCTCGTTTATGATCTCTATTCTTGTTAAAAGTACGGCTGCTTCCATTGGAATTATCATGTCCACCCTCGTAGCGGGTAATTTTATCAGCTACTTTCTCTCTGATTGGAAAATTACACGCTATATGTTCATGGTCAATTTACGGCTTACAGATTATTTATCGGGATCGTTCCAACCGATCGAAGGGATGACGATGCTGTTCTCGATTACGGTTCTGGTAGGATGGACGATCGCTTCGCTCCTTGTTAGCTTTCTCTACTTTATAAACCAAGATATTCTGGTCTAAGGAGACAGGAACATGTTAAAAAAGAGCATGTGGTACTCTATTCTTGCAATCGCCTGCGCGGGCTTCATCGTTTTAGCCAGCGGATTCTATCAAGCGATCATGATCACAACTATGGATAGCCCTCAACCGTCCTCGGCACCCCCAATCCCAATAACCCAAACCCCAGAGGATTCCACACAGTTGTCAAAGAATCCGAACACCATCCAATTGCTTATCTTGGGAGACTCTGTTGCTAAAGGAACGGGAGACGAAAAGAGCAAAGGGTTTTCCGGCTATCTAACAGAGAATTTTAAAAACAACACTTCTAAAGAGATCCTTGTACAGAACGCAGGCATAGATGGTCTGGAAAGCCTAGGCCTTCTGGAACAACTTCAAAGTCAACGGCTTGAGAAACTGATCACCAATTCAGATGTCATCCTTATCTCTATCGGCGGAAATGATGTTCGAAGCATCCTTACGTTGAATACTCTTGAAAAAGAAGAGGAATTTAATGTGAGGCTAAACACTTATCAGAACAATTTAAAGCTAATGTTTAAAGAACTAAGGAAAACCAACCCGAATTCCATAATAGTTTTTCTAGGTCTTTATAATCCGTACGAAAGAGCTACCAGTCTTGAAGATGCCAGACTTCTAAACACTTGGAACTATAATACCCAACAACTCGTTGAAGAAGATGGGAAGACGATTTTTATTCCTACCCATGACTTACTGAAATATAATTTGGAGAGATATATTGCTCAGGATGGCCTGCATCCAAATTCGGCAGGGTATCAAGTACTCGCCAATAGAATTAGTAAATCGGTGGAAATAATCATCTCCGGACTATAGATAAAACTCAAGGTGTGATAACAAACTAATCTCTGGATTTGTTATCACACCTTGTCTTTACATACAATATTGGTTTCGTTCCCAATACTTACTCTATTTATTTACTGCCCAAAGGGTATATTGTTCGATCCAATTCCTTTTCTTGGGCCAATCTGTTTTTAATTTGAGATTGAACCCCGAACTCAAAAATCAAAGGATATATCTTCTTGACTAATTCAGCAGGCAATTCCAGTTCTGTGGCCAGGTTTACTAAGCGCTGGACAATTTCTTTTTGCCGATTGGAATCTTTGACATGATCCAGACGCTTTTGATCCCCTAATTTTCGAACGATTTGCATGCGATCTGCCAATTTTTTGAGAATCGTTTGATCAACACTATCAATCTGTGCTCGCAGGGATTCGATGGTGTCTGGTTGATGCCTCCCATAAGTGAAGGATCTCTTAACCGAAGCTGCGACCGCTCCAAGCTCTTGGGCTAATTGGATAAACTGTTCCGGAGTAAGAGACTGGGGTCCATCACTAGTGGCCTCGGCTGGATTAGGGTGGGTTTCAATGAGCAAGCCATCAGAGCCCGCTGCAACAGCTGCCTTGGATAAGGAGGAAATTAAATCTCTGCGCCCGGCCGCATGGCTGGGATCAACGATAACCGGCAAGTGAGAGAGTTCTTTAGCCACTCCGACAGCGCTAAGGTCTAAGGTATTTCGTGTACTAGGTTCATACGTTCTAATACCTCGTTCGCAAAGGATAACCTGTGAATTGCCGGCAGATAATATATATTCTGCGGCTAACAACCACTCCTCAACGGTTGCGGATAATCCTCTTTTAAGGATAACCGGTTTGTCGATTCTGCCTACTATTTTCAAGAGTTCAAAATTTTGCATATTCCGGGCACCAATTTGAATAATATCAACTTTGTCAATGACCAGATCCAAACTTCGTGCATCAATCACTTCGGTTACACACAGCAAGCCTTGTTCTTTGGCGGCTTGAACAAGATAGTTTACTCCTTCTAAGCCTAATCCTTGGAAACTATAGGGAGAAGTGCGCGGTTTGAAAACCCCGCCCCGGAGAATTTTTCCTCCCGCTTCTTTAACTGTCTCGGCTGAACGGCTCATCTGGAGACTGGATTCGACAGCACAGGGACCTCCCATTAGAATAATCTCGTTTCCACCGATTGTGACACCATTGACCTCAATTACACTTCGTTCAGCTTTTCGCCCCGCCAAAATCAGGTCCTTCATAATAATAGCCTCCCTCAAATTTTATCATTTGCGGGTTTTTTTCTCTGCACGTTCCATTCCTATATTGAAATAGAACGAAGAGTGGCCATAACACAAAACGTCCGTCCTTGAATAAGGACAGACGTTAATCTGCGGTACCACCTTAACAGATGCACAAATACATGCATCCTCTCATGCAGAGTGCCAACACACCCTTTGCCCTTTAACGCTGGCTTTGCGTTGGTAGCTACTAAAGCTTAAGCTTTTTCGCTCCACCCTCTGAGGCCCATTTACCCGCTCCATTACCTGCCGGGCTTCCACCATACCCGGCTCTCTGTGTGGCTGGTCTTGCGGTTTTACTTCCCCATCAACGGTTTAGATAATAATAGCACTCCACGGGATAGATTTCAATACCATAAAAATATATTACCTTTCACATTGACTCCTATTCAGCTTCTGGGTTATTCTGACTTTAATTGATTAATAGTGTTAGAGAAAGGAGCCCGTAATCAATGTTTGCTACCGTGAATTCAGATTGTATCGGCTGCGGTGCTTGTGAAGCGATCTGCCCTCAGGTATTCAGGATGAATAGCTATGAGATTGCCGAAGCATATTTAAATCCGATTCCTCAAGATGTCGAAGAAGCAACTAAGTTAGCAGCAAAAAGCTGCCCAGTAGCTGCCATAATTTTAGAAGGGTAAGCCAACTTTATAAATATTCGTAAAACACTCCAACCCTGCATATTGATATCTCTAACATCTCAAACTAGATAATGAGCTAACTTGATATGGGGTGATTCGAACTTGCCGGAAATACTTATCAATGTCTCACGAGGACCATTAGTCGAATGCTGTCACAGAGGAGATGCTGTGGCTGTCAACAAGCAGGGCAGGGTTTTAGCGTATATAGGAGATCCCTATAAGATTACCTACATTAGATCCGCCGGAAAACCTCTTCAAACGCTTAATGTCATCTTAAGCGGAACAGCAAAAAGGTTTGACTTTAGTGATGCTGAACTCTCCATAATGTGTGCATCACATTATGGAGAGCAATTCCATCGGGATACTGTTGCAGGCATTATGGAAAAAATCGGCCTCCCAATCGACTCACTCCTCTGCGGGACTACCTTGTCAATCAACCCATCCTATGCCCTTGAATTAGTATCCCAGCATTTTGAACTTAATCCAACGAATTCCGACTGTTCAGGTAAACATGCAGGTATGCTTGCCACCTGTGTTCATACTGGTCTTAGTATCCATGACTATACCAATGAAACTCATACTCTTCAAAAGGATATCTTGAAAACAGTTTCAACCATCTGCGAGATTAACGAGAAACATATAAAGCTTGGAACAGATGGATGTTCAGTACCGGTATATGGCATGCCCCTCTACAATATGGCACTTGGCTTTGCCAAATTCGCAAATCCCCAAGATCTTGACGAAGAGTATAAATCTGCCTGTGAGCAACTATTTAGGGCGATGAACCGTCACCCGGAAATGGTGGCAGGAACCGATGGCTTTTGTACAGAGTTATTAAGATGCACTCATGGAAAACTTGCCGCTAAGCTCGGTGCGGAAGGAGTATATTGTATCGGAGTTAAAGACAGGGATATTGGTTTAGCCATTAAAATTGAAGATGGCAACACCAACCGAACAATAGGGCCGACCGTTCTCAGATGCCTCGATGATTTAAATGTTTTAACAAAAGAAGAACTCAATTCCCTGAAAAAATATAGGGAACTCGATAATACAAATAATTTCGGGAATATCGTAGGAAAGGTTTTTCCTGTCTTCCACCTAAAGACTATTGAACAATCAACTTAGAATAATCTTTACAGGCAAATTTGACTGTAACTGTAGTTCCCGTAGGAGTCGATTCAAAATTCAGGACTGCATTATGCCGTGCAGCGATTCTCTGACAAATTGCCAGCCCTAATCCAGTTCCCCGCTCCTTTGTTGTCAGGAACGGAGTGCCCAGCTTTTCAAATATCATGGGATCTACACCATCACCCTGATCACATACTTTAAGTATTACATAATCCTCCCAAGCTAACGTTTGAATGGTGAGAGTCGAACCCACTTTCATCGCTTCAAATCCATTTCTGGCCAAGTTGAGGAGCAGCTGCCGAAGTTCACTTTCATTCCCCTGAAAATCCGGAACTTCCTCAAGTTCAAGGCTGATTTCTTTATCTTGATTAAGAGCATCCGCTGATAAGAGGGGGGCAAGAGATTCTACTATAGCCTTTATATTAATTTGTGTGAAGCCAGCCGATTTTTCTTTAGCGAGACACAGAAAATCCGTCATAATCATATTTGCTCTATCCAATTCTTGAATCATTAACTCATAATAATCATGATTATGTTTAGTATTGTCCTTAGAATCGAGCAGCTGCAGAAAACCACGAACGGTAGTCAGTGGATTTCTTACCTCGTGAGCGATACCTGCTGCCATTTCCCCTACCATATTTAACCTCTCCAAACGCGCTAATTCCCGGTCAGCCCTCTTTCTATCCGTTACATCAATCAATACTTTGAGAATTAACGTCGTTCCATCAGCGTCGATAAAGGGCCGGGTATATACTTCATAGGTCCGGTCCTCAAGGGCTAATTCATTCCACAGAGCCGTAGGGTTGTGAAGAAGATATGGAGTATAGCAATCCGGGCACGGTAACGTCAAGCCTACGATAGCCTTAAAACAAGGTTGGCCTTCACAAGGACCAAACTTTGCTTGAAAACTCTTATTAGCAAAGCGTATCATGAAGTTCTCTTCCTGAAGACAGATCAGGCCGGGAAAGCTATCAAATAATGCATACAGCCGGTGATGCTCCTTTTTAATAATCTTTTCGTTTTTCTTTCGTTCATCTATATTGCGGAAAAATGCTGCGATTCCGTTATCGGTTGGATAAATACTGCAATCCGCCCAATACCCTATTATTGGCGCGTAGGTTTCAAATCTTGATGACTGCCTGTCATTCATTGAGCTCAGGCAAGCGTCTTTTATCTCTTCATTACCATACATATATGCTTCCCAAAAGTTGGTTCCTATTATATTAGAATTATTCCCATTGGCTTTAAGTGCTTTAATCATTGCTTTATTAGCATAGGTTATTACCCACTGCCGGTTTATGCTAAGGAAAGCGTCGCTAATACTTTCCAGAATGTTTATCATCTCTTCATTTGCTGCGGCTAATTCTTGTTCAACGGCTTTTATTTGTTCAATCTCTCTTTGTAGTTGTCTGTTTTCTCTCTCAAGACCAGCAACTCTTTGTTTTAACTCTTTGATCTCTTCCTCTTTAGGCATTTATATACCACTCTTCCTAAAAGATTAAGGCATTTCAAAAGGGGTTTGTTTGTTTTATGAAAAACTTATTTTGAAAGTTTTATAATGCAACTCCCTAAAACATTGTCCGCCAATTTGCAGGTGAAACTATCTCCGTCTGAGACTGGTCCGACACCAGCAGGAGTGCCTGTGAAAATAATATCCCCTTGACCAAGGCCCAGGTGCATCGCAGTATATCCAACGACCGTCGGTAAGTCGAAGATCATGTTTTTCATATTGTCCCGTTGAACCTCTTGACCATTTCTGTCCAAAGAAAAGTCAAGTTCCATTAATGCATTAAGCCCTGCAAACGACTGCCAGGGCGTTATTACAGCAGAGTTGATAAACCCTTTGGCAAGTAACCAAGGATAGCCTTTTCCTTTTAATTCTGTTTGAACATCACGTAATGTAAAATCAATACCTATAGCTATTTGATCGACAAGATCATCAAGCTTAATCCCAGGTTCATATCCTCTGCCAATATGGAATACAAGTTCTGCTTCATATTGGATTTCTCCACGGTCTCCTGGGAAGATTATCTCATGACCGTTGGCCTCAGCTAAAGAATGTGTCGGCTTTGTAAACAATAACGGAACGTCTGGAACTGCGTTGTTGAGTTCTTGTGCGTGTTGAACGTAATTTCGACCTACACAATAAATGTTTCTGATGCCCTCGCCAATCCAGGGTTTATTACTTTCAACTATTTCCACAATAATCTCTCCTTAATTTAATAGTTTCTTCTATGCCAATCTTTCTTAATATTTTGTTACTCCCATACATAACATTACCACATATTTCTTTAATTTCCTTCTTATCAATCGTAACCCATTTAACTCTTGACGATTATTTCTCTGCAGGGAACTGTTTTGCTTTCAAACAAAACAGTAAGGTGCTTCGCTTTAATATGCGAAACACCTTGCAGTCCAGGCATTCACGTTTATATTTAGTTATTACGCATCCTTCTGCAATCCATCATAACCTGATGATTATAAACTTTTTCGGAAAACTCGTTTTTAGTAATAGTTGCAGACTTATGTACGCATAAATCATCTGTCGTGAATGGCGGAATAAAATCGTTTGTATTGGTTTAATCCAGGTAGCCGGAGTTTTTCAGGACAATGTATGCAGCTCTAAGTTTACGGGGCAGAAAGAAAAGCCCCTCGATCTTTAAAGGTTTTCCTGCACCAGAAAGGTTATCAAAATCCCCCCTGGCCATAGCCTCTTGAATTCTCCGTTCAGTAAGAACACTAAAGATATCCTTCATGCTGCCGCCCCCTGACAATCTAAATGAGTGGTTTTTTTATTATATGAAGAACTCATAAGTTTGCCAATTAAGTCGCTATACCTTTCTCCTGCAAATAGGTTTGGCATTTTTCTAAAAACGAAATTATACTCTTTTCCTCAACCAGCTTTTTGTCAAGGGTCATATTTCCTCTTCCTAAGCGATCGCATAGTCCCAACAATGCTACTTCATCAAGGGAAACTTCTGAAGCCATTCTTCGGATATCCGCAAAGGGTAATCCCTTCGTAACAAAGAGTATTTGCATATGCCATCTAACCAGTTTTTCAACCCGGCGTATGAATTCCTGATCACGAGTAAATTCCTTTAGAAATTTACCGGCAAGCCTCTCTCCTATTTTATCATGGTCGTATGATGTTATTCTTCCCTTAGTTATCTTCGTTGCAGACGCTTTACCCAAATCGTGGAGCAAAGCAGACCACATCAGTACCTTAGGATTTTGGCTAAGATGTTTCCTTTCCGCCGCATTATCGATAACTAACATGGTATGGTTCCAAACACTGCCTTCCGGATGATGCTTCGGAGATTGGGGTACTTTTATTAAGTCGCCCAGTAATGTATAAGGATATTTTTCTTCAAAAATTCCTGTTTTACTTAACTTATTAAAGTAGTCTGAAGGTTTTTTGTCACTCATTAAATGAGCATCGAATTCCATAAACGTCTGCATGTTAGCTTGCTCCAATATAATAATAGTTGCTTCTATGCTTACCCTGCTTTCTAGTTTTAATACACTTCTTTTCAGTCTCCTCTTATGTCCTCCCTATCATCCGCCCAGTCCGGGAAAAATACATGCTCTTTACCCATTAGCTGTTAAATGCCGGCTTTTTTGGCTAAGATCACTTAGGAAATAATACGTATAGAACCCTGCCTATCAAAGGAATCTTTATAATATTGTGACGGCGAATTACCTTCAATAAACCTAACAACAATAGGTAAACAATCACAGAGACCAGGATTCCTGTCAGCAGGATTAAGGTGCCTCCCAATTGAGGCAGGGAATCATTGAGATATATAAAGAATGCCCTTCCAATGCATCCCATAGCCATGCCTGCTCCCAAAATCTTAATGATAGTTGGGGTATCCAGAGCATAATCAGTTAATTTCAGGACAGCAAAGTAATGCAGGATCGTTTCCAAAATGACGCCAATACAAATAGCCAGGATAACCCCCTTGATCCCCAGCGACGGATTAGAAGCCAGCGGATAAATAAGAGCTACCGTAGTACATTTGGCCAGGATATTGTTGATCATCGCTCTCTTCGCATAACCCATTCCGACTAAAACAGACTGAAGGGGTGACTGAAGATAATTCAACAAAAAAAACGGCGCAATTAGTTTGAGCAATGGAGCCGCTGCCGGTGCATGGTAGATGACTGACATTAATTCATGGGCATATATATACAGCAAAATAGTACTGGGTACTCCAACGATCAAGGCAACCCCAACAGCCTGATTCAGCCTGCGGTTAATTAGATGAAGGTTGTTTTTAGCATTTGCTTCGCTAATAGCCGGAACCAAAGTAGCCCCAAGTGACTGGTTGATAAAGCCAGGGAGAAAGACCAAAGGCATGACAAAACCCGTCAACATCCCATATTGTCTTGTAATCAAGGCAGTGCTTACTCCAGCCATAGCCAGACTTTTTGTTATCACGATCGGCTGCATAGCACGGGAAACTGACATCACAAAACCATTGCCTGTCGTAGGCAGTCCGGTCTGCAGCAGTTCACTCAGAACTTTTTTTGCTTCCCTTGCGTGACTCCAGCGAAGGCCAGATACCCGGAATTTTCTATGATGTGAGATTTTAAACATGACGATAAAGAAGATTAAGGAACAGGCTTCCCCTAACACGCTGCTAAACACTGCCCCGGCCGCGGCATATTCAATACCTAAAGGAATCAGCTGCTGTACTAAAACATAGGTTAAACATACCCGAACAATTTGTTCAAGGACTTGCGCAAAAGCGATAGGATTCATAGTTTGCCTTCCGCGAAAATAACCTTTGAGTACACCTGAAACTGCCCCAATGGGAATAATCGGGATCATTGCCATGAACGAATTATAGGACCTCGGATCTGTCAGAAAGTAGCGTGCTAAAACCTTTCCACCGAAAACCGAGAGAAAAACTGCGAGGATACTTAAGCTTCCCGTAATGACTAACGATATAATGAGTATCTTCTTAACTTTTTCCCGATTTCCTTGAGCATCTGCTTCGGCAACTAAGCGGGAAATTGCTACCGGCAAACCGATGGTGGTAAGGGTCATCATCAAGCCCATAAAGGGCATGACCATCTTTTTTAATCCAATTCCCTCGGGACCTAAAACTCTAGATAAGACAATGGAATTACTGAAAACCAACATCTTTGATATAAAAGCGGCCACAGTTAGAACAAAGGCCCCTTTGACTAAACTTTGTTTCTTCATGCATAAACCTTTCTTACACAATATTTGATCTATGTCTATGTAAGCAAAGTGCATTTCAAAACTCCTTGGAGATTAAGAATTTATTAAGATCCGCTCTAACAAGTTCACTCAACAACAAAGAGCTTTCCAGTTCATAAATTGCGAACTGAAAAGCTCCTTTAGAGTAAAGCCGCCTTAAGTCTTCTGAGGAGAATGGATGACGTTATCAATAAATAGGTTTACTAAGTCTGAGTCGAACTGGGTCCCGGCATTTTTCTTGAGCTCTTCAACAGCTACTTCATCAGATAATGCACCACGATAGCTTCGTGCACTCGTCATGGCGTCATAGGCATCTGCTATGGCAATGATTCTTGCTTGAATGGGAATCCCTGAACCTTTTAAGCCTTTCGGATAACCTGAGCCATCCAGACGTTCATGATGAGCCAGCACGTATTCCGCTATTTCTCCCATACCACTGGCTGTGCTGAGAATACGATACCCAATCTCCGGATGACGTTTGATTTCTTCCCATTCGTCAGAGGTTAGCTTTTCCGGCTTATTCAGTATATTTTCGTCAATAGCTATTTTGCCGATATCATGAAGCAGGCCCACACTTTTTAGTTCTTGAACTTCCCCTTCCCGTAAACCAAGCGCCTCTCCCATACGCTGACAAAGTTCTGAAACTCGATGTGAGTGCTGTTCTTCCCTTCTGTTCTTCTCATGAAGAGTACTAATTATCGTCTCTATGGTTTTTCCGCGTATACTTGGACCTTCGAAGAGTTTTTTCTTATACATACAATCTTCTGCTTTTTTAAATAGCTCAAGGATATTCTTTTCTTGGGAACGTTTGATTTCATATCCAAACGAAATTGAGATTTCAATTGAACCTACTCTTTTCTGAAGAGCTAAGGTGGTGATGCGTTTGAGAATTTGCTCTGTTTCCTCAGTATCCGTTTTAGGTAAGAGCATTACAAACTCATCTCCCCCAAGCCGTGCAATAATATCATCGTTTCGGCAGCCCTTGCCTAACACTTCCGCAACGCTTTTTAGGAGTTCATCTCCAGTCGCATGACCAAAGGAATCATTGATCAGCTTAAGCCCATTGACATCCCCCATGACAAGGGCTAAAGGATAGTTTCCCGGTACATCGAGCCGTTTTAACTCCTCTTCAAAAAAGCGCCGATTATAGAGCCCCGTCAGTTGGTCATGAAAGCTTAAATAGAGAATTTTCTCTTCAGCACGCTTTCGATCCGTAATATCTTGTATCATGCCTATTAAACGAACCGCCTGATGTTGGTGATCAAACTCAATCTTGCCCAGTTCATGCACCCAGCGTTCTGCTTTATCGTTTAGACGAATGATTTTGTATTCAAAATCAAACCGTTGCTGTTCCTTTGTAATATCCAAGAAATAGTTAGAAAGCTGGTCCCGCCAATCTGGGTGAACGATCCCCAGCCACCCTTCCTTTGTGTGCGGATAAGCTGCATCGATCCCCAAAACCTCATAAAGTTCTTGCGTACACTTCCATTCTCTTGTTTTGAGGTCCGTAACATAGCTTCCCAAACTTGCCACTCTTTGTGATTCACGCAACAGCTCATTCTGTTCTTCTAATACGGTATTGAGCTCATCCAGCTGACTTGTACGTATTTTTACCTTATCTTCGAGAACTTCATTCAGATGCCTGATTTCTTCTTCAACTTTTTCACGTTTGCCGATCTGTTCCTCAAGCATCGCATTGCTTTCTTCAAGCTCACTATTCAGATCTTCCAGTTGTACTGTTCGTTCTATAACTCTCTTTTCGAGTTCTGTATTTAACGATCGAATTTCTGCTTCAGTTCGTTCCTTCGCTTCGAGAGCATAAAATAACTCGCAGGTCCTTTGTTTAACCATTCGCTGAAGGGTTCTATTCCAGGCAAATAGCAACAATCCCAGCAGAAAAACTGCACCTCCGATGATGATGATCACTCTGAAGAGGAGAATTTCATGAATTGGCATATTCGAACCAAACCATTGGTTATTTATAGCCTGATAGTCGCTCTTAGAAATCTTCGCAAAACCTTCATTAAGTGTTGTCAGAAGCCCTGAATTACCTTTATTAACAGCTCTGAAAAATTGGCTGGTGTATACAGATGAACTCGTATAATTAAATTCATCATGAATTGCCATTTTATATAGGTAGTATAGTGCCGGAGGTTTTCCCATTACAAATAATGCGAGTTTGTTATCCTTGGCTGCTTGAACGATAGCTTCCGCTGTTTCGTATTCATCAATATCGGTAATCCCATTTTCTTTGAGAACACTGATGCAGATATCCCCTTTTTTCGCTGCAACTCTAAATCCCTTTAACGAATTGACATCCGTAATTCCAGAAATATTCTTGTGAAAAAATATAGGAACTTCTATAGTTGCATAAGGCTCGGAATAATCCAGGAACTTGGCTCTTTCCTCCCGATAGGAGATGGTATCAATGACATCGAACTTTCCTTGTATCATACTTTGATAGGCTTGATTCCAAGCCATCCCTGTTATGTTCACTTTTATTCCCGTCATGCGCTCAAAATGTTTCCACTGATCAACTGTGATTCCTTGCAGTTCTCCCTGAGTATTTCGAAATGAGTAAGGAGGATAGTTGTCATCCATAACAACGCTAATAGATTTCATATCAGGAGCAGCAATAACCTGTACATAGGTCGTGATGACAAGCAAAAATGTCAAGCCCAGGATCCAAATAAAGTTATATTTCCGTTTTGAATTCATCATGAAACATAACCTCCTCTTACCCCTCAAAAATCCCATCCCACATTCTACAACCAGAAATCTCGTTGATCTAACTTCCTCCTTTTCCTTGAAAACGACATTAAATACTCGGTTTCATTATTCTTCTTCAATTTTTTTGAAAATCCTTCCTCATTAAGTAAAAAATGAATTTTTACTCAACTTTATTAAATTGAACCATAAAACATGTTCAACTTCGTTCTTTTTAATAACACTTCTCGTTTTACAGCATTTACTTCCAACTATTATTTAGCTCATTCATCAAGTCAAAAAACTTCTCTTTCTCTTCAAACTGCGGAAAATGCGCCGAATCCTCAAAAACAATAAACTCCTTTTTAGGAGCAATAATTGACTTAAGATAGTTATTGGCATTCTCAATTGGAGTTAGATAATCATAGTTTCCTGAAACGAAATAGCAGGGTATCTTTAATTCCGGTACCTCCTCCGGCAAATTGCTTTGCCTTATTTCCTGCCATAATGTCTTATCAGATTTGAATAACCCCGCAGCATAGCGTATCGCATCAAAATAATTGTATTCAGGACTAAATAATAGTCCTAATGCCAAATCTCTTTTTTCATTAATAAGCCGTGCTCCGCCGCCATATTTCCAAACAAAGTTTCTCGGAAATTCCTCTCTATGGTTTAAAATACTTTCCCGCCGAGCTTCTATAGCGTTTATATCCAATCTATTTTTTTGAGTTTTAGCCTGTAATAAACAATATTCCAAGGCTTCTAATTCTCCCGCCCAAAAATCACCTACTTGTCCAATCCCGAGATATCCTATATATTTTTCCGGTGCTCGATATGCTGCTTTAATACCTACTACTGATCCAAATGAATGTCCTGCTAAAATTACCTTATCTTTTTTTAATTCGTTTCTTATGTAATCTGTAAGTGCCAGCAGATCATCTACCAGAAGACTAATTGACAAATTAGAGTAGTCCTCTGTGAAGTGATAGGATTTTCCTGAACCCCGCTGATCATATTGGATTATCGTAAAATTTTGTTCTAAAAAACCTTGATATTTTCTGACATAAGCAATTTCCGGACAACCCGGACCTCCATGTACAAATATAATCGCAGGATTTTCTCTATCATTCCCTCTGATCAGCACCTCATGTTTGCTGCCGTTTAGCTCAATTTGTTTTAAAACACTTATACTGTTCTCATAACCTTTTATTGATGGCGTCCATGTCGGGAAAAGCAACCCTAGTATCACAGCAAACATTATGAACTTCATTGTTCTTCTGGTAATTTTTCGTTTCATATTTGAACCACCAATCAACTTTCAAATGGTTTTCAACCATAATCTTAAGACAATACTAAAAAAACCGCACCTTACAGCGCGGTTAGTAATTCTTATGGAGCGGGTGATGAGAATCGAACTCACGTAGCTAGCTTGGAAGGCTAGTGCTCTACCATTGAGCTACACCCGCAGGTGTGGTAGCAGGGGGGGATTTGAACCCTCGAATGAGCGGGTATGAACCACTTGCCTTAGACCACTTGGCTACCCTGCCATGGCTCCCCGAGTAGGACTCGAACCTACAACCTACCGGTTAACAGCCGGTTGCTCCACCATTGAGCTATCGAGGAATATTTATTTGGCGGAGAAGGAGGGATTTGAACCCTCGCGGCAGTTACCCACCCTAACGGTTTAGCAAACCGTCCTCTTCAGCCACTTGAGTACTTCTCCAAATTTTATTCTAAGTTAATGGTGGGCAGGGATGGATTCGAACCATCGTACCTCGCGGAACAGATTTACAGTCTGTCGCCTTTAACCACTCGGCCACCTACCCATGTTATGAAGCTTACACTTATTGACTCGACTTGAACATTTTCTGGTGACCCGTACGGGATTCGAACCCGTGTAACCGCCGTGAAAGGGCGGTGTCTTAGACCGCTTGACCAACGGGCCATATTTCTGCATGAATATAGTATATATGTGCACGACGAAGTATTCAAGTACCTTACCATAATTAAGGTTAACTATGGTAAGGTTTGAACCTTACCTGGCGATGACCTGCTTTCCCAGGAGCTATGCTCCAAGTATCCTTGGCCCTGGAGGTCTTAACTTCCGTGTTCGGTATGGGAACGGGTGGAACCCCTCCGGCATAATCACCAGATCTCTGAGATAGCCGCTTTCTTTCGAACGCTGTTCTCTCAAAACTGCACAGAGTCGTTTATCTAGTATTGTCGTTAGAATTTGAGCCACTCACCTAGTTGTTCGCAATCTCAGAGTCCTCCGTCTTCACCGTCCGTCCTTTCTGACCTCTGGCTTCCGACCTCCGACCTCTGTGACTTTAGGTCAAGCCCTCGACCGATTAGTACCAGTCAGCTCCACACGTCACCGTGCTTCCACACCTGGCCTATCTACCTGATCTTCCTTCAGGGGTCTTACCAGATTACTCTGTGGGAAATCTCATCTTGAGGCCGGTTTCGCGCTTAGATGCTTTCAGCGCTTATCCGCTCCGAATATAGCTACCCAGCTGTGCCTCTGGCGAGACAACTGGTACACCAGGGATTCGTCCATCCCGGTCCTCTCGTACTAGGGACAGATCCTCTCAAATTTCCTGCGCCTGCGACGGATAGGGACCGAACTGTCTCACGACGTTCTGAACCCAGCTCACGTACCGCTTTAATGGGCGAACAGCCCAACCCTTGGGACCTACTACAGCCCCAGGATGCGATGAGCCGACATCGAGGTGCCAAACCTCCCCGTCGATATGGACTCTTGGGGGAGATAAGCCTGTTATCCCCAGGGTAGCTTTTATCCGTTGAGCGATGGCCCTTCCACTCGGTACCACCGGATCACTAAGCCCTACTTTCGTACCTGCCCGACTTGTTGGTCTCGCAGTCAAGCTCCCTTTTGCCTTTACACTCTTCGCGCGATTTCCAACCGCGCTGAGGGAACCTTTGGGCGCCTCCGTTACTCTTTAGGAGGCGACCGCCCCAGTCAAACTGCCCACCTGATACTGTCCCCAACCCCGCTTCAGGGGCCTAGGTTAGAACTTCAGTACAAAAAGAGTGGTATCCCACCGTTGACTCCACCAAGGCTGGCGCCCTAGCTTCTCCGTCTCCCACCTATCCTGTACATTTTATACCAAAATCCAATGTCAAGCTGCAGTAAAGCTCCATGGGGTCTTTCTGTCCTGTCGCAGGTAACCCGCATCTTCACGGGTATTACAATTTCGCCGAGTCCCTCGTTGAGACAGTGTCCAGATCGTTACACCTTTCGTGCGGGTCAGAACTTACCTGACAAGGAATTTCGCTACCTTAGGACCGTTATAGTTACGGCCGCCGTTTACTGGGGCTTCAATTCAAAGCTTCGGGTTGCCCCTAACCTCTCCTCTTAACCTTCCAGCACCGGGCAGGTGTCAGCCCCTATACTTCTCCTTTCGGATTTGCAGGGACCTGTGTTTTTGTTAAACAGTCGCCTGGACCATTTCTCTGCGGCTCACTCTTCAGTGAGCGCCCCTTCTCCCGAAGTTACGGGGCTATTTTGCCGAGTTCCTTAACGAGGGTTTTCTCGCGCGCCTTAGGATTCTCACCCCATCTACCTGTGTCGGTTTACGGTACGGGCACCTGGTCACTCACTAGAGGTTTTTCTTGACAGCCTGGAGTCGGTTACTTCGCTACTTATGTTCGCTCCCCATCACGTCTCAGAGTATCGCAGGGCGGATTTGCCTACCCTACCTCCTACTCGCTTGGGCGTGCTCAACCAACGGCACGCTTAACCTATCCTTCTGTGTCACCCCATTGCTCAACCATTTCCAGGTGGTACTGGAATTTCAGCCAGTTGTCCATCACCTACGCCTTTCGGCCTCGGCTTAGGTCCCGACTTACCCTGGGCGGACGAGCCTTCCCCAGGAAACCTTAGATTTTCGGCGGGAAGGATTCTCACCTTCCTTTTCGCATACTCATACCGGCATTCTCACTTCTATCCACTCCACCATTCCTTACAGAATGACTTCTCTGCTGATAGAACGCTCCCCTACCCCTGCGCATCAAGCGCAAGCCATAGCTTCGGTGATACACTTGAGCCCCGTTACATTTTCGGCGCAGAACCACTCGACCAGTGAGCTATTACGCACTCTTTAAATGGTGGCTGCTTCTGAGCCAACATCCTGGTTGTCTGTGCAATTCCACATCCTTTCCCACTTAGTGTATACTTGGGGACCTTAGCTGATGGTCTGGGCTGTTTCCCTTTCGACTATGAAGCTTATCCCCCACAGTCTGACTCCCAATCTAAATCCAATGGCATTCGGAGTTTGATAAGGTTCGGTAACCTGGTAAGGCCCCTAGCCTATTCAGTGCTCTACCGCCATCGCTCATCAATTGAGGCTAGCCCTAAAGCTATTTCGGGGAGAACCAGCTATCTCCGTGTTCGATTGGCATTTCACCCCTACCCACAGCTCATCCCCTGCCTTTTCAACGACAGTGAGTTCGGGCCTCCAGTGGGTTTTACCCCACCTTCACCCTGGCCATGGGTAGATCACACGGTTTCGGGTCTACAGCATGCAACTTTCGCCCTTTTCAGACTCGCTTTCGCTTCGGCTCCGGCTTCCCGCCTTAACCTCGCTGCATACCGTAACTCGCCGGTTCATTCTACAAAAGGCACGCCACTACACCGAAGTGCTGTGACTGCTTGTAAGCGCACGGTTTCAGGTTCTTTTTCACTCCTCTTCCGAGGTGCTTTTCACCTTTCCCTCACGGTACTGGTTCGCTATCGGTCGCTAAGTAGTATTTAGCCTTGGGAGGTGGTCCTCCCTGCTTCCCACGGGGTTTCACGTGTCCCGCGGTACTCAGGATTCCCTCACAGTTTAGTTCTCTTTCGTTTACAGGGGTGTTACCTTCTTTGCCGAGACGTTCCAGTCTTCTTCAGCTAGAGATCTTCACTTAAAAGAGGGTCCTACAACCCCGAATCCCGAAGGATTCGGTTTGGGCTCTTCCCGTTTCGCTCGCCGCTACTAGGGGAATCGATTATTCTTTCTTTTCCTCCGGGTACTTAGATGTTTCAGTTCCCCGGGTTGTCTTCATCAACCTATGTATTCAGTTGAGGATAACCGGACATGACTCCGGTTGGGTTGCCCCATTCGGGTATCCACGGATCAAGACCTGCTTACGATTCCCCGTGGCATTTCGCTGTTAACCGCGCCCTTCTTCGACTCTTAGCGCCTAGGCATCCACCGTACGCCCTTAGTAGCTTGACCTATTGATCGCTACATCTAGGTTTACTCAAAACTTGCGTTTTGATGTGAATTCTTTCGACTTTACTAGTTTTCTTCTCTATGCAGTTTTCAAAGAACAGTATAAAAATAGAGGACTGTTAGTCAAGCATGTCTGCTTTTCCCTCAATCCTTTGTGAGTGAGGTTCCATGATGGATCAAATTGCTTTGATCTTCCTGGTCTCTCAAAACTAAACAACAGCTCTCTCCAATGAGTTGCCGATCCCTCGGCTTGAGTCTTGCGACTCATATTGATCTCTCCTCAAACTCAGTTTCTCAACCTTGCTCTCCGAAAGAACCGACCAATAGGATGTTCGTTTAAAGCCTTAGCTCTAAACCGTTCTCCTTAGAAAGGAGGTGATCCAGCCGCACCTTCCGATACGGCTACCTTGTTACGACTTCACCCCAATCATCGGCCCCACCTTCGACGGCTAGCTCCCTTTCGGGTTACCTCACCGGCTTCGGGTGTTGCAGACTTTCGTGGTGTGACGGGCGGTGTGTACAAGGCCCGGGAACGTATTCACCGCAGTATGCTGACCTGCGATTACTAGCGATTCCGACTTCATGCAGGCGAGTTGCAGCCTGCAATCCGAACTGAGACCGGCTTTCTCAGATTGGCTTCACCTCACGGCTTCGCTTCCGTCTGTACCGGCCATTGTAGCACGTGTGTAGCCCAAGACATAAGGGGCATGATGATTTGACGTCATCCCCACCTTCCTCCGGTTTATCACCGGCAGTCTATCTAGAGTGCTCAACCTCACTTGTTAGCAACTAAATACAGGGGTTGCGCTCGTTGCGGGACTTAACCCAACATCTCACGACACGAGCTGACGACAACCATGCACCACCTGTCTCTCTGCTCCCCGAAGGGCACCCCCATGTTTCCACAGGGTTCAGAGGATGTCAAGCCTTGGTAAGGTTCTTCGCGTTGCGTCGAATTAAACCACATGCTCCACCGCTTGTGCGGGCCCCCGTCAATTCCTTTGAGTTTCAACCTTGCGGCCGTACTCCCCAGGCGGAGTGCTTATTGTGTTAACTGCGGCACAGAAGGGGTCGATACCCTCTACACCTAGCACTCATCGTTTACGGCGTGGACTACCAGGGTATCTAATCCTGTTTGCTCCCCACGCTTTCGCGCCTCAGCGTCAGTTACAGTCCAGAAAGTCGCCTTCGCCACTGGTGTTCCTCCACATATCTACGCATTTCACCGCTACACGTGGAATTCCACTTTCCTCTCCTGTCCTCAAGATCTCCAGTTTCCGATGCACTCTCAGGGTTGAGCCCTGATCTTTCACACCAGACTTAAAAATCCGCCTACGCGCCCTTTACGCCCAATAATTCCGGACAACGCTTGCCCCCTACGTATTACCGCGGCTGCTGGCACGTAGTTAGCCGGGGCTTCCTCCTTGGGTACCGTCATGTCCTCTCAATATTCTCAAGAAGACCGTTCTTCCCCAAAGACAGTACTTTACAATCCGAAGACCTTCATCATACACGCGGCGTTGCTCCGTCAGACTTTCGTCCATTGCGGAAGATTCCCCACTGCTGCCTCCCGTAGGAGTCTGGGCCGTGTCTCAGTCCCAGTGTGGCCGTTCACCCTCTCAGGCCGGCTACTGATCGTCGCCTTGGTAGGCCTTTACCCCACCAACCAGCTAATCAGACGCGGGTCCATCCATAATCGATAGCATATAAAGAGGCCATCTTTCCTTAAGTCGTGATGCCACATCTTAAGATTATCCGGTATTAGCCCTCGTTTCCAAGGGTTGTCCCGGCTTTATGGGTAGGTTACCCACGCGTTACTCACCCGTCCGCCACTAAAACTTTCTCTGAGTAAACTCTTCGAAAGTCTCCGTTCGACTTGCATGTGTTAGGCACGCCGCCAGCGTTCGTCCTGAGCCAGGATCAAACTCTCCAAAAAAAGTTATTCAAACTTCTCACTTGAAGAAGATGATTGACTCATGATTTATTTTGAAACTCTTGCGGAATTCTATAGAATTCCTCTCATTGGCTGTCCTTGTTGTTTAGTTTTCAAAGACCATGTCTCATTGAATATCAAGACCGATTAACATATTAGCATTTTGAACTTAAGTTGTCAACCACTAATTTTGCTGAGTTATTCAGTCAGTGTGCGTCATTTCGGCGCTTTGTTAGAATACACCTTTTAGCCGATATTGTCTACTATTATTTTTGTCCGTCAGTCTCCAGGAATGTTCACCTCATATTTTTTAATCACTCCGGTAGAATGAATCCATTAGAAAAGAACTAATAAATTCCGTTTAATTTCATATATATAGTTCTAGTATTCCAGAGCATCGGACTTCTAGAGAATTTTAACAACCTCTGCTTGGATCTTAATATATCCTTCATTGAACTCTGAATTAGGACTATAATTATAACCACAAGTAATTATAGCTACCAGATGGAAATTTTAGCTTAAAGGTGGAGATTAAAAATGCATTATCCCAATGACAGTATCCGTCGAACCAAAATCGGCTGGTTTCTCCTTATAGGATTAACCGTGATTTTTATGTTTCTATATCTTAAATCAGCCCTCATTCCCGGTCCTATCGATCCAGCTATAACAAAGTATTTTTCGTTTGCAATGGCTGACAAGGCTAGAATATATAATTCAACGCCCCGAATCCTCTTTATAGTTAAGTTTGTTCTGCAGATCTTCCTTTTATTTTGGCTGATCTTTAGTTCCAGGGGACAAAGGTTCTTTCAGCGCATTCAAAGGACTTGCAGGAATTATACCTTAACCTCTGTGATATCCATTCTGAGCATATGGCTCCTATCCAAAGTCCTAGCCCTGCCCTTTTCTTATTACACCGGATATTACTGGCAGAAAGTCTGGGGTTTTAGTACTCAAACCCCAGGAGGTTGGTGGATCGACTATTTAAAAAATACCGGTATAGATCTCCTCACTTTTCTAATAGGAGGTTTGCTTTTTTTCTGGCTGGTCAACCGGTTTCAACGTTATTGGTGGTTGGTCGGTGCAATTCTTTTTAGTCTCTGGCTCGTTATTGCACACTATTTTTTGCCCGTCATCATCTCTCCACTCTTTAACGATTTTGAACCCTTAACCGATCCTGCTATCGTAAACATGGTTGATGATCTTGCTCAACGTGCAGGGCTAAACATTGATAGTGTTTTTGTGATGGATGCCAGCAGACAAACGACCTTAGCAAATGCCTATTTTTCTGGGGTAGGAACAACTAAACGAATTGTAATTTACGACACGCTCTTAGATAATTACTCCTTGCCAGAGATCAAAGCCGTAATTGCCCACGAAATAGGACATTGGCGAAATAATGATATCGTCCATGGGCTTCTCTACGGAATAATAGGAACCTTCATTTTCTTCGCTCTACTAAGAATTCTCTTGAAACCTTGGTTATCTAACAACCGCAACAAGCCGCCCCAGCTCTGGGCTGCCTTACAACTGGCGCTTATCCTTCTTCTTTTTGTGAGTACTCCTTTGCAAAATGGGATTTCCAGAGAAATGGAACTACGTGCGGATCGATTTTCCCTGGAGCTGACAGGAGACCTCTCTGGAGAAATCCAGCTGCAGAAAAATCTAGCCAGCAGAAGTTTGTCTGATTTGTCTCCTCCCCGCTTCATTGTTTGGTTTAGCTATAGCCATCCGCCTGCTCTATCCAGAATAAACTCTTTAGAAAAAGTATACATTGAGACTCAAGATTCCGCTCATTCTGCTAAGTAGTCAATTTTCTTCGTTATCCACCTCATGCCAAGGTCAATATCAGACTAATTGGCTTAGCGTTAAATCGAGACTTAATCATATTGGCCTTCCCCTGACAGGCTGAACTCAACCTTTTTATAATAAGGCAAGTAATATCGCAAAATTAGTATCCATCACTTTTATTATAATCTTGTTCCACTCTCAGGAGAGCTTTATACAGCCCTAAAACAAGGTATTGACTATCTGTTGAGTAACAACATTCAAATTGGGCGCACTTAAAAAGAAGGGGATCTGACAAAAATTGCAGATCCCCTCCTTTATTAAATTCAACTATGAGCTTCATCTGAAATAGACTTTCCCGCCTCAATTAATACTTTGCTGCCTAATAAGAAAAACCCCTGTAAAAACATCAATAAACCCGTTCCTATAAGCAGCCACTCGATTTTAATAACGTCGGATATTGGTCCGAAGACGAGCATTCCTAACGGCATCATGGATGTTGCTATCATTCCTAATACCCCGAATACTCTTCCCAGATAATCCCCTTCAACTTTCTCTTGTAATAAAACTGTAGAAGGAGTATTAAAGATAGGCATTGCCACACCGGTCAGAACCATGAAGACTAAATAGATCCAAAAGACAGGAACAAGCCCGAGTGCGAATGTGCAAGCACCAATCACAAAACTCGATAATGCCATGGTATGAATCTTATTCTTAAACCCGCCCCAGGCAGCGATGAGGAGTCCACCGGCCGTCATACCTATAGCGAAGGTGACTTCAATCGCACTTAAACGCCAAACTTCCTCACCGAAACTGCGCGCAACTTGAAGTGGTGTTAGAAAGGCTGCAGGTGCAACCAGGACAAAGAAAAAAGCAAAAAATATAAAAAAGCTCTTCAGAAAGCTATGGTTATTAATATAGACCAAACCTTGTTTGAAATCATTGAAATAGCTGGTTGTTTGCTTTTTTAATGCCTTCGCATGAACTGGAATATCCAAAAATACCAGCAATATAATGATCGCTATCGCCGCGGTAATCACATCGATAAAGAAAATGACTTCAAGTGAAGCTATTGTAAGAAGTGCCGCACTAACCATAGGAGACACGAGCGTTACGAGAGCTTGGATACTTCCATTTGTTCCGCTCACCTTAGTAAGCTTATCCTCAGGCACAATCTGCGGAAGGATGGCCCCAACCGCCGGATTTTGAATACCTGTCCCGATCGCCCGGACAGCAGACATCACAAAGAGCAACCAAAGTGCATCATATCCGATTAAAAATAAAATGGCTAATATTAGAGTTGCAATCGCGATCAAGGCATCGGATAAAATAATAAGCATTTTCCGATTGTATCGATCTGCCCATACCCCCGCAACCGGAGATAGGATAAACGCAGGCACAAAACCGCAAATAATAGCTATTGTCATCATAGCACCCGACTGCGTAGTTAACGTGATATACCACATAATGGCATGCTGAACCAAGGCCGATCCAAAGAGCGAGATACTCTGGCTGCCTAAAAAAAGAATAATGTTTCTTCTAAACGTTGTTTCCTTATCGACCTCAATTACAAGGTCCTTGGTTTCTCTCATCCAATTCACATCCTTATATAGTCTCATCCAATCGTCAGACTCATGACACTTATTTGACAGCCGTGTTTTAAAACCTAAAAAGCACAGGCCGCCTGCCCGTGCTTAAAAGTAAACAAAACAATCTTATCTTCAGTCGACAAAGAAACCTTTACGCCACCAAACCATAGGCGCAGGTAACCGTCTTAGTTAACCTTATACTCCAGACGAAGACACTGTCTTCGCACGTATTAGCAATCTTGCAGTATTAACATACACTATACATTCTGATTACTACAAAAAGAGGGCAAAATTGTCCCTCCTTCTTTACATAAACGCCAATAAGGTTCCTCTAAAAATAGACAGACCAATCCCATTTACTCTACAAGCAGGCAGAGTCTTTGAACGTATTCAATTAACCATTCAAAGTTTGAAATCGAAGTCTAATAGATGCTACCACAAGGAACCCCTCCATTTCATAAAGACGATTTTAATTATAACATAAGCAAATCCAGTTAATCAATAGCGGATAATCTAACGCATTATGTATAATACTGGAAATCTAATCGTTTACGAAAAGCGCCATTAAGAGCGGATAAGCCTCTAAGATAGTCTAAAAATAGTTACGAACTTGCAAAGAATAGCTTCAGCCAATAAAATCAGTAGTATAAAGAAGGGGGTAAAGCAGTGCTTAACTTTGACTACTCAATACCAACGCAAATCTTCTTCGGTAAAGATCAAATTCAGAAGTTGCCTGAACAGATAAGTCTCTATGGCTCACGGGTCCTTCTAGTCTACGGTGGAGGAAGCATAAAAAAAATCGGCTTATATGACAAGGCTATCGCTCTTTTAAACGAAAAACAGCTTTCATTTTGGGAACTTTCCGGCGTGGATCCTAATCCCAGGATTGAAAATGTTCGCAGTGGGATCGACCTTTGTCGCAACCATCAAATTGACATTATATTGGCGATCGGGGGCGGAAGCACCATCGACTGCGCTAAACTGATTGCCGCAGGGTTCTTCTATAAGGGCGACCCCTGGGATTTAATGATCGGCAAGGCTCAAATTGAAAAGGCCTTACCCCTCTGTACAATCTTAACTCTCGCCGCCACAGGTTCTGAAATGGATCCCATTGCTGTGATCAGCAACCTAAAAACCAATCAGAAAATTGGGATGGGACATCCCGCGATGGTTCCTAAGTTCTCAATCCTAGACCCCACCTACACCTATTCCGTCCCCAGAAACCAAACCGCAGCGGGTACAGCCGACATCATGAGCCATGCTTTTGAAGCCTATTTCAGTGGCATACGGGGTGCTTATCTACAAAGCCGGCTGGCAGAGGCTATTCTGAAAACCTGTATCCAATATGGTCCCATAGCTTTAGAAGAACCGGAAAACTATGAAGCCCGCGCTAATTTGATGTGGGCCTCCAGCCTTGCAATAAACGGACTTCTGAGCTATGGTAAACAACGAAAATGGAGCTGCCACCCCATCGAGCATGAACTAAGTGCTTATTATGACATCACTCATGGAGTTGGACTGGCAATTATAACCCCGCACTGGATGGAGTATATCTTGGAGGATAGCACTGTTGATGTTTTTAAAGACTACGGCATCAATGTTTGGGGATTAGACCCAATGCAAGACGCCTATACTATAGCCAGAACTGCGATTTCAAAAACAAAAGCCTTCTTTAGTTCCTTAGATCTGCCATCAACCCTTTGTTCAGTAAATATTGACGAAGAAAAGCTTGAACTCATGGCAAATGCCGCTACTAAACATGGTCCTCTGGGTGAATTTCGTCCAATTAACGCAGAAGATGTTCTCCAGATCTTAAAATCTGCCCTCTAACCCCAACCCGTCAAGAATAAAACTGTACTGCAACCGGACCGTTTATTAATCCATATTATACTTTTATCCCCAAACAAGGTGCTTCGCATAAAGCGCGAAACACCTTGTTTTTCCAGTCTTAGCGAGCGAATTTGAGTGTAACAGCAACGATTTCGGGGTTTGTACCAATTCTTAACGGCGGCCCCCAAGTTCCATAGCCGGAGGACACGATAAGATGATAACCACCTCTGGTAAGTAATCCCCAGTCTGTGTCATAAAGTTGGCTGGTTATAAGATGAACGGGAAAGATCTGCCCCATGTGGGTATGTCCAGATAATTGAAGATCGATTCCATTCTTTTCGGCTTCTTCCAAATTGATAGGCTGATGATCCAATAGAATAAGAGGCAGTGAAGGATTGACTCCCTGCATTAATTCCTCTAAACCTTTACGTCCCAGCTCACGCCGGTGCCCGGGATCATCCCTTCCTATAATATAAAAACAATCTCCGACCTTTATCTGCCGGTCTCTCAGAACCACTATCCCCGCTTCCTCCCAATCCTGGACTAAATCCGGGCTGCGTATCCAACGATCGTGATTACCTGGAACGATGTATGTCCCATAGTTTGAATTCATTTGTTTAAAGATTTCGATAAGGATTTGGAATTCCTCCTGACCAACTGTTCCATCAACGATGTCGCCTGGCATGACAATAACATCTGCCTGAAGTTCGTTAATTGCTTCAACCATTCTATTCAAACGTGGAGCATCAATAATCGCTCCGTAGTGAATGTCGGAGACCATTGCAATCCGGAGCTGCTCCATTGAACCAGCTTTTTTATCGATTGCCAGTTCATAATGTGTGATATCAGGATGACGGGCATTCCAAGTGCCATATATTAGGATAATTACAATCAAGCCAAGCATTAAGAAGGCCACTACTTTGGGGGTGCGGTCGTGATCCCTGATAACTTTAGGAACAAAGGGAATACGTCTATTCATTAATCTCAAACAATCAATGACCATCAGCAAGAAGCATAGGTATACTACTGCAATCATTGCGTACCAGCCAGTAATGCTTGCCGCTGGCACAAGGGTTTGAGGAAGCCAATTTTGTCCCATTTCCGCAATGGGAAACGTAATGATTAACAATCCGAGCAATAAGCCATAAATTATCTTGTTTCTCTTCCCTGACTTATCAACGATCTGCCAACCCCTGCGTCCAATATAAAAGCTCATTAGACAATAAATTCCTAAGAAAGCTGTTGTAATCAAACCCCACACGCCTGGCATCCTCCGTTCACTAATCTTAAGCCGAAACTATATGAGTAACTTCTACTTCATCAGAAGAAATCCTTCTATGCCCCTTCTTTCCTCCCCTATTTAAGTTCTCGATTTCTGACGCAGAACAGCATAATTAACTAAAGAAAACTTGGCTGGTGCCAAGGCGGTCGTGCCTGTCCCAAATTCGTAAGCGCTTACGAATTTGGGACAAGCGTGGCTGCTATATGGATTAGCAAGTGAAAGGGTACCCTATGGTACCCCAAAAAACTTATGATACATTAAAAAATAATCCCCACCATGTTAATAGGGTGGGGATTATTCGAAGGAATTCCGTTCTAATATTTGATGAATTTCGTCCCAGGAACTCCGCAAATAGGACATTTCTCAGGTACTACTTTCTCAATGTTTCCGCAAACAGGGCAAAGATAGTAGAAGACTTCTTCCTCTTGCTCTATATTCTCCAGCGCTTCTTTATATAATCTTGCATGAACCTCTTCCGCTTTAAGAGCATATGTAAACGTTCTTACTGCAGCCTGATTACCTTCTTCTTGAGCTACTTTTAAGAATTCCGGATACATACTTTGATATTCATGATTTTCTCCCTTGATGGCATCGTTCAAATTTTCAACTGTGGACATGATCTTACCGGCAACCTCAAAATGCTTTTGGGCATGAAGGATTTCGGCATCAGAAGCTGCTTTGAAAAGTTTTGCAGCATTCTTTTTTCCTTCCGCCTCGGCTTTTTTGGAGTAAGCGGAATATTTTCGATTAGCCTGTGATTCACCAGCAAAAGCTTCCATCAAATTTTGTAATGTTTTTTGGTTATCCATGTTGTTTCCTCCTATTAATTCTTGATCTCAGCATGCAAGGTCGACTACCACCGTACTGATTAACTCATTACTATAATATACCACATCTGCAGCTATATAACCTAGTGTAGACGGATCTCTAGTTTAAAACTTTATGATAGCATTAAACGTCACAAAAATACTCATTACAAAATTTGTATAATTTCCAAAAAGATCTCAATCTCAGTATATACCTTCTTGGTAAATTATGGTAGAATAAATTACAACATATTTTAAGGAGGGGTTGTTGGAGATGTCAAAACGTTCTAAATCTAAAGCTACTAATCTGAATAACGCAAGACCTGCACGAATCATTTCTATTGCCTCACAAAAAGGTGGAGTTGGCAAAACGGCAACCGTTACAAACATGGCTGTAGGGTTAGCCAGTCTCGGATACAAAACTGCCGTCATTGACATGGATGCTCAAGGCCACATTGCCTTATCATTCGGAATCAAAAAGGCTGACTTAGAGAAAACTATTTATGACGTGTTAATAGGCGAAGCAGCAATGGATGATATTAAACATACTAAATTTGGAGTAGACCTCTACTTATCCAACAGTTCTCTTGCCGATCTTGGCCCAAAAGTAATGTCTCATCTTAACGCCAAGCTGTTTCCTGCTCCCAAATACCTACTAAGAAAGGCAATCGGTCAGATAAAAACCCAATACGATTACATTCTAATTGATACGTCTCCAAGCAATGACATTCCAACGATAAATTCCCTTTTAGCTTCTACAGATATTATCATCCCCGTGCTTCCTGAAGGCCTTTCTATAGATGGTATCTACGAGACAATTCTTCTAATAAAAGAGCTCCAGGAACAAGGTACTAAGATAAATATTTTAGGTGTGCTCCCTACTATGGTTCAAGATCATACTAATCTTCATCATGTTAAACTTCAAGAACTACGTAAAGAATTTGCGGAAACCCCAGACATAAAAGTTTTTGACACAGTTATCAAACGAGCCATACGGCACGGATTAGCGCAAACTCACGGCGAACCCGACATTAACAAAGCACCGGAGTATCTCACATTTGTGAAGGAAGCGTTCGCTATAGCCTAAAAACGGATTCTAGACTATTCAATAATTTAGTTTCTTAAATTATAATTTGATTACAAAGGACTCAGCCCTAAGACGGCTGAGTCCTTTGCATCGAGCAATTTAACGTCGCTGCACTTTTTTAGTTTGCCCTAACTGTTCTATCTTAGGTTCATTAACCTGCTTTTATGATTTTAGAACGATGCTACCACAGGTATCATCCAGGGAACGACATAGGCTTGCAACGTGATCATTATAGCAACCGCAACCAGGAATATAAGGGAATGTTTAATCGTAAATCGGAACAGATCCGATTCCCGCCCAACAAGGGATGTTGCTGCAGCAGCGACGGCAATCGACTGTGGAGAGATCATTTTTCCGACAACTCCGCCCGAGCTATTGGCCGCTACTGTAAGAACCGGATTAACCCCTATTTGTTCAGCCGTAACTTGCTGCAGCTTGCCGAACAGTGCATTGGCTGAAGTATCCGAACCCGTAAGGAATACACCCATCCAGCCAAGAACTGGCGAAAGGAATGCGAATGCTTTACCGGTTGATGCAAACAGTAATCCAAGTGTAAAGGAAAGCCCTGAATAGTTTGCTAAATAAGCAAAACCGAGAACGGAACCCATCGTAATAATTGGGTATATGAGCTGCTTAACTGTACGAACAAAGACTACAGCACCCTTTGCTGGAGAAATGCGTAAAATGGCCATTGAAATTATGGCTGATATTAATATTGCGGTACCGCCGGCGGAAAAGAATTCCCATTTGTAAGACGCTCCATAGACTGATGGACTCGACACAATAGGCGTCATTTTATAGACCAGGCCATCAAGACCCGGCCAATGGGGAATATTAATGATCCATTGCAAATCCTTAACAACCCAATTTTTAAAGGCCGGAGTACCCCAAATAGCCACCATTACGGTCAGGATAACAAATGGCGACCAAGCCTTTATAACTTCTCCGGAACTATAATGCGTAACCTTAGCATTGGCATCCTTTTTCTCACTTGGAAAACGCCAGATAGTTTTGGGCTTCCAGAACTTCAAAAATACCGTAGTAGCTACTAACGAGGTCAATGAAGAAATAATATCAGGCAAATAAGCTCCCAAATAGTTAGAGGACCACCACTGGGCAACTGCAAAGGATACACCTGTTACTAGAATGGCAGGCAACACTTCTTTAGCCGCTTTCCAACCTGCCATAAGGATAATTAAATAGAGGGGAATCACAACCGATAGAAATGGTAATTGACGTCCTACCGCTTGAGAGATAACGAAATCACCTAAACCCGTTACACTACCGGCAGCAATAATTGGGCTGCCGATCGCACCAAAAGCAACCGGAGCGGTATTGGCAATCAGACACAAACCGGCAGCATACAAGGGCTCAAAACCTAAACCAATGAGAATGGCCCCTGAAATAGCAACCGGGGCACCAAAACCTGCCGCGCCCTCTAAAAACGCACCGAAGCAAAAGGCTACCAGTAAGGCTTGAATCCGGCGGTCATCAGAAACTGAGGCAATGGAACTCTTAATAACTTCGAAATGTCCTGACTCAACAGTCAAATTGTACAAAAAAACAGCTGCCACAACGATCCAGGCAATTGGAAACAATCCATTAACAATTCCTAAGAAGCTAGCTGAAAGCGCAGTTCCTACAGGCATTTTATAAACGATAATCACATCAGCTAAGGTCAAAAGCAAGGTTAATACTCCTGCGATATACCCCTTCATTTGTTTGATTGCCAGCGCCCAAAACAAGAATAGAATTGGAATAGACACTGCAAGCGCAGTTAGTCCAATGCTATTGTTAAGAGCTGCATAATTTTGATACCATGGCATTTACTCCGCCTTCTTTCTCAATAATTACAGCATTTTGAAAACACGAAACCGTTTTACTTTAGCTTATATCACCGCCTTATTGATAATATTTAATTTAAATAATATTCCGAGACTTATTGTACAAAATATTTTTAAGCATGCTGAAATTTCAACAAAAAAGGCAGGATTTTATGACTGAATTGCCACAAATCCTGCCTGAAACGATTCATAGTTTCAAACGATGTCTAAGAGTTTTCACGTATGTCCGACTAACAGGGATTTCCGAGCCATCTTGCATTGTTAGATTACAAGTGTTATTAAACCAGGGAACAACAGCCTCAACCATATTTAAATTTGCAATATAACTCTTATGAATTCTCAAAAAGGAATCTCCTAAGATACTCTCTAATTCACCTAAATTATAGCTGGCCAAATAGCTGCGCTTGTCTGTAAAGATCCTTACTGATCGTTCTTCGATCGTTGCATAAAGGATATCTTCAAAAGGAATTAAATAGATCTTCTCATTATCTTCAACCTTTAGTTTTGACAGTCCGCTATCCGGCTGAAGAATTGAATAGATTCTATTTAACTTTTCCATAAACTCGTTTTGTAAAGGTTCGTCTTCTTGTTCATCTAAATGGTTCAATCGATTGAGACGCATTTTCAATCTCTGAACAGTTTCAGCTATTCTTTCTTCTCTAAAGGGTTTTAACAAATAATCTGTAGCATTTAAATCAAAAGCCTGTACTGCATAGTAATTGTAAGCAGTAGCAAAAACGACTGCCGGCTTTGCCGTATTGTTTGTATCCCTGGAAAGTTTTTTTGCAGTCTCCAAGCCGGAGCCATCCGACATTTCAATGTCCAGAAAAACAACGTCCGGCTTTAATTCCCTGACTTTTTTCAGCACTTCCTCATTGGTAGCGGCTTCTCCAATGATATTAACTTCCTGCATTTTGCCTAACAAATAAATTAATTCATCACGAGCCGGTTGTTCATCATCTGCTACGATAACTCTCATCTAATCCAACTCCTTATGATACTGTTACATGGGGATCTCTGGAATCTTTAAAGTAACCACAGTTCCATGTCCAGCCTTACTTTTAATCTCAAACTCCGCCCGCCCATGATAAGCATACCTTAATCTTTGCTCGATATTTTTGAGGCCAATACCTAACCCTTTCGATTGAATGGCCGCCCCCGATTTCAATAGGTTCAAGGTTTCCTCAGGTATACCTACTCCATTATCCCTGATTTCTATAATAAGAAAGCCCTCTTTCTCTACTGCTGAAACAACCACCTGACCCCCTGAATTCAGAGGATAGATTCCATGTTTGATAGCATTTTCGATTAGGGGCTGAAGGGTTAGTCCAGGTATCTGCCATTTCAGGGCTTCTTCTGATATTTGTGCAATAACATCTAATCGATCTGAAAAACGTGCTTGCTCAATTGTTAAATAGGCATGTATGTGATCACACTCTTCTTGCAGAGAAACAAAGTTATCGCAGCTTTGGAGATTTTTTCTGAAAAAATCCCCTAATTGTAACAGCAAATCTCTCGCCCTATTGGGATTTGTTCGGCAAAAAGAGACAATGGTATTAATAGCATTAAACAGAAAATGGGGATTAATTTGGGCTTGAAGTGCTTTAAGTTCTGCTTTACTAACCAAACTCGCTTTTATTTCCAAGGCTGCAAGCTCCAATTGAGTTGAGAACAGTTGACCCAGCCCCGCAGCAAACTCTCGATCAACTTTAGTTAAACTTTGTTTTTCCTCTCTGTAAACCTTAAGGGCACCTGCTACAGTATTCTCAAACCTTAAGGGTACAATGAGTGCCGACCCTAAACAACAAGCGTTATTTGGACATCCGATCTCTTCTTTATTTTTAGCTAACCTGATTTCTCCTGAGTCTATAGCCTCCATAGTTACTTTTGTAAGGATATCTATGCCGGCAGTATGATGATCCGACTCCTTTCCTACATGAGATAAGACTTTCTGTTCACTTGTAATAGCAACTGCGGCAAAATCTGTCCGTTCAAGAATAATCTTGCATACTTTTTCAGCAGTCTCTTCATTTAATCCCTGGCGTAAGATAGGCAACGTTAAGTTGGCGATAACCAAGGCATTTTGGGCCTGATAGGCTCCTATTCGTTCTTCCTCAAGAATCGAGTTTTGCGCAATTCCATAAAAAATTGCTATTCCCAGGCCATTCATAACAATCATAGGCGGCCCCAAGGTCTTGACAACCTCCCAACCGCTGGGTGCTGGGAGAGTTAACAAAATCATAAGCATCTCCAATATTCCTGACATAACCCCGATTAGATAGGTCTGTTTCCAAGTTAAATTTTTATAGGAGAAATATTTAACGAATATTCCCGCCAATAAACCATTTAAAGCCGCAGCAATTCCACAACCTAAGGCGGTTGCTCCTCCTAGGAACAAGCGATGCACACCTGCAATGACTCCTACAGCCAAGCCAATGCCAGGTCCGCCCAGAAGCCCTCCGGCTACTACGCCTACAATTCTGGAATTCGCTAACGCCCCTTTTATTGGCAGGCTCAAATAGGTTCCAACGATCCCTATGCTTCCAAATACAATTATTAAAATAAGTTTTTCCCGGGTATTAATAGTCCCTCGCATAGTCCTTTTGAATAAAGGAGTCAGACTTAATAAATAGGCAATGGTGATTAGAAAACTCGTATCTAAGGCTAGTTGCTTGAAAAGAATAGAATACATCTTTCTATATCCCCTTTGCGTATATAATTCATTAAATTTTCTTTGTTGAAAAAAAACTGTAAAATTATAAAAACCTTAAAATCCACGCCCTGCGAAGATTTCAAGGTTTGCAAACTTACTTATATTAGTGTTATGAGAGAACAATTCTTTGGTCCAACTTATCACTATGCTCAGCTAGCATACATCTTTTTAGTTAAGATGTCCAATGTTATTTTAATCCAACACCAACCTTGCAATGAACCCTTGTTCTATACGTATCGGTTATACTTTCAAGCGGGCCCGCCTTTCTTTCGTGCGCCTTAAAACCAGCGTAACGGTTACCGCTGTTAACACCATGCCAAAGATAACAGCAATACCCTGAACCAGGGCTGCAGCGGGAATATAGAAGGCCTGCAGACCTGACTGCACTTCATATCCCACCCCTAAAAAAAGCAAGCGAATCCCAGGAATATGCGCTACTTGATATACAATATGCCCAGCCAGTACTAAAGGAGTTAAAGCAAAAATTAGTTTAACACGCAGGGAAGCTGCTTTTGATTTAAAGGGTTTGGCGATCATCCAGGCAAGCATTCCGCCTGTCAGCCCGGCCCCCCAATAACACAAGCTAAACCAAACTCTCCAATTGACAGATGTATCTTGTGTTTGGAAGTCTCCGAAGTAGTTAAGGGGAACCAAAATACCTAACATAACTCCGATAAAAACAACATACCCTTGGTTAGCCCGAACTAAATGCCATACCTCACGACCAGCAAGTCTTAAATTAACCTGCACAGAACCATTAGGGCAATTTCGTACGCAATTAAAGCACAGTTTACAGTCCAGGTTATTGTCTAAGAAGGGAAGATGTTGGGACATCGGACAGCCTGGAACATTTTTGGTACCTACATAACATTCAAAGGTAGTACACTTGTTCAAACAAACGGCGGCATCTGCACGAACCTCTAACATTGAACCAATGGAAGCAGTCCCGATAAATCCGCCCAAGGGACAAAAATGCCGGCACCAGGTATGGCGCGGATAGAGAACTGCGATGAAAATCGCGCTGAGCTGAATGGTTATTAACAAAATGGCTGTGTAATTAGGATTAAAACGCATATCCGTAATTACTTCAACCCAGAAAATCATAAGAAACAGAAAGCTGACTAAGAGGTAATCGTATTTTATGATGAATGCAGGAATCACACGGTTTTTATGGAACCTTTTCTGCACAAAATCCATAATTGTTGAAAATGGACAGACTGTACACCACAATCTGCCTAAAAAAGGAGAGATAACGGCAAGAGCCGGCCACCATAAACCCCAAACTAAAGCAAATATCTTAGTGGAAACCGCCACTTCGGGATTAAAAAGCAATAATGAAACTAAAGCTATAAATAGAGCCGCAGCCCCAACCCTCAGCCAGCCTATAAAATTTCCTTTCTTCAATAACTTATTGATCCCTGGCCACGTTAAAAGGTTGATGGTATGCTCATTTTGCTCCGCGGTCGGGCCGAAAAAGATCTGTTTTAACCCAATGACATCCTGGTCTGCTATATAAAAGGCGCGTTCAATGACTTGAATTAATTCCGAGACATTTCCTTGCTGATAATGATGAGAAAGCAGTAATCGTGTTGCTTCCTGACTCAGAGTCGGAACATTTCGATGGTTCTTCTGGGCCAGTTTTTCCAGGAAACCTTGTGCTAATATAGGAATATCCCGTTTGCGTTTACGCAAAGGGAGTATTTCATAGGTATGAGCAAAACACTTCCGTAATTCCGGAATAATCGTTCTATCGAGATTATCAGGTTCCTCATTCAAACTTCCGATGACAAAGCACTTATTCCTTTGAAGGCTTAAGGATTGGGCTAATTTAAGCTGGGTATGGGGGGATAGAAGATTGATTCCCCGAATAAGCAAGGTTCCACCCTCAGCAATATCAAAAAGATTGGCATTTTGTACAGCGGTAGTGTGTTCTTGACCAGCGGGCTCCATGATTAAGTCCTTCCACTGATGATCGAAGCGACGTCCATCCACAACGACAAAAGGAGCTTCCGTACCGAATAGGCGTTGGTGGACGTACCAAGCCATCATCTGGCGGCCAGTTCCACGTTCTCCGGTCAAAAGCAAATGTCCTTTAGGCTGGGCGAGTTCTTCCAGCTTTCGATTAACTTCGGCCGTCGTCCGGTTACCTCCCCAAACTCCATAAAACTTATCCTTATATTGGGTGAGCTGCAAATTAGCGCGTAAAATTTCCTTATATCTGGCTTCTGAAAGAATAAGATTGGCATCATTCAGATTTTGGGTCAATTGAGCGATAAATGTTTGGTAAAGTTTCGGCCAGCGCAGGAGCATACGAGCAAAGCCTTCAGAATCCAGCACTAGAAGCTGGCATTTTTCTTGGCAGAGAATGGTTGTTTCAGCAGGTTTTCCGTTTAGCAGGGAAAATTCACCAAAGGTCTCTCCCGGACTCAAAGATCTGACCCGCCGCATCGGCTGATGTTCTTCTTTTCGGATCATAACATCAACTTTTCCCTTAATCAGGATATAGAAGTCATGTTCTTTTTGACCTTGCTTGATGATTTCAGAACCTAAATCATGGTCCTCCCAACGAAAATCCTGAGCAAGTTCCTCTAATTCAACCGATGATAGATCTGAAAACAACTCAATATTTGACAGGCTATAAGCTTTATCACAAATCATATGCCCTCCTTGACGTATAGCAGGCAATTGCGTACATACTTATGATTAGTTCTGCGCAAATTTGCTAAACGTGACATCCGATTATTAATTAAAATTAATACCAATATTCATAAAACTATAACTTATATAAAGATTCTTGACAATATAAACTTTTTTCCAGTTCAAATACAAACGCCGGTTATCCTTAAAAAGAATAACCGGCTTAACTGGCTAATTCGTTTGCTATAAAGTAATCTAACAATTGTTGCTCAATTATCCTTTTCTCAATAGATATAAAGACTGTCTCCTTGATTAAACATTAGTCAAATAAATGACAGGCAACCCAATGGTCAGGTGTAATCTCTTTTAGTATCGGTGCATTTAGTTTGCATCCTTCCAACTCTTTAAAACAACGAGAACAGAAGCGGCAGCCGGCAGGCGGATTAATAGGACTGGGCACATCTCCCTTTAATATAATGCGCTCCTTTTTCTTCTCCGGATTAATAATTGGAATAGCCGATAGAAGAGCCTGAGTATAAGGGTGCAGGGGGTTAGCATAAAGCTCCCTTTTCGGTGCGATTTCCACCAGCTTACCCAGATACATGACACCCACCCGATCGCTGATGTGCTTGACAACGTTTAAGCCATGGGCAATAAACAAGTAGGTAAGCCCGAATTCCGCTTTTAAATCATCCAACAGATTTAAAACTTGGGCTTGAATAGAAACATCAAGGGCGGAAACCGGCTCATCGCAAACGATTAGCTTGGGCTCCACAGCCAGTGCCCGGGCAATACCCACCCTCTGGCGCTGACCGCCGGAAAACTCATGGGGATAGCGGTTTCGCTGGTGTCTTGCCAGTCCAACACAATTTAAAAGAAAGATGACACGCTCTTCGACTTCACTCATCGGCAAGAGCCGATTGATGATGATCGGTTCGGCGATGATATCCCCAATCGTCATTCTAGGATTTAAAGAAGCGTATGGATCCTGGAAAATCATTTGGATATCCTTACAATAGGAATTACGCTGCTTTTTATTCAGAGCAGACAGTTCCTTACCCTCAAAAAACAGTTTCCCGCTTGTAGGGCTGTAAAGATTGACGAGTATTTTACCCAGAGTTGTTTTTCCGCAGCCGGATTCGCCAACGAGACCAAACGCCTCTCCCTTGTTAATGGTAAAGGACACCTCATCAACTGCTTTTAAAACAGAAACGGGCTTCCCGAACCAATCAGTATCAATGGTAAAATGCTTGGAAAGGTCTTGAACTTTCATTAATACTTCGTTCATTTTGCGCTCAATTCCCCTTCCTTGGCCTTGTCATATAGAAAGCAGCGTACCTTATGCCCATTAATGTCCTGCAGTTCCGGCATCTCTTTAGTGCAGCGGTCCATGCAGCGGTCGCAGCGGTCAGAAAAATTACAGCCTGGCGGCATATTCAGAGGGTTGGGCACCATGCCCTTAATCATATATAACCGTTTGTCACTATCATCATCGATCTGAGGGATAGATTGCAGCAAACCTACTGTGTACGGATGCAGCGGTTGGGCAAACAAATCCTTCACAGCAGCTTCCTCCACAATCTTACCGCAATACATCACGATAACCCGGTCGGCAGCTTCGGCAACTACGCCTAAATCATGAGTGATAAGCAAAACAGCCATATGAAATTTTTCTCTCATACGATAAAGCAGCTCTAAAATTTGGGCCTGAATTGTCACATCAAGTGCCGTAGTAGGTTCATCGGCAATCAATAATTCCGGATCGCAAGCAAGGGCCATCGCTGTCATAACCCTCTGGCGCATACCGCCGCTCATCTGATGAGGATAGTCGTTGGCACGTTCAGCGGGCGAAGGTATGCCTACCGTTTCCAGCATTTCAATCGTGCGTGTCAGTGCTTCTTTTTTAGAAATCTTCATGTGAGTCATGATGTTTTCCATGATTTGATCTTTGATACGCCAGACCGGATTTAATGAAGTCATCGGCTCTTGGAAAATCATAGAAATCTTATTGCCCCGTATTTTTTGCAGTTCCTTTTGGCTCATTTTGTTTAAGTCCTGAGACTTAAACAAAATTTCTCCGCCGGCAATTTTGCCGGGTTTCTGTAAAAGTCCCATAATGGAAAGTGATGTTACACTTTTTCCGGAGCCGGATTCGCCGACAATGGCCAGAATCTCGCCCTTATCTATGGTAAAACTGAGATCATCGACTGCTGTAACAGTACCTCGCTTCAGTTTGAATTCCGTCCTCAATTTTTTAACTTCCAGCAACATCCTACTCACCACCCTTATTTTATTCTGGACTTCGGATCAAGAGCATCCCGAAGCCCGTCGCCGAACAGGTTAAACGCCAAGACTGTAAGTGTGATGGCAATCCCCGGAAAAATGAGTGTATAAGGTGCGGTGAAAATAAAGCCCCTTGCTCTGCCCAGCATATCACCCCACTCGGCAAACGGCGGCTGAACCCCCAAACCCAAAAAGCCAAGTGCAGCAGTATCCAGTACAGCACTGGATACACCCAGGGTAGCCCGAACAACAATCAAGGAGATGATATTCGGCAAAATATGCTTGAAAATAATACGACTGTCTCCGTTGCCAATAACCTTAGCCGCTTGAACGTAGTCATTTTCTTTTACGGAGAGAATGCTCCCCCGGACAATACGGGCGTACTCTGGAATGGACACTAAACCAATAGCAATAACAGCTTTGTCCAATCCCTTGCCTAACGCCGCCATAAACGCAATAGCTAACAAAATCGATGGAATAGCCAGCATCATATCCATGACCCGCATAATGACCGCATCCGTCCTTCCACCGCGGTACCCTGCAATAGAGCCTAACAGCACACCAATGGAAAGCGAGATTGCAACAGCCGCAACCCCTACAAACAGAGAGATCTTCGTCCCGTCAAGGATTCTGCTGAACATGTCTCTGCCCAACTGATCTGTGCCAAACCAGTGCTCAGCATTCGGCCATATAAAACTTTTGCTCATATCGGAATAATTAGGGTCATAAGGCAAAATCTGCAGGCCCAACATTTCACTTACCCATACGGTCAGAGCAATCAGTGTCAACATACCGATAATTAGCAATCCCACAACTGCGGCCTTATTCTGCCTGAGCGTTGCCCACATTTCTTTCAGCTGAGATTCCGGTTTCTCCACGTATTCTGCAGCCTGCATCAAATTCTCCTCTGCCTTCGCACTATTATCCTTTTGCATACAAGCTACACCTCTTTTTTCGAATATTTAATACGCGGATCAAGGAATGCATAAATCACATCGACAATCAAATTCATAAGAACAAAAACAGTAGCGATGAGCAATACCACGCCCTGTACCACGGGAAAGTCCGACTTTAAGATGCAGGCCACAGTATAGGCGCCAATTCCCGGCCAGGAAAACACCGTTTCTGTCAGCACGGCACCGCCGAGAAGGCTGCCAAGCTGCAGCCCAATAACCGTGACAATAGGAATAAGTCCATTGCGAAGAGCATGCCTGCCAATGACTCTGCCTTCGGAAATTCCTTTTGCTCTGGCTGTACGAATATAATCCTGCTGCAAGGTTTCCAGCATACTGGATCGGGTCATTCTGGCAATGATGGCCATCGAATACATGGCCAAGGCACTAGCCGGCAGGATCAAATGAATCAAGGTATCTTTAAATGCGTTTATGTCGCCTGTGATCAGGCTGTCAATTAAATAGAAACCTGTAATATCTAAAGGCTGAAGCAATGGGTCGATTCTTCCGCTGGAGGGCAGCCAATGCAAAGTACCCGAGAAGAAAATAATTAACAAAATACCAAGCCAGAAAATTGGCATAGAAACACCGATCAACGCCAGAAACATACCGGCGTTATCAAAAATAGAGTTCTTTTTCACCGCAGAAATCACGCCAATCAGAATACCGAAAAGGGAAGCAAGTAATATGGCGAGCAGAGCTAACTCAATCGTGGCCGGAAAGCGGGCAAAAATCTCTTTAATAACGGGCGCTTTAGTATAATAAGAGTTACCAAGATCGCCGGTAAGGGCACCTGAAATAAAATGCAGATATTGCAGGTAAATAGGATCGTTCAGTCCGTTTGCCTGTCTCCACGCGTCGACAGCTGCCTGCGTTGCATGCTGGCCCAAAACAATCGGAGCAGGATCCGGTGAAAACACGCGCATGATGAGAAATACAATAATGGAAACCCCAATCAATACGGGAATTAACATCAAGATTCGTTTAATGATATATCTGAGCATCAGCCAACAACCTTTCAAATTTAAAACGCTCATATGAGGTATGGAGTAATTTTCCTCCATCTAACTTAAAAAACAAAACCGGGAACCGGTATGAAAACCGGTTCTCGGCAGCTTACACTGAATAAGCATTTCTGCATTTATTGTTTTGATACTCCAACAAACGGAGTAACACCGGTCATATGGAAATAGAAATCCTTGACATCCGGTCTGTAGGCACAGAGTGTTTCAGCGTGGGAAATCGGCAGCCATGCAGCGTCAGCAGCAGCAATTTTTTCCAATTCGGTATAAATTGCATTACGGTCCGGACCTGCAGGCGTAGCTATACCTTTAGCGATTAATTTGTTGAATTCCTCATTCTTGTAGAGTGCTACGTTCATGGTTGGGTCTTCGTGAGCTAAAAGATACATGAAGTTATCCGGATCTCCGTTGTCCCCAATCCAGCCGTAGAAGCAGATGTCATAATTACCGGCTTTTAATTTTTCCTTATAGGTTGTCCAGTCATAAGAATCAATTGTAGCGGTAATCCCAACTTTAGAGAGATACCCTTGGATGGATTCAGCCAGGGCCTGTCCGGTAGCTGAGTTATAGGGTCTGGGGTTAGTATACGTCATGATTTTGACAGATGTCAAACCAGCTTCTTTGATTGCCTTGGCAGCAGCCTCAGGATTATAGGCAACTTGAGCGATACTCTTGTCATAACCCTCGACAAAGGTTGGAAGAATGGAAGTAGCAGGTTCAGAGTAACCCTGATACAGGCTCTTGACCATTTCAGGTACATTAATAGCCTGAGAAACCGCAGCCCTCAGTTTAGCATTGTTAAATGGTGCTTTAGATGTATTGTAAGCCATATAGTTAACGTTCATGCCCGGGGCCTGGAAAATCTTGTTGCCGGCATCTGTGATCTGCTTGACAACGGTGGCATCAATACCATCGATCATATCAGCTTCGCCATTGTTCAGAGCAACCACACGGGCCGAGTTGTCTTTGATGAACTTGAAAATAACGTTCTTGGTAAGGGCCTTGGTTCCCCAGTATTCATCATTGGCAACTAAAACGATGTTTTCGTCCTTTGCCCATTTCACGAACTTGTAGGGACCTGTGCCAACCGGAGCTTGGTTAACATTGTTGTTATTTTCCTTCAATGCTTTGGGGCTAACCATTGGTGCGCTCATAACCATAGCCAGGTTACTGAGGAACGGAGTGCTGGGCTCTGTTAGATTAACTTTTACAGTATTCTTATCCACAACTTCAACATTTTTTACAGATCCATAAACGAACGATCCGTAAGCCATGTCCGCAGTCACTTGAGGCGGTATCTGGCGGTCGATGTTAAACTTCACAGCTTCAGCATCAAAATCAGTGCCGTCATGGAATTTTACACCTTCCTGCAGATGGAACGTATAAGTAAGACCGTCCGTACTTACCTCCCAGGTTTTAGCCAGTGATGCCTCAACTTTTGTCGAATCCTTGTTGTACTTTAGAAGTCCCTCGTAGATATTGATCATAACCTTAGCAGACTCGCCATCGTCAACCAATGCAGGATCAAGTCCTCTTGGCTCCGCACCCTGAGCATAGATTAAGGTATCATTTGCTTTTGGTGCCTCTTTGCCACCATCTGTCTTGGATCCGCAGCCAGCCAAAGAAATACCGACTAGCGCTACAGCCAGAACAAGAGCGACAATTTTTTTCATCTTTCTCATTATTTTTCCTCCCCCTTTTTTAGTATCAAATTCAGAGCACATAAAGCTCTAAATTTCCGCCTTTTTTATAGTATCACTCAAAATTTGTCTGTGCAATAGTTCATTTACTGTTTATGTATATTTTGTACAATCCCTTGAGGATTATTACCGGAAATTATTTCCTTCCAATTTCTCAATGCCTTCTTTAATAATTGCAGGTAATTCCGTTTTCCTCGAATGATTATAGTCATATATGACAATAACTTCTTCTCCGTCAGCCGCTATTCCGATTTTATCGCTAACAATGATGTATTCTATAACAAAGCTCGATTTGCCTAGGGACTTAAGCTTTGCACCCACAGTGATTTGGTCCGGATAGACCAGCGGTTTTCGATAATTGCAAACTGACTGCGCTAATATCTGCCCTATACCCGCACTCTTCAGCTCATCCAGCCCGATCGATTGAATATATTGAATCCGCGCGTTTTCGAAGTATTGGATATAGCAAATGTTTTTTACATGGCTATCGCCGCGCATTTCTTCTTTAGCAAGGGTTATCTTCACTTGGACAGGAAAATCTTTTAAACTTTGTACAGCTTCCGTCATACATTCGGCTCCTTACTTAAAATTTCTAATTCCAATTTTCACAAAGGAATACATCCCTAGTGTATCAGGAAAACCTGCTAAAATCCATTCATAGGCAGATGATTGCAAAAATTAAGACTTCACTTAAATAAGGACTGGTTCAATGTATTGCCCTTCATCCGCAAAACATTGAACCTAATCCCCTGTCACGTATTCCTGATAGTTGTGAAGCAATGCCAGCGTCTAATTCAGCTTGACAATGCTATTGACCGTTTCTTTGACTTCCACGTAGTTTATGCTGATCTCATCACCGATCTTCAGGAAGGGTAATCTTTCCGATAGAGAGATATTCGCAGTGTAAATATCCGCCTGCCCCTCTAACAGGATATAGTAATAGGTATTCCCTTCAATCACCAGATTTTTGATATCGGTAATTTTAGCTGCCAATTCAAACTGTTCCTTGGGTTCTTGAGGATCTTTTTCTGTTGTTCCAATACCTTTATTCGTAAACTTTCCAAGTGTTTCTTCAACCGTTACCCCTATGACGACTTTTTGATAGTCCGCGGCATCTACTAAAGCATACATCTTAATCAGCCCGGCATTATCTTTCAAGGACATGAAATAAACTGGTTCTCCGCTAATATTTAAGAGAATCGGAAAAGTAGAGACATAACCTTTTTCTTGTACCGCACCTTGGGCGCTGTCCATAGCAGAATATTCTTCAGCCGAAGGAATACTGTAAAAACTCGTCTCTTTTGTCCGTAAATTGACCAGAATGAAACCAATATTTGATTCATCGCGCACGACAGAGGTTATTCCTGTGTACAAATAGACGTCATCGTTAACAGCCAGGTAGTTATACCCATCGGTTGTCGCCAAGACCCCTTGCTGCCCAAATAAGGAATTCCAAAATCCTCCTTGATATTTGCCGTTATAATTAACTTGATCTAACACAAGTTCGGATTCAAAAACCCTATCAACCCAAGTAGGAACATCTTCAATACTTATTTTTTGATGCTCTCCCGTTGAGGCATTTAACATGATCACTTCTTTGACATCAGTCCCGCCGAATGGACCAATACTATTTTTGTGAACTGATACAATCCAGTAAGGCGTTCCTTCTTCATCGATTTCAAAGCTAAAGTCCCCAAAAATATCGGTCAGATACTTAAATCTTAAGTATCGTTTAACATAACTTCCAAACCTTTCGCTTTCAGAATACATAATAGTTTGTTTAGGCTTTTCTAAGGTTACCTCTCCGTTAATCATATCGACCACAATATAATTTGGAATTCCGGCTTGCCGATTATTAAGCCATTTGAAAAAGCCGGCATATTCCAGGGGAGATACTCTAACTGGTTTTCCCTGATAATTAATCTGAGTATAATCCGAAGCAACGCTGAATTGTGAAACCAACTCAACAATCTCGCCCATTTTTCGATCCCCTAGCCTTTGAGCTGTATCCCTATCAACGGCCGGGACTTGATCAAAGGTAATTTCTGCAACATCTTGCGAGAAATTTCCTTCCTGCTTTTCAATCAACCCTGCGTATTGTTGGGCATGGAATATGGGCATTGAATAAACTGCCATTATTCCGCCGGCTGCGGCGACCAGCATTGATAGGATAAGCAAAGATGACCAGACCTGCTTCTTCATGGTCATTTTTTTTTCGACAGCCAGTTGCTGCAGAAAGAACAATCCTGCACCCAAGAGAAGGACAAAGGATAAGTATATCCAAAAGCCTAGCGATTGAATATTCATAGGTATGAGCAGAAAGTAATACGAAATTAGGATAAGTGCAAGCCATATGATGACTGTAATAACTCTGCCTGTTGTATTTTTCATATTGTCCTAATCCTTTCTAATTTGTTCAGTTTATTAATTCGAGTAATCAGGCGTTTTAGGTACCACTTAAACACTTCGCTAAAAGTAGTTAAAATCCTTTTTAGGGTAGCAGCCCATGCCGTTGTCTAGGCACCAGCAGAGGATGAAAATATTTAAATCCCTCAAATTACCAGAATAATATTAAGTTCTGTGAACCATACTATGATCATAAGGGTACGTAATGGTTGAGCCAAGATTTATATATGCTCTTTACCGGGTGTGTATGGGTCGGCCAAAGATTATATACAGGTGGTAAAACGCTTGTATCTAGTCGGAGGGAAGATCTTTTAGTGGTGGGGAAAAGCTTTATTGCGGTCGATTCGATTGTCTTAAGGTTCTAACTTATCGTAAAAGGTCGAGCTAAGATTTTACCGGGTGTTGAATGTTCTTACGCAACCATATGTCGGAAGATATATGCATGGGTAAGAAATCCGGTTATATGCAGCCGAGAGGTTGTTTATAGCTGGTTAGATATCTTGTAAGGTCGAACGAATCATGAGTATAGGTGGTAACCTGCTTGATTATGGTCGGAAGATCCTAGTTGGGTAATCAGCGATCTATACTGGTGTTAGGTAGATCATTACGTGCTCTTATTTATCTTTGAAAAATCATTTTTTATCGTTTCTGTAAAGCACCCTAAAAAAATGGGGTGTTTTTATTTTACTTCGGCGAAGGCAGCAGCCTCCCCAGCGAAGTCTCATTTTGCACATCGGCTGAACAAGTTCACTTATCATAATTAACTAATTTCTAAAATGATCGAGGATAGGTTTATTCACGTCATGCGTGTTGCACAAGAAAAAAGCTGCTCACTTGAGCAGCCTTTTAAAATTGATCCCGCAAAGTTCCTCCAGAATTAATGGATAAACGGCTCTAGATTAATCTTCAACAAAACCGAACCTTTAACCGGGTATTATAGGTTTTCAGCAAATACCTTACCACTAGAATGACAAGCCACACATTCCGTAAATACCTAGTAAGGGAATCTTAACGCTTTACGAACCAAACTCGACCAGTCAAAAACCAAGTCTATGGGTAATTGAAACTAATCTGGACAAATCCTCCACTATTTCTTAATAGTTTGGGTTTAACTTTGAACCTATCACAAACTCGTCACTAAGGGGAAATTAGATTTTGAATAAGGATAGACACTGGATTTGACAAACACATCATTGACAGAACGAACTCTTGAATTACGAAACTGAAATGATCAACGTTTCCCAAATGACTAAACTACTTCTCTAACTTAGGTTTTCTAATCGTCAAGAGGAACTTTGCGGGAAATCTTTCGTTAGACAACAAAAACCACCCTTCTAGGCGGCTCCAATTCTTCGAGATTCTGCACCCACTTAATTAATTGCGATGCATAAACCTTCGATGAATCGAAACTTTACCTAGCACGCGACCAACAAGTTCTAAGCAAAACTGAATTTTTGATCAACTTTTATGGTTTTATTATAACAGAATTTTAGCAGCTGTCAAGTGCATAATTCATAGAAATTTAACATCCCAAAATGGGCCTTATCGCTTCTCCATACAATGGGTTCGCTTCTGTGGACGAAGCTGCTTTGCTTGCGGGTCTGGGGATTCTTCCGCATGTTTTTAGGGTCTTTTTTGAGAGTAGACACCCATGCCGCTACCTGAGCGGCATCAGCAAAGGATGAAAAGGAGCTGTGTCCGGGTCGGGCAGCTTCCCCCACATCCGCTTACCGCAGCATTCCGAGGCTCGCTCACTCGCCGGTGCGGGACTTCGCCAAACCTCAGGGTAATACCTGATGTGAACCCGTGGCTCCGTGTCCCCGCACCGTCTTGTGGGCTTTTATCGCCTCTCCATGCAATGGGTTCGCTTCTGTGGACGAAGCTGCCCTGCTTGCGGGTCTGGGGATTCTTCCGCATGTCTTTAGGGTCTTTGGTCTTTAATTTTTCAGGGTAGAGTAGCATTAGAAACCTTGGCCGGTGCCAAACCTTCCATGCATGCCTCAAAATCGTAAGCGCTTACGATTTTGGCATGCATGACCACTATATCGATTACCAAGTAAAAGGGTACCCTATGGTACCCCAAAAACTTATAGTGTATTTTAAAGCTTGTGTCAAAAACATTCCTAAATAATTCCAACTACAAACCTGCCTGCTTAGGTTTATAGTTTATAATGATCCCGATTGCCATAATAACAGTAAAAATAATAAGGTAGTAGCCCACTGCTTTACCATGGGCATAATATGCAGCAACCACCATGAAGATGCAGGCACAAACAGCAAGCGATGGCATAAGAAAACGTCTGAAGAAATTTAAAGACTGCTCTTTTATCATCATCATAATAAATATCGGGATATACATAGCATAAATGGTAACAATGGGGAGTTCAGAGCTGTCAAAACTAAATGGACCGAACCAAGGGACAGCTGTCAGATTTGCACCGTAAAAGTACAACAGCCATACACCACTTAGCAGGACACCTAAAATAGAGGAGTTAGCCGGCATATTGGTGTTGATATCGATTTGTTTCAAAACTTTTGGCAGTGGCCCTAAATTTCTGGCCGCCAATGAGTAGAAACCACGTGTACAGCCCATCATCAGACCATTTAACGTACCCAAACATGAAATTACAACGAATACGAACAGAACAGTACCTCCTATCTCGGAGAATACCGTAGAAAATGCCAGCTTTGCTCCCGTTTCGCCGCCTTTCATCATAACGCTGTTACTAACAGCACCTGCAAGTCCTGTATAGTAGAGAATATAAATCAACGCTACAAATGATGTTCCAAAGGTAAGTGCCAGAGGCAGGTTTCTCTTGGCATCCTTCAGCTCGGCATTAATACTGGTTGCTATAATCCATCCTTCATAAGCGAAAGAGGTTGCGACAACAGCGGTAAATAGCGGATTAGTGCTAGCCACATCAGCAATGACACCACTAGTGAAGTTACTGACCAAAATACCATTGCTTAGGCCAACGATGGTTCCGACAACAGCCATTAGAGCAAGCGGAATAAGTTTAATTATAGTTGTAGAGACTTGGAACTTGCCGGCGAGCTTTGGAGAAAGAGCGTTTAAAGCAAAGCTTCCGACCAGATAAAAACCAGAAATCGCCATGGCTTCAGGGCCTACAATATCCCATCCCAGCAGGACGCATGTGTATCTGGCTGAAACCCATGCAAGTACAGAGGTTAAGGTTGGATAGTAGATAGCAGCCATAAACCAACCAATGAAATAGGCATAGTTACCGCCAAGAGTTGCTTCAGCATAGTCAACGATACCATTTACTTTCTCATATCTGGTGGCCATGGTTGCAAAAACATAAGCACAAATAATCATTATTATTCCGCCTAACATCCATGCCAAAATCCCCTTGGGAAGATCGCCGCCCGTAGCGATTAAAACCTTCTCCGCCTTAAAAAATACCCCGCTGCCGATGACAATACCGATAACCATTGCTATAGCGGTTAAAAGACCATACTTTTTCTGCAGTTCGTTTTCCATAAACATCTCCTTATAAGTAGAATTTTATAGTTAAAATTACTTCGAACATACTTACATAATGTAACACGATATCAATAAAAAATACACTGAGTTATGTAAATTATCTATACACAAAAAAGGCCACTCTTTGAGCGGCCTCTATAATAACAGTTTAAACATATTTCACTGAATCTTCACAACAACACCCTACTATTCCAGAGTTATGCAGTGCGCCGGGCAACCTTCGGCGGCCTCTTTGGCAGCTTCCTCAAACTCTGGAGGAACCGGGTTGGTATAAGCAACCGCTAACCCATCGTCCTCCATTTTAAATACTTCCGGGCAGAACTCAGGGCAGGATTCGCACCCTATGCACTCATCTTTGTTTACTTCAGCAATCATAACACAACCTCCTCAATTTTTTCTCTCTTTAATTAAAATGTCTATTCCCCAAATCAGTTTATCATAGTAAAGGTTCCTTAGAAAGTACACTTTCCTCCTAGTACTCTTTTTATTTCTTCGTTTTTGTTTTGCTGTGCGCCATCTTCACTGACTATGACCCCCACTTTCCTTCAAACATGCTCATCCTGGCCGTTCAGGTCAGCATAAAACAGTTGATAGGCTTTCTCATAGTTCCTATAAAAGTAAATGTCCGTTATGCTAAAACCAAAACAAGCCTTGACCATGCGTATACTTTTGATTGACTTATAGTCAACAAATGAGACATCATTGGCCTTGCTCTGGAAAAGCTCCTTTATATAATTACGCAAGCTTGAATTACCCACATTGTTAAAGAAGTAGTAATGTGTTTCAGGCTGCCTGGACATTACTCCCTTACTTAAACCTAGGGCAAGATTGCATTTTGCGTAAAGATCCTCAACCACCTGCTTGCCTTTAGCCGGCTGGGTTTGGGTAAGAGTTTCCAACAATTGTTCTAAGGAAAGGGTTTGAATATGGGTCTGCCCCAGCAATTTCCTGGTGTTATTCAATAATGACTTAACCACTTCTTTCAGGAGTTTCCCATCTTCCCGGAAAATGGATGGATCGTTATCTCTGAAAATCCTTGCTAAGGCAACATTAGAAATTTCGTCTTTTTGGTTTTCGTTAAACCGATCTTTAACCAAGCCGATCAGGCCATCCTCACCTGCTGCAACAAGTCTCTTCTGTTCCGCATTACAAATATCAGATAAAGCCTTTTTCAAACTCAGGATGTTCTCTTCCTGTCTAAGAACGATGGCATACAGATCACTGGCACAGCTAAGGTAAGCCCTCAGGATTTCCCTTAGTTGATCGTAGACAACAGCCTTTTGCAGCAGCTCATATTTCACCTCAATTAAGCGCTGTAAAAAGTTATTTTTCTTGTTTCCGAGTCCCAGCAACCCTTTTTTGTCCGGTTCTATTTCCAGTCTGGATAGAGCCTGCTGAGAAGCACGGTCTGCCCTTTGGCGCAATGCGTCGCTCCGAACCATTAACTCATTGATTTTTAACTCGAGGTGCTTAATAAGGCTTTGCTTGTTGTTTCCTTCATCAGATCTTAGCAGGCACTTAACAAAAAACAAGCCGCGCCTTTCATTTTGCAAATAACCTCTCAGAATTCTTCTAAAACCTTCTAATTGCTTGGGGAGATAGCCTTCTGTAATTTGTCGGGCAGACTTAATAATTCTTTCCTCAAAAATCAGTTCAGCCTTATCACCCATCAGTAATTTTTCAGCTGTATCCAAAGTTTCCGCAGACAGTTCTTTAACAACGTTTTTCTCTAAGCGAAGGTGAATTTCTTCGATATCTTTGAGGGTCTCCTTAACAGGCGAATAGACTTCGGACCCCAATGCTTCAATTCCAACGTTATCGATTTCTAATTCGCTCAGCACGGATTCCCAGTCCTGACTGATGTACCCGGCCTTGCCCTTGTTTGAGCTATAGATTTCTTGCAAAAGGTACCAACAGGTATAACAGAAAATCGGAGTGATCTTAATGGATTTTTTGCTGTACCCTATTGCCGCATAACGCGGCAGACCATTGGGCAGAGTTGGGGCAGGCATCTGCAGGGAATTAAAAATTCTTGCTTCATTGAATTGTGAACTGCTTTTCAGATAGACTAGCACGGCTAACATCTCTGCCTTACTGAACTCACCCTCAACAGTCTTTAAGATAGGAGAGAAATTTTCGTTAAAATCGGAGTACAAGTAAGATATGGCTAAAATCGGCTTATCCCGAATAAGTCTGTTCGCTCTCTGCCCAGGCAAGCTCCCCAGGCCGATCTCAAATTTAAAGTTAGGAGACGACATATAGTTAATCTCTTGCCAAGCGGCAAAAACCCCTGCCTGTTCCTGTTTGGTCTTCAGCATCGCACTTTGAAAAAACAGGCCCGTAAATTCGATCCCGGTATTAGCTGCAAAAAAACTGTTGAGCTTGTCTTCCAACAAACATAAAAGCATGGGACAGCCTGCAAATAAGTTCTCAGCCAAATCACTAACGACATAGATCTTTAGATTAGCACTGGTCTTTCCCATGACATTCATAAGCCGCGTGTTAAGTACTTCTAACGTTCCTGAAATGTAGTCTGTCCTTTCCAAGAGTTTCTCTTGTACCCTGCTCCGGGGTATATGGCAATCTTCCATAACAATATACTCAATCTGGTCATCCCTTCCCGGACAATTAGCGTCAATTAAGGCCAGACCGGTATAGTTGTCAGAGGAAACCCCAATCGTAACGAGTTGGCGCATTATCTGGGAGACCATTTTCGCTCCCTGGTTGCCTATACCTGCTAACAGCACACAAGAGTTGAGGTTGAGTGGGGCTCCCGAATCCCCTCTACATTCCAGCTCAAGATGCTCCTGGTCAATATACCTGCGGATCTGCTCGGCAAGTGCGGTCTTTACATCCAAGATATTGAGCATGTCGTACCCTCCGCTCAGTAAACACTTGTCAAAAAGTTAACCCTGTCCAGAGCCTCCGTCAAAAACGCCAGGTGTTTCTCATCGACCGCTTTGCCGGCAAGTTTTTTATCATCAAAATAGGCCTTGATCCCCACAAACTCCTCTTTTAGCCCGACCAAACGCTGTTTAATGATACCCCCATCCATCTCATTCCGTTTCGCCCTATCTGCACGTATTAGTTTTTGAATTTGGCGTTCAGGCTTTCTGCAGTAAGTATCAAAGGCAATTAAATAAAAATCTTCATGTTCCAGCTTATCCGCTAAGGGAGACCATACTTCCTCATCCGGATCATTGTGATACAGCAGCTTGGGGCCTGCCCAGTACAAGGTGCCGCTTACCAGGGCTAAGATCAAATTGTTTAATCTCTCCCGCTTCAATTTTTCTTCCCGGCCTATTCGTTCTATTCTCTCAAGTTCCAGGTCTGCCTGCATAATTTCCTTAAGTTGTGTCTTTACGATCTCTGAATAACTGGGCACCCGCAAGAAATTGTCTTCCGCTGATTCAAGATCAATACTCTGAAAAATCGGAATTAGCTGTACAGGCATGTCAAAAATATGAGTGCGATTCTGAACAGTTACCGGCGGAAGCTGCTTGATCTTAAATTTTGGTTTAACGTTACTATCTTCTACAATCATTCCAAGGTCTAAAGCCCGCCTGAACAACTCTCGTTTATCCCGGTTCCGTTCCATTCGATTTGCCGGGTCTGCCTTGTCGGGAAAGGGCGAAGGAAAAGCACGCCATTCGTCCCGTAAATGGATGCCTGGATCATTGGGGGCCCGGTATTCATAGATAGTCTCTAAACTCCGAAGTCTGCTATAAGCAAAGAGCGGAACACCAATCGATGTAGTTACCCAATAAATACTGTGTTTTACTTCGCTGCTGGCTACTTGTTCAGATGTACCTTTAACCTCCGCCTTTTCCACATAGTCTGAAAAGGCACTGTGCAGCTTTTCGCAATTCTCAGGTATCGAAACCGTAAAGTGAGTAGGGAAATCGTTCAAACTCGCGGTGACTGTGTTATCTATATGGAAAATCGGAGCTGAACCGTTGTGCAATTTGGGGCCAATTTCCAGAGACACAATGTCCTCGAAGGTCATGTTGCCATATTTCTCTTGCAAATAAGTTTCTAAGCTTTTTAAAGCCACCTCGCTGAACTTATTCGAAACGAAATAAGACATCATTCTAACAACCTCTTTGCCTTGATTATCAAGCCAATCAATTGAGTTTTTCTGCAAGTCTCGCAAAAACTCCTGAGTTATATAGAGAATTTCCTCCCGGCTTTTCTCGTTTAAAATTTCACCAATCTCTTTGATCCAATCCTGCGGCTCTAGAACATTCCAGGTAGAAACCTCAAGATTGGGGTTTTTAGTGTTTTTCAGATTGGCAACAATCTCCGCATTACTTTTCAATACTTCGGTGAGTTGTCTGATAATATCAACCCAGACTTGGTATACTCCTGTATTCAGCACTCGAAGATCATTAGCAAGTTCTTCATAGATTGGCAGTACAAGCGCATTGATGACTTTCGCCATTAATGCGGCCTTATACTCCTTAATCTTAGTCTGAACATACGTTTCCCAGTTGTTCTTACGACTGAAATTGAACAATGCAGGAAGGGTTTTGGGGAAGAGAGCCGCTGCACTTTCTTTCCTGATCTGCCTTTCACTCTCCTTATTCTTTTGTTCTTGCTCAGCATCCTGCATTAACTGATCAATCCTGCGCAGCACACAATCTTCGCCAGGTGAGAAGAGCAGCCGGTTAACAAAGACCGGCCCCTTTTCCGGATTAACGAATAACTGATCCAGTTCTTTTCTGATTCTTTCCTTCAGATCTTTATAAGCTTCCTTAGCATTATTTTTAGCTTTGCCGTCTTGAACGTGGTCCAGAAAAGCACGCATTTCTTTCGCCAGCTGTTCATCGAGGTCAATTTTTCCGGCGTTTTCAGCGCTGTAGTAAGGATTCTGCTGCCACCCGGACAACAAGCTTAACCCATCCGCAAAATAACGCTGGATTAAATCCTCGTGACCCAACTCTAACTTTTCGATAAAAGCGCCGATGTCCCCTGTGCCCGGTTCATTCTCTTCAATGATTTTGATCCGTTCCATTAAAATATACCCGGCATAATTCATCATTTGTTCGATTGGAATTTGATACGAGCCGGCCCCGAGAATGAAGTACTCGTAGTTTGCTTGAAAAGGGGGCTTCATGCCGGAAAAAATATTAAGCTTAATTTGGTCCAAATTAGACAAGAAAGCCGGCAGGGTGAACGTCGTGTTCTGTACCTTACCTTTACTAATAAAATGGACCAGGTTTTCAGTGACGATTTCCATACAGTTGCTTTTGGGGTCCGTTAATAAGATGTTATTCCTGTCAATCGATGAAATCAGGTAACAATAATTGTACGGAGCGGCAACCAAGCTGTGCGAATAATTCTTAGTATACTCCTGGACAAAGGGTTGTCCGTGGTCTGTCATCCAATAATCAAGTTCTTTCAAGGCCGCAAAGCCATTGGATTGAACAAAGTCTGCTTTATTTTCCTTCATGTTTACATCCGGCAAAAATAAATATCCGATGGTCTTCAGCCGGTCTAAGGCACCCATCTGCTGGGCAATCGATCGTACAATATAAGGGACGTCAATAAAGGTGCCTCCGCCCGTGCCCCCGGATAAGCCGCTTAAGACAAAGACATACAGATTCCCTTTTTTGCCTTGCAGAACGCTGTTTAACTTACGCTCAATCATATTGACCACATCTGTCATGCGTAAGAATAAAGCCAATCTGCCCATCTGGCGAATCCCATTGGCCCCTTGATCAAAATCGTTAGGACTCAAATCAGGACTTAACCAGTCTGTGATTGTGCGGGGCAGCCCGGCTCGATTAGCCAGCATCCTTGGTACTGCGGGAGTGTAAATCCTTAAAAACTCAGTTGAGGTGTTAAGCTCGATGGATCGGCCGGAATTTTTATCATCGTCATAAACTATATGCTCATCCGTATCCAAACCAAGGTACTCAATATTATCCGGTTTGTCTTTATAGTGGCCTGTCGCACTGTCACGGGGCAGATTAAAACGGCGGTAGACGGCATTCTTTACTTTGCTCAGAGCTGTTACCCCTGTCCCCCCCAGCCCAATGACAAGGATTGGGTTGGGAATCGCATCAACCCTGGAAAGGTCGCTGGTTATCCCGCTTTTATTGAGCCGGAGCTGGTTAAGATTTTCTGCTAAACGCATATCCATTGCTCATACACCTTCCTAGTCTTGTTTATCCTTTAAAACGCTATAAAGCGACCTTCTACTTTAAGCGAGTGAACGGCCGACACCACTCGGAGAGAGCATCCATTGGGCAGCTGAACGGTTTGACTTGGCGCGACCTTTTCTCCATTGACACTCACCGCTGCCTCCCCACTGCCCCCTTCACAGTAGCTAAGACAGACTCCTTGCCTATTTCTTGAGATGACTATTTTGTCGAACGGGCCTGTGGAATTCTCCGTCAATTTGCTGATAGTAACCGAGGTTCCGTAAGGGGCAAGCAGTTTGCTTTGCCGCATTTCTTCCCTGCCGGTTTCTGTATTGATTACCCTAAGGCTGATTTTGCCGAAAAGCAGCTTCGGTTTGGTAGCTTCGATGAACTCGGGAACCCCTTTCAGGCAGATAAGAACAAGGGCAGCCACTGCTACGATTCCTGACAAAATCCAAAGGGGGCTCCAAGGAAAGAGGTTCTTAAAGGACGTTTCTGCCAACCCATGATTCCCGGTTATCTGAATCGTTTGAGGCTCACTCTTTCTGCTTAATGCTTTGCCTTCCGCTTGCACATAAACCTGATAGTTTCCTGGCTTCTCAAACTTAATTTTTCCTTGATAATCCGTTTCTCCGGCCGTAAGAGGTACTTTCTTGGAAATATCCCCCGATTCATTCTCGACAACAGCCACTGCAGACAGATCTTTGTATAAATTTTTATCCTCAATCACCCTGCCTTGTCTCCAAAAGTGTGCTTTAACTATGATTTCCTCTCCGGTAGAACTGCTCGGCGAAAGCTTATCCAGGCTGATCCCTAAATCGTAGTTATAAAGCAGGCTGATCTTAGCCTCATTAGTTTGCGTTCCTTTGACCAGGAACCTCCATTGGCCTTGCTCAGGATTTAGAATCTTATAGGACATGTAATTCCGGGAGGGGGAGGCAATATACCTATTGTCATCCCAGAAAGCCTCTCTGCCATCCGGCTTAATTAACTTGACTTGTACATCCTGGTCACTGCGAATTACAAGATCGGCTTCTGCAACACTGCTGTTTGTAACGTCGAAACTATAAGTATCGAAATTCTCACTCCAGGCAGTTCTATCCGGTTCGAGGGATAATAATTTACCGCCCAGAGCATCTGTATAGACATTACTGATCACATTCGGAAGATCGTCAGCCTTATCGACGATATACGACTTGCCGCCGGTCTTTTCAGCGATATAGGACAACATATCCTGATCGACCGAGCCGTCTGCATTCAGGCCAATAGCATAGACGGGAATCTCCTTATTCCGAGCTGTCTCAAGGGCCTGCTCCAAGTCCCGCCGGGAAATATCCGGTGTTCTATCACTTCCGTCGAAATCGTTCTTCCCATCGGTTAAGAGGATGATGACCGGATTTTCCAAGGTTTTTAATCCTGAAAGCATCAAAACCCCTTCCTTAAGGCCGCTTGAAATATCTGTGCTTTGTCCCTTGGGCATACCTAAACCATCAAGGTAATATTTAAGCTTATTTTTTTCTCCTTGCCCATTTAGATCAGTTATATCAAGCCGGTCTGTAACCTTATCCGTATATTGCACTAAGCCAATCTTACTCCCCTTTTGAACCATCAAATCAATGATCAGCTTAGCCGCTTCCTGAGACAGCCGGTTCGGATCAGAGTGCTGCAAACTTCCGGTTCGGTCCAGGACAATGACCAGATTGATAACTGCTTGGTTATGGTCGTCGGAACTGCTTCGTGCTGTAACGGGATTCAAACATATAGTTACGAGAAACACACTTAAGATTAGAAACACAATCATACTCTTTCCTGAGTTCATATCATTCTCCCCCGCTGAAATTCCAAGTTTCGTTCCCGTTATGGGTTGTCTGAAACTTCAAGCTTATACAGTTTATTTTAGAGGATGAGTAATATGAGTGATTTCCATTTTTCTTCCTTATTAATATAGGGAAAATCCCAAACGTTTGGGATTTTGGAACAAGCATGACCACTATATCGATCAACAAGTAAAGGGTACCCGATGGTACCCCCAAAGACTTACTTTCTAACATACTAAAAGAATCCCTTAAAGGCCGCAACAAGCCTTTAAAGGATTCTTTTTTTCTTCATATTCTCCGATATTATCCAAATACAGCCGGATAATAGGTGACCCAGCCTCCAGCTAAATTCCTAACCTTAGTAAATCCGTGCTGTGTTAAGATTCGATACGCTAAGTAGCCGCGTAACCCGATTTCGCAGTATACAATGATTTCCTTATCTTTAGGCAGTTCGGATAAGCGGCCGCGAAGTTCATCGATCGGTATATGCAGGGAACTCCGAATGAATTTACTTTTCCGTTCCTCTTCGGTCCGTACGTCAATGATACACAGCTCTTTCATATTCATCTTACTTAATTCAGTCCACTGTATCATGCGTACATCCCCGTTAATAATGTTTTCAGCCACATAGCCGGCCATGTTAACCGGATCTTTAGCGGATGAAAAGGGCGGAGCATACGCCAATTCGAGTTCCTGCAAATCATAGATGGTTCCTTGACGACGGATCACGCCGGCGATATCGTCAATTCGTTTATCAGCACCCTGAGCTCCGACAATTTGAGCCCCCAGGACCCGGCCGCCGCTTCGTTCGAAGATAAGCTTAACCGATAATCTTGTCGATCCCGGATAATACATAGCATTGGAGCTGGAGTGAGTAAAGGAAATCTCATAAGGAATTCCTAATTTCTTCAGCAATTTTTCGTTGGCACCGGTGGAGGCGGCCACTAAATCAAAGACCTTGGCAATAGCTGTCCCCTGGGTACCTTCATACTTGCTGTCCCGCCCGGCAATAATGTCGGCGACAATACGTCCTTGCTTATTGGCGGGTCCGGCCAAGGGTAAGAGCGCCGCCTGTCCTGTTACGAAGTGCTTTACCTCAATAGCATCCCCAACAGCGAAAATATTCGGGTCTGACGTCTGGAGCCGTTCATTAACTTTTATTCCGCCTAGTTCCCCGATCTCTAATCCAGCTTCCTTCGCTAATTTAATTTCAGGTTTTACACCAATAGCCATAATAATCAAATCGGTTTCAACCTGCGCTCCGCTTTGGAGGGTTATGGTGGTTGACTTACCGTTTTTAGCAAAGGATTGTACCCCGTCTTCTAATATAAGGTTGACACCTTTGTTAAAAATTTGCTCATGTAAGATTGCGGCCATTTCATAATCCAGAGGAGCCATGACCTGGTTGCTCATTTCGATAATCGTTGTCTCTACTCCTCTGGCATGGAGATTTTCAGCCATTTCCAAGCCGATAAAACCCCCACCTATGACCGCGGCTGTTTGAGGCTGCTGCTCGTCGATATAGTTCTTAATTTGGTCAATATCTGTAACATTACGCACCACAAGGGCTTGGACATCGTCGATCCCCGGAATCGGAGGGCGAAGGGCGGCTGCTCCCGGAGAAAGAATCAACTGGTCATAGGATTCGCGATAAGTCCTGCCATTGGCCTCTTGAACCTCGACAACTTTCTCTTCAGGAAAAACCCGGGTAACCTCACTATAAATCCGCACATCAATTCCAAAGCGTTGTACCATTCCTTCAGGCGTTTGCACTAAAAGAGCATCCCGCTCGGCGATGACCCCGCTAACATAATAGGGCAAGCCGCAGTTAGCATAGGAAATATGTTCTCCGCGCTCAAAAATAATGATTTCCATCTCTTCATCTAAACGACGCAGGCGTGCTGCGGCACTGGCTCCTCCAGCCACTCCGCCGACAATGAGTACCTTTTTGCCCATCAAAAACATCCCTTCAGCTATAAATTTAACCTTAGATTTAACGACATTATTTTATGAAAATAATAACATGGTTATTGGCATTTGACAATAATTGTGTTACTCTCATCTGTGATAGAATCACAATATCCATGCGAGAGGAGAATCCTATGCCTAGGCCGGTAAAATGGAGAAGGGTTGAGTATATTCCTGAAAATAAATATTTTGCGCCCTGTTCAAAGGGAAAATGCGGCTGTTTTGAGGGGCTCGATGAGGTTCAGCTTAAAATCGAAGAATTAGAAGCCATGAGACTCAAGGATATAGAAGAGCTTAATCAAGAAGAGTGCGCAGCCAGGATGCAGATTTCCCGACAAACCTTTCAAAATATTATCGATGAGGCAAGAAAGAAAGTCGTGACAGCACTCATGGAAAATCAAGCGATCAGGATCGGAGGAGGACATTACACCAGAAATGTCTGCGAGTTCAAATGTATTTCCTGTGGGAATGAAACTCAAATGACCTATGAGGAACATGGTCCTGTGTGCCATCATTGCGGCTCAAACAGGGTCGTGTGTAATAAAAAGAAATGTATCACCCAGTGTGAACGATGACACCTCACTCTACAGACGTGTGAGATTTAAAAAGACCTCTGCTGAATTCTTTTTCAGCAGAGGTCTTGGTTATCTAGAGCAGTTCCCGGCGCAAATCCTCAGGTGATTTACCGGACAGATAACCTAAGGGTATATCAAATACAGTTTTAGCACCTGCCTGCCCTTCTTGGTTCAGGCGATAAACCGCCCGGGCGTAAGCAATCAAAACGCTCGCCGTAAACTGGGGATTACTGCCTAATTTGAGGGAAAACTCAATAATTTGCCTGGTTTTTTGATTTTCTCCTGTCACACCGCTTCGAACAACAAACCCGCCATGAGGCATATGTGAGTGTTTCTCCTTTAGCTCTTCCGTTGTTAAAAAAGTTACCTTAGTATCATAATCCGCAAAATAGTTAGGCATGCTTTTAATTTGTCGTTCTATCTCTGCCTTATCGGCCCCTTCTTCTGCGGCCACATAACAATCCCGAATATGTTTTTCCCTGGTCGTCAATTCCGGAACATCGCCGTTTCGAATGGTTTGGATGGCCTTATCCACAGGAATTGTGTACTGAATTCCACCTTTGACTCCTGGAATCCTTCTAATAGCATCCGAATGCCCCTGGCTGACCCCAGGCCCCCAAAAGGTGTATTCTTTGCCATCCGGCAGCACAGCTTCAGCTAACATTCGATTCATCGAGAATAGTCCCGGGTCCCATCCTATGGAAATAGCCGCAACTTTACCGCCTTTCAGAGCCGCTTCGTTAACTGCTTTAAAATACTCCGGAATCTTAGCATGGGTATCGAAACTATCCACTGTATTAAACATCTTGGCCAAGTATGGACCTTGTTCAGGCAGATCAGTAGCAGAACCACCGCACAGGATCATGACGTCAATATTGCCGGTATAATCCACTGCCTTATCGATATTCACGATTTCTATTGGTTCATCTGCAATTTCAATGGATTGAGCAGCCCTTCTAGTGAATATGGCTGCCAACTCCAGATCAGAATTTTGTTTAAGCGCAGCCTTAACACCTTTCCCTAAATTCCCATAGCCAACAATACCGATTCTTATCTTATTCAATTTTGCACCCCCGCAGATTTGTTACTTCTGGTTATACATAAGTGATTTTACTATACACCTATACAAGGATAAAGCAAAACTATTGAAATTTGCGGAAAAAACAAAATCAAGACCAGATACCATTGGCAAAGGAGGAATCCTGCTGGAGTGTCTGCGGCGAATGTCAAATCTCATTAACCCCGGCATAAGAGATATTGTCGTTTTAATTTCTCCAGGAGAAGGGGACAGTTGGAATGCAAATCACCTGTCCAATGTAGATAAGATTCGGATTAATGATTTGTGGGTTTACATCTCTAATCTGTTGGACTGTTACTCCAAATCGACGAGCAATCAAAAACAGAGTATCCCAGGCTTGAACTGTGTATAACTGATTCTTTTGGCACCCATTTCTATTATCACCCATTATAGTCCTCCTTGCTTATGGTGTTATGGAACCTAGGCAGGAAAATGATCGATGAAAATAAATATGTCCGGCTTTGTCTGTTTATTCAAGTAATTGATGCTATAGCAAAAAAACAACCCCTGGCAATCTGCGTCAGTGGTTGTTTTCGCTGTTTTTGCTGTTTTCATTGGCAGAAGCGGATCCCCCGGCCTAATAGACTGAATCACAAAGAGCAGCAAATTTGCCGCTCAGCTCCAAGATCCAGTCTTTCTTAATGATCTTGGCCAGCCAATCCTCCGGGATCCCCCCCAGTCCATAGTATACTCCGGCCAACCCTCCGGCAATTGCTCCAACTGTATCAGTATCAAGACCGAGGTTCACTGCCTTAAGAACAGCATCTCTGTAGCTGACCGTCGTCATAAAACACCAAATGGCTGCTTCAAGAGTGTAAACCACATACCCTGTGGATTTAATCTCATCCTCGGAAAGCTTCGGCAGACTTCCATCGATTAAGCGCCGGTAGCGGCCCAACTCTCCTTCCAGTTCAGAATCCGCAAAAACCGTCTGCGCCTTTTCTCCCATGGTCCGGTAGGCGGCCTCCGGTTTTTCGCCTGCTAATAGCTCTTTAACAAGCATTGCGTACAAGGCGCAGCCCAACTGACTGCGCGGGTGACCATGAGTTATTTTTGAAACTTCACATACCCTCTTAATTAACTCCAAATCCGGCAGATGGGCAAAGTAAATTGCCGCGGGAAGAATACGCATGAGAGACCCATTACCATTATCATTTTCGTCAGCCGGACCGGCTTCTAAGGGTGAAATCCCTTTGATTAAGCGTTCTACCGCCTCACTTGTGGTAAAACCAATGTCAAAGGCCCGGCCAAAGGGTGTACAATAGCCCTCTTGATACCAGCGGACGAATCGATCAGCAATATCCGACATATCAAATCCCTTTTCGACCAGACTTTCAACTAAGCAAAGGGTCAGAGAGCTGTCATCCGACCAAGTACCCGGCGGAGTATCAGAGACTCCGCCGCCACGTATTCCTGTCACTGGGTTCCGCCGAACTTCGGTGCGTGACAAGCCTTGTATGGGCAATCCAATGACATCCCCTGTTACCAAGCCTAAAATTCCCCCGCAGACTCTCTCTTCGTACATCCAAATACTCCCTCGAATTTTAGTTCACTAAATAGCTTCTTAGCTGAGGATAATCTCGAACATCAGCTAATGATTTAGTAAATTGAAGGCTTACAGATTATTTCATGAATTTTAGTTTCCAATATGCTGCTGGCATGGGACGGTGTCATTATGACAGCAGTATCCGCGCCTTTGCCCGTACCGCCTATTGCAATAATGGGTTCTCCATAGGGTATCAAACCGGCATCTAAAGCCATAACTGCTACTTCGACACATACTTTCATCCCTTGACCAAACATGCGCAAACTGTGAGCTATGATTTCGACAGGATATGCTCCTCCAAATGCTTTGCTGATCCCCCTCTCAGCTCCGCTCAGCACATGAGTTGTTGTCAATACCTTTATTCCCATACCCGCGAGTTCATTGCGTATTTCTTGGGACATTTCGCTTTGACCCGGTCCTGAAAAACCATTTGCATGGGTCACGCAAATAATATTAAGTCCGTCTGAGTTTTTTAATAGTTTTGCAGTTTCACCTCTGGACGATGCAGCAACAATGTATTTAATATTTTTTTCTGCCGCAGCTTTTAAGGCTAACACCGCTGTATCCTTTGTATTTACCTTACCTGTTTTATCGAAATACATAAATTAACACCCTTTCTTTTAGTCTTTGCCTGAATCTCCCACTTTCAAGTCACTGACAATCAATTTGAATTTAGACAATTTAACTCAGCCATCACAGAACGTAGTCTGTCAGGATAGTTGGTAATTATACCATCCACACCTGTCTGAACAAGTCTTCTCATTGCTGCAGGATCATTTATTGTAAAGGTATTTACTAATAATCCCTCTGAATGAGCTTCACAAATAATCTCTTCGTTAACAGCGTAGAAATACGGATGTAAAGCGTCTGCGCGGGCTGTCCTGGCATAGAGACCCGGCCTATATAAGCCCTCCATATACAGAAGTCCGGTTTTAAGGCTTGGCGCAATTTCTTTGCAGTGCACCATTGAATAGTGATTAAAACTGGAGAGAATCACAAGGTCCTGCCAACCGTAGCTGTAAATAAGCTCAATCAATTTTTCTTCGATAAACTCATACTGAACGATGCCGTTTTTAATCTCAAAATTAAGACGTATTCCAGCGTCCCGGGCCAAAAGGAGAAGTTCCTCCGCCCTTGGAATTCCAGCTCCGGCAAAAGAGGCACCGTACCATAACCCGGCATCTAAACGGCAGAGTTCCGCATAGGAATAATCCTTAACCAGGCCGGAGCCGTTGGTGGTGCGGTCAACCCTTTCGTCATGGATGAGAACAAGTACCCCGTCCCTCGTCATCTGGACATCAGTCTCGATGCCATCACAGCCCATTTCCACTGCTTTGGCAAAGGCAAGCATGGTATTTTCAGGATAATTACCGCTCGCCCCCCTGTGAGCATAATTGATTACCGCGTTATTCAGAATCGACATCGATCTTCATTCCTTGCTTGAATCCAATAATAAGCTTGTTAGCCCCCGCAACCAAGGGTCGGATCATTGCTTTTGGATTGGCTGCAATAAAACCGGCGACCGCCAATTCGTTTGACTCCTCAAGTCCCTTGCCAAGATCCTTGTAAGTTTTGCTCCTCTTATTAAGCAGCCCCTGCACGACAGTTCCGCCAAGTTTAGCTAAGGCAAGCAATTCATCCACTGAGGGAGGATTTTTTACTATGTTCCGGTATTCAAACTGAACATTTTCCTGCAGAAGACCCGCTTCTGCTTTACGACAAGTCGTTCACTGGGGAAAACAATAAAAGGTAATCATTTTACGCCTCCTCTTCAATGTCATTTTATCAAAAAATAAATGATGATTCCACAAATGGATGCATTCGGTAAATCAATCAAAATAGCCTTCGCTTATTAGGCGAAGGCCATTTTTTAACATGATTATAGTTTAGTACTCGAAAACCTCAACCGGAACATCAAGAGCAGAGGTATCTCCATCGATTACGATCTCCGCTGTTGCCCATACATTGGGAACGACATTGCGTAAGTAGTACCTGGCGGCGGCGACTTTGCCGGTGTAGAACTTATAATCAAAGTGCTCCGGTCCAACTTCTTTAGCTTTTTTATCAGCCAAAACCGCCTGATCAAGAATCTGACGGCCACAGTATAGCTGGGAAGTCGCTGTCAGGACACGGTGGGAATAGAGGGGAACCATACTCATATTAGTTTTGGCATATCCATTTAGAGCTTTGAGCATTTCTTTATAGGCATCAAGAGCCTTGCCTAAATTTGCAAATTCTTTATTTAAACCCTCATAGTCTTTATTCGTTTCATAAAAGTCTACCATTTCCTGTACCCAGGCGGCAAACACGGTGCCGCCCTTCATGCTCATTTTGCGGCCAACCAGATCCATGGACTGAATATAGTTTGTGCCTTCCCAAATAGAATAAATCTTCATGTCACGAGCAATTTGGGATATTGGATATTCTTCACAATAACCATATCCGCCATAAGATTGAATAGCCTCACCAATAAGCCACCAGCCTTCATCAGAAGGATAAGCTTTACAAAGCGGGGTAGTTATTTCAATCAGATCATTGGCTGCTTGTCTGACGGCCGGGTCGGGATCACGATGCCGCTGGTCAAATGCCAGATAAACCCGGTACATCATGGCTCTCATAGCTTCGATATGCGCTTTGCCCATCATTAAGGTACGCTTTATATCTTCATGGTTGATGATAGCTACCCGGCCAGCCTTGGGATTTGTCAGCAAGCGGCCCTGAACTCTTTCTTTAGCATTATCCCGGGCATTGGCGAAGGCATTGACAATACAGGACAGAGCCATATGGCCGGTTTCCATACGGGCCATATTCATCATTTGGAACATCTGGGCCATACCTTGACCCTTGCCATCGTTTTCACGCGGATCGATACCGAGCAGCCAACCCCGGCAATTATCGTTTTCTCCCGCAGATAATGCGGCAGTGACTGAACCATGCTGACCCATCTTATGCTCTATCCCGGTGTTTATAAAATCGTTGTCTTCAAGACTGCCATCTTCGTTGACCCACAGCTTCGGAACTACGAACAAAGAAATACCGCCCGTTCCAGGCTTGGCACCCTCTACCCGAGCTAAATAGAGGTGAATGATATTTTCTGTAAAATCATTATTTCCGCCTGTTATAAAGATTTTATTACCTTTGATCTTGAAAATCCGCGGATTATCAGTGGGATAAGCCTTGGAAAGAATATCCCCTACATCAGACCCGGCGCCGGGCTCGGTAAGGCACATAGTTCCCGACCAGGTTCCATTCATCATCTTAGGCAGGAACATTGCTTTTAATTTATCATCGCCGAAGCTTTGAATCAGGCCTGCTGCTCCGGAAGTCAGCAAAACGTAGGGCATAAAGGTAGGATTAGCCGCACAAATCAGTTCCCAAACCGCTGCATTCAACATTTCCGGCAATACCATGGCATCAGGGGAATTATCGATGTTGCTGGTACCCCAACCCTCTTCCTGCAGCTTGTGAAAAAGAGGTCCAAAGCTGGGCGGAGTCGTCACCTTGCCGTCGGCAAACGTAGCTGGGTGAGTCTCGTTTTCATCATTCGTCGGCTCAATGACTGCCTTACACATTTTTAAAACGGGTTCCAAAACTGATTTAATATCATCCTTGGAATAATAGTCCGCAAACTGCGGGTAATTAAACACTCCCTCAGTGGGAAGCCATTCTTGCATAATAAATTCAAAATCCCTAATATTATTAACCGCAAAATTAGAAGCCATGTATTGTGTCCTCCTCGAAAATCGTTCTCAGTAAGTTCTTACTTCATTGGTATTATCCACAGACTCTCCGGTATAAGAAGCTCTATATCTCCCGAGTCCATAGAGAAGCCATAGCAGCCCCTCCGCCTACGCAAAGGGAAGCGCCGCCGACGTTTTTCCCAAGTCTCTCCAGTTCATAGTAAAGGCTGACAATGATACGGAGTCCGGTAGCCCCCACAGGATGCCCCAGGCCAATTCCTGAGCCATTGGTGTTGATGTTTCCGTCCTGCTCAAAAGTGCCTATGTTCAACGTAATGCCTGCTTCATCTTTAATCTTCTTGCCAACACCAATAACTTGGGCTGCGAAGGCTTCGTTGATTTCCCAGTAATCAACGTCTTCGTACTTCATTCCCGCCTCTTTCAGACATTTCGGAATAGCAACAGCCGGGCCTAAGCCCATAACCCTTGCTTCTACCCCTTCATCACAAATATTTATGAGTTTCATCAGGGGTTTAATCCCTAGTTCTTCAGCTTTTCTCTTAGTCATTAGCACTACGGCAGCTGCTGCGTCATTAAGACCGGAAGCGTTGCCGGCAGTTACAACTCCGTCTTTTTTGAAGACGGTTTTCAGTTTCCCCATACTTTCGAGACTTGCTCCCCTGATAGGATGTTCGTCCTGCTTGAAAACGTATTCTTTCTTGCCCTTTTTGACCGGAACAGGAACAATTTCTCTCTCAAAGCGACCTTCGTCAATGGCCCTTACAGCCCTCTGGTGGCTGAGCAGTGCCAGCTCATCACATTCTTCTCTGGTTATTCCATACTGTTCAGCAATATTCTCAGCTGTTCCGCCCATGTGGGAACCGGCCAGCTGACATACCAATCCATCTGCCAGCATGGCGTCCTGAAGTTTAATATCCCCCATTCTTGCCCCCCACCTGGCGGTTGTAGAGATGTAGGGAATATTGCTCATGCTTTCCGTACCGGTTACCAGTGCTATATCGTATTTACCCAGCTGCAGTTTCATGGCCGCGATTTCCAGTGCCCTCATTGCCGATGCACAGTTCTGGTTAACCATGGACGCACTTGATTTGGGATCCATACCTATTTCCATGGCTACGATACGGGGCGGGCATGAACCATTGCCATGGCCTAAACACATGCCGGACACGATTTCATCGATCTGTTTAGGTTCAATTCCTGCACGCCTGATAGCCTCGGAAGCAGCAATCTTAGTCAATTCGTTGGCCGGTACAGGTTGAAGCGAACCTCCATAAGCGCCAATAGGCGTTCTGCAGGCGCTAACCATTACAACTTCATTAAGTTCAATCGTCATAATAAATGTTACCTCTCTTTAATTGTTAGAATGCCCTTGGATTTCAAGGGCTGGGGTTTTTAGGATAGATCCTCATGCCGCTGAGGCGGCACTATCAGAGGATGAAAGTAGGTCTTTTGGGTCGGGCAGCTTCTCGCACATCCGTTCGCTCAGCACTCCGAGCCTCGCCCACTCACCGGCGCGGGACTCCGCCAAACCTCCGGGTAGTACCTGATGTAAACCCGTGGCTCCGTCTCCCCGCACCGGCTTGTGGGCTTTTACCGCCTCTCCATGCAATGAGTTCACTCCTGTGCGAGAAGCTGCCTTCCTCTGAAGCCTACAGATTCTTTGAATGTTTTTGGGTATTTTTTAGGATCGTTTATTGGATCTTATCCAAATCTTATTGGCATCTGCTTCTTTGATCAGTTCATCCCGCAAATCAGGATGAGCAATATTTATCAAGGCTTCGGCTCTTTGCCAGGTGCTCTTGCCCTTGAGCATTGCCATACCGTATTCAGTGACTACATAATAGTTAATGCTTCTCGGTACGGTAACAATTGCCCCGGGAGTCAAAGTCGGCTTGATGCGCGATCTCAGCTTGCCATCCTTGTCAACGAAGGTCGAGGTAAGGCAAATCAGCCCCTTACCACCTTTTGATTTATAAGACCCGTATATATAATCCAACTGGCCGCCGGTTCCTGAAATTTGTCTGGTTCCTGATGACTCTGACGCGACCTGACCATAGAGGTCCACTTCTATGGCGTTATTAATGCAGATCATATTATCATTTTGACAAATGGTGTCAGGATCGTTGGTATAACTGACCGGATAACTTGCGCATACTGGATTGTTATTCAAGAAATCATAAAGTTTATTGGTTCCCATGGCAAAGGTATAGACCATCTTGCCTTTGTCAAGTTGTTTGCGCAAACCCGTAATTCTTCCGGCTTCATACATATCCACAAAGGAATCTACCAGCATTTCAGTATGAACACCTAAGTCTTTTAAATCTGATTGAGCAATCATTGCGCCAACGGCATTCGGCATGGCTCCAATCCCTAACTGCAGGCAAGCGCCATCGTTTATTTGCTCCAGGATAATCTTAGCAATCGTTTTATCAACCTCGGATATGGGTGTTGCGGGAAGCTGAATTAGGGGTTTATTGTCTCCCTGGACAAAATAGTCGATTTCAGATACATGTAAGGTCTCTCTTGATCCACCCATACATCTTGGTACAGATTCATTGACTTCGGCAATAACTACTTTAGCGGCATCACAGAGGGCATGGGTGATCGAATTAGACGTACCCAGGTTTACAAAGCCGTGTTGATCAGGTGGAGTGACCTTGATCATGGCTACATCGACAGGAACATACCCGCGCTCAAAAAAGCTGGGTCCTTCGTGATAGGTCAGCGAACTATAGTTGCATAAATTTTTATCGTGGAGCTTTCTGCTGGCTCCACTGAAATGCCAGTCATTATAAATAAAATGCTTTCTCTCCGGATCATTTAAGACAGTTTGCGGCGGAAAGGGACAGGTAACCGTTCTAATGTTAACTCCTTCCAATTCATCTTTTCTCTTAGCTAAAGCAGCATCTAAAACATGGGAAACCATCACGAATTCGCCGTAATGAACAGAATCTCCGGATTTTACAACCTTGACTGCTTCGTCAGCAGTCACCAATTTCCTCAGGTATTCACTCTTATAATCCACGTTAATCCCCCTTTAATTATTTTCCAACCGGCTGCGTCATCCTTAAGAACACCTAAGAATTCTTTGCCGGTCTTCTTGGCAAGGTGCCCATCTCCTACTTTGCTAAAATGCCAATCAAGGACGGTTGCCTTTGTCATTTAATATGCAAGAATAAATCCAACTTTCAGAATTATTCATAATATTTTAAGAAAACTGCTAAGGCCGGGGAAATCCCCGGCCTTAGCAGTCAATCCTATCTGCAAATAATCAACGCCCCTACAAAATCATGCTGATAGTGTCTCTATTTTGAGATAATCTGTTCCCCAAAAGGACACTTTGTCTCGATCAGGAACCACCATAAGTATCAGTATAATGTTTGAATTTAATATTCCTGGGACAAAGTCATACCACCAAGTCCATGTTTTCTTAATTTCTTATACATAACCGATCTGTGAATTCCCAAGATTTTTGCCGCTTGGGACTTATTGCCCTTAGAACGCTTCAAAGCGTCAACCAGCAGCTCTTTCTCAGCACATTTTACTCCTTCCTCAAAACGGCCTTTTTCCATGCTCTGAGTCTCCTCCGCTGCCGTTTTGGAATGTGGTATCCGCGCCGGTAAATGTTCGGGCAAAATGAACGGCTCATCAACTATGTTCATTACTTGTTCCAAGACACTCTCCAGTTCCCGTACATTACCCGGCCAACTATAATTTTGTAATAGCTGCATGCTCTCTTGAGAAATTCCTTTCACACCCGTCTCTAGTTTCTGTTTTAATTTAGTCAGCATATAATTTGCCAGTAAGCGAATGTCGCTTGGCCTTTCACGTAAACACGGCAATTCAAGAACTATGACATTTAACCGATAGAAAAGGTCTTCCCGAAACATTCCTTCCTGAACCATTATGTCTAATTTGCGGTTAGTCGCTGTAATAATACGCACATCGATTTTGAATGTTTGCGTTCCGCCTACCCTTTCAATTTCCCGTTCCTGAATCACACGCAAAAGCTTGGCCTGCATGGTTAGACTCATATCCCCGATCTCGTCTAAAAAGATAGTACCGTGGTTTGCCAGTTCGAATTTACCAGGTTTACCACCTTTGCACGCCCCGGTAAAGGCCCCTTCTGCATAGCCAAACAACTCCGATTCCAGGAGCTGTTCCGGAATTGCGGCACAATTAACCTTTATAAACGGGCTATAGCGACGCGCGCCGTCATTATGAATAGCATGGGCGAACAACTCCTTTCCGGTTCCGCTCTCTCCTGTCAAGAGAACGGTAGAGCTTGCTCGAGCCACTCGTTTCGCTAAGTATATGGTTGATGTCATTTTTATATCTTCTCCCACAATATCCTCAAAAGTGTAGGTCGCGCTGTGGATTTTTCGCAACTCCTCTTTATAAAACTTCAAGTCATTTTCCATTTGGGCCAGTTTCCGGGCAAAGACATGAGCCAGCCCCATATCTTTAAAAAGTGTCTTGCCCATTGCACCAATTGTCTTTCCATCTCTTTTAATCGGTGCCCGTATAATCATGAAATCCCTATCCCGGACTTTCCAGTAATCTACAAATTGAGCCTTTCCTGTACGCACAATGTCCGGAAGTTCCGAATGCGGGGTCAGCTCGCGAATATGTCGTCCAAGAGCCTGCTCCCTGGTTATGCCAATAGCCTCTAAATAGAAGTTATTAATAATAATCACACGGCTATTTTCGTCAACTACGACTAAGCCTTCATACGGATTTTCTATTACCGCTTCCAAGGTCGCTGTGAGCCTCTTGGATTCGTTAAGCTCTGAATCGATCATTTTCAGCTTGCTTGCCTGGTAATCAAGCAGCGGCCAAACCTTTAGCAATCCAATCATCCGTCCCGCCTCGTCGATAACCGGAACTTCGGTTATTTGATGTGCGGAGAAATAAGAAACCGCCTCCTCAAGTGTGCTGCCGGAGGCGAGACACTTTGGCGCTTTACACATAAGCTCTCCCGCAGGTTTTTGCAGGTTTTCATCTGTTCCGGCTTGTATCATAGCTGACTGATCAAGCAGCCCAACTAATAATCCATCTTTGTCTACCACATAAACATAAGCTGACGTGTGGCCAAATTCTTCGTAAACCTTAGAAATCTCCCTCTCAACGGAAACCTTGGGAAAATCCAGTGCAATCATGCTATCTACTGAGAAATGATCCACCCCGCATCCCCCTTTCATTAGTATAAATCAATAAAACACCACTAAGTAATGTCTTTTTAAGCAGGTTATTTGTATTATCTAAATATTCTCTACTTTTTTGTTTATCCCTGCTAGATCTATAATTTACATCGCAAATGGGACTCCCGTTCTTTAGAATTAAACACAGAAAGAACTACCTCCCTGAATGAGAGAGATAGTTCTTGTAATCGGCCTGGATCAATCCCCTGGCCTTTTTGCTTTATTCTCGCTAGAAATCATCCGTAATGAGTTTTTCTATAGTATTTACATTATTATGTATGTCTAAAGGTCTTAGAGCGGGGCCCTCGACTACATCTCCTTCGCAAGAAAACCTTGAGCCGTGACAAGGGCAATCCCATGATTTTTCAGCCGAATTCCAGTTTAATTCACACCCCATATGTGTACATGTTGTATCTACCACATGCAGTGTGCCTTGTCCATCCCGGTAGGCGCCGGATCTTTGTCCATTGGCTTCAATTATTTTCCCTTCACCCGGCCTGATTTCAGCATCGCTTGGAAGGGAAGAAAATTTGCCCTTGATCAGTTCCTCTGCAACATTCAGATTTTCAACAATAAAGCTTTTGGCAGAAGCTAATATAGTTTCTCGTGAAGGGTTGTAAACATCCTGCCAGGCACTCTTTCCCTCAATGATCAGGTCCCTTAATATCATTGAGGAAACCATACTATTAGTCATTCCCCATTTGCCATAGCCGGTTGCAATATATAAATTGGGAGTATCTGAGGTGAAATGCCCCGCATAAGGCAGTCCATCCAGAGTCATACAATCTTGAGTAGACCATCTGTAGGGAATATCTTCAACGCTGAAGGTTTCATCAGCAAACTTTAATAAAGCTTCGTAATGCTTGGTTGTATCCTCTCCCTGGCCTGTTTTATGATGCTCACCGCCTACCAGTATCAATTCTCCCTTATCAGATGATTGGCTGCGGAGTGACCGGCCAGGATCCTCTGCGGTGATATACATGCCGCCGGGATAACTCTCCTTTGCCTTTATAGCCAGGACATAGGACCGTTCCGGGTATAGTCTGGAAAAATATAATCCATGCTTGTTGTAGAAAGGATAATGGGAAGCAATGATCGTCTTTTCAGCAATAACCTTTTTTCCCTGATTGGTAGTTAATACATAACCGCCATCTTCTTCAATGTCTACAATCCTGCTTTGTTCAAAAATCTGAACCCCATCATGGGTAATCTTCTCAGCAAGAGCCAGTAAAAATTTGCGCGGATGAAATTGAGCCTGATCCTCAAAACGTACCCCGGCTTTAATAGGGTAGGGCAAAGGTATTTCTTCCAGATAACTGGCTTTTATGCCAAGAGCGGCGGCGACATCGGCTTCGTCTTGAATTTTATCAACATAGTTATCCTGTAATGTATAAACATACGCGGACTGGGGAAGAAAATCACACTCAATTTTAGTTTCTTCCGCTATCGTCTTAATCATCCGAATCGCCGATTCATTGGCCTCCGCGTATTGCTTTGCCAATTCCTCACTTAATTGATTCTTGATTTTACTATATATCAGCCCATGCTGTGAGGTAATCTTTGCCGTGGTATGCCCTGTTGTGCCTTGCAAAATACGATCCGCTTCAAGAACAGCAATTTTCAATCCTTTTTTACTAAGCAGGTACGCACATAATATACCGGTAATACCGCCTCCGACTATTGCCACATCAAGCTTTAAATCCTCATTTAAGGATGGATAACCTAGACTGGAAGTCGATGCCATCCAAAATGATTGAGGTTGGTTTTCAAAATGCCTTTGCTCCACAGTTTTCATACTAGTTCCTCCAATTACCCATAATCTGCAAACTAGTATTTATCTTTTGCCGCCGGACATCGAAATATCCACTTTTACATCTTTGATTTTATCCGATGACTGCCAGCCGTAAAACTCCCATCTTCTATAAGTACGAAAGCATCCAGTGACGAAACCCGGGTGAGGGTTTCGCCCAAGCCGCCTGCTCCAAAGAAAAGCTTAACGGCGCAGGTTGCTTTCGCCGAACCGCAAACTAGACAGAACAACTTTAGCGGTGAGGATGAGATAACGGCTGCTACGTCCCTGGATAAGTTCTTCTAAGCTTCAGCTGGAGTAAGTATTCCTCTTGGGCAAACTCCATCTGAAGCTAAGAATCACTTAATCCTCTCCTTATTCCGTTATAGTTCCTCAGTTACTAAGTCAAAGCCATCAAGGGTGGCCGTATCATCAATCCGAATCATCAAGTATCTTATACCATCCTTAGTTACTTGCTTAACATTTTTTATATCTTGAGGGTCGATCGTAATCGCTGCCGTATTATTATCAATTTTTATCGACTTCGTGCCATAATTAGGGGTAATGCTTGAAGCTTTGAACTCGTAGTTTTCTGCTCCCATAACTTCCAGAAACGAGGTTCTAAGCTTATCCCCGGTGTCAATACCGCTATGCTCTAAAATTCTCTCTATATCGTTCAAACCGATCAGAGAGACTTCTCCGCTTTCAGCTTCTGCGTCAAGCCGGCGACCAAGCTCCTCATAAATATTCGAAACAACTTCCGGCTCGATTTCTCCTCCTACAACCTCACGAACAACTTCTAAAAAACGCTCTTTGTCAGCTTTCGCTGTAGACTTGAAGGCACAATCAAGGATATTTTCCACAAACAACGGATTGGGCTTGTTCTCCTTTTGAGTATAATAGACAACTTTATCGGTCTCGGCTGCATCCTCACTAAAGGCAGGAAACATAAAACCCTCATAAGGAGCCTCGGTATTGATGGTCACATTCATCGGCACACTTGTTTTGAATCCTCTTTCTTCAAAGTCAAATTTGAGCGACTTTTTAGGGATAATAATCGGACAAATACTCCCTATAAAAAATCCCAAGGTATAGGCTTTTTCATCATCAAGCTCATTATTTTCCCTTCTGGCCGATTTATAAACCTCTCCTCTTACGAAGGTGATCATAAAATCTTTATCATAACCTTCGCAGGTTTCTTCTAAAATTCTATTGACGATTGTTAGAGTAGCATCTCTAAAATCCTTGGTCTGCAAGGTATGAAGCAGATGTTTTTGAGTTATATTTTCGCCTAGTTTATTATCTTTGAACTCTAACTCAAAAATTTTAGAGTCAATCTTTCCTGATAATACCTTCTTGAAGTTTTTTAAGTATAACTCTTTCTTTTCTTCATCCATCATATCGAAATACAATTCTTCCGAACAAAGAATGTCTTTGCTTTCTTGCTTTACATAATAGCTGCAAATTTCTTGTAAGTTTAACTTTGAGTTGTTAATCTTTAATTCTCTGCGAATACCGGCAATATCTTCCTTATTCATTCATCTGTCTCCCTTATTTACCTTAGGCAGAAGCCTCCGCCTCTGGATCTCTGTTTAAACTTAAGCATTGATGGAATTTCGAGTTATACCTACAAATTCCATGTTATGTGTACATTATTCGCCGTCTTCCCTTCATTTCCTCTTAAGAAACATAAATCGTGGCGGAAAGCCGTTAACCAGAATTATCATCAGGCTAGCGTGGCTCAATTGGCGGAGCAGAGGATGAAAAAGAGAGTTCTTCCAGGTCGGGCAGCTTCGCCCACATCCGCTTACCGCAGCATTCCGAGGCTGGCCCACTCGCCGGTGCGGGACTCCGCCAAACCTCCGGGTAATACCTGATGTGAACCCGTGGCTCCGTCTTCCCGCACCGGCTTGTAGGCTTTTAACGCCTCTCCATGCAATGGGTTCGCTTCTGTGGGCGAAGCTGCCCTTTCTCTGGGGTCCCTGGATTTTTCAAAGGCTTACAACTCCTTAAAGAAGCGGTAAAAATGGTGTACCGGACCTACTCCATGGCCTAGGGGAAATGAATGCTCGATAGCTCCTGAAAGATAGGATTTTGATTTTTCGACAGCTGTCATTAAATCATAACCCAAGGCTAAATGTGCGGCGATAGCCGCGGAGAGGGTACATCCGGTTCCATGGGTATTTTTCTTATTGAGGCGCGGGGACTTAAACCAGGTTAGATCTTTTCCATCGAAAAGAAGGTCATTTGCTGCCCCTTCTAAATGCCCGCCTTTAATCAGAACGCTTTCCAGGCCTAAGGAAAAGATTTCTTGGGCAGCTGACTCCATCCTTTCTTCGTCTGTCACTTCCCAACCGAGCATAGCCTTCACCTCTGGCAAATTGGGCGTAACCACCCTGGCCAAAGGAAGGAGCTCCTTCTTCAGTGTTTCAATGGCTTCAGGTTTCAGCAGATGATAACCGCTTTTGGAAACCATCACTGGGTCTACCACAATATTTATGGCCTTCCAGTCCTTTAAAGATAAGGCGATTTGCTGAATGATCTCAGGATTAGATACCATCCCAATCTTAACGGCATCAACGGGGATATCATTAAAGACGGCATCAATTTGGGCTTTAACCATCTCTCTGCTTATCTCCTCAACCCGTTCTACACCCTGGGTGTTTTGAGCCGTAACCGCTGTAATAACACTCATCCCATAAACCCCTAAAGCAGCAAAGGTTTTGAGGTCCGCCTGAATACCTGCTCCTCCGCTGGAATCCGAGCCCGCAATCGTTAAGAGATTTTTCATGGTTTTCCCTCCTCAATGATCTTTCCATAAATTCTTCAGTTCCCTTGCTGCACAATATGGATCTTCTTCGCTTAGGATCGCTGAAATCACCGAGATCCCATTAATGCCTATGCTTTTAAGCTGGCTCAGGTTGGCTGTCCCTATGCCGCCGATTCCTACAACCGGAATGTTTACACACTGCTTGATGGTTTTCAGCCCCTCTAAACCAATCGGTTCCGAGGCATCCTTTTTGCTGCCGGTAGGAAATACCGGGCCTGCTCCCAAATAATCCGCTCCCATCGCTTCTCCGTAGACAGCCTCTTCCTGATTAGCAACGGAATACCCTAACAGCTTATCTTTGCCGATCATGCGTCTTACATGCTCTATGGGCAAGTCGTTTTGGCCAATATGCACACCGTCGGCATCAAGAACAAGGGCCAGATCCACCCGGTCATTGATAATCAGCGGCACTCCAAATTCTGCCGCGATTTTTTTGACTTGCAGCCCAAGCTCGTAAAACTCCTTGGAGCCGGCATCCTTTTCCCGAAGCTGGATAAGGGTTACCCCTCCCTCCAGTGCTCTTTTTACAGATGTTAAAAAATCCTTGGAACCAACCAGCTTACGATCCGTCACTAAATACAGGGTATAGTCTACAGCCATTGTACCCGCCCCCGTTTCAGAGCTTCCTCATCCATAAGGCTGATCTGGTCAATCAGGTGTACCCGGAACGTCCCGGGCAAATCCCCTCCCGGTGCTTCCTGAGCCAATTCGCCGGCTATACTCATGGTAAGCAGTGCCGCAGCCGTTGATAGGAAAGCATCATTATTTGCCCCGCAGAATCCCGCAACCAGAGCCCCGGCCATACAGCCGGCACCTGTGATTCGGGTCAGTATTTCCGTGCCGTTTTCAATCAGGCAAGCTCTTTGACCGTTGGTAACGATGTCTGTTTTACCCGTTGCGGCCACGACACACCCGTATTCCTGCGCCAGTTTTTTACAGGACTCTAAACCATCCTCTCCTTCGTCCAGAGAGTCGACCCCTCTCACTTTAGCCTCAACTCCCGCCAGGGCTTTGATCTCACCTAGATTCCCTTTGATTACCGTAAATTGACCGAATTTATGCAGCCTCTCAATGGTCTCTTTTTTACGCGGAATCGCCCCGCAGGCTACCGGGTCCAGAATGATCGGATTCCCTTTAAGAGATGCTCCCCGAACCGCAAGATACATGGACATTTCCTGTTCTTTCGTCAGGGTGCCGACATTGAGATAGAGAGCATTAACCATCTGACTAAATTCAAAAACTTCATCGGAAGCTTCACACATAGCGGGGGAGGCCCCGGCTGCCAACAGGATATTGGCACAGTCATTGACTGTCACGTAATTGGTAATCGCCTGAACAAGGGGTGTTGTTTGTCTAACGGCTTTCAGGCATTCTATTAGTTTATGATTCATAATGGTCACCCTTTCACCTTTTAATTTATACGAAGATACCTAACAGCCTGTGAAACTGGTCCCCATATACTCACTTATCAACTGATAGGCACAGAACTTTCCGCACATGGTGCAGCGTTCCTGATCGTCATCGTTTTTATCCTTTCTCATTTTGGCGGCTTTTTCGGGATCAATCGACAGCTCAATTTGTTTTTTCCAATCAAGCGCTTTGCGGGCTTTTGCCATCTTGAGATCCCACTCCCACGCTCCTTTGACCCCTTTAACCAGGTCTGCTGCATGTGCTGCGATCCGGGCAGCGATAACCCCCTCTTTAACATCCTCTTCAGTTGGCAAACCCAAATGTTCAGCCGGTGTAACATAACACAGGAAATCTGCTCCGCTGGAAGCGGCAATAGCTCCCCCTATAGCTGAGGTGATATGATCATATCCCGGGGCCACATCGGTAACCAAGGGTCCCAAAACGTAGAAAGGTGCATTATGACAAAGGGTCTTTTCCAGCTGCATATTCGCGGTTATCTGATTTAAAGGGACATGTCCGGGCCCTTCTACCATAACCTGTACTCCAGCCTCCCAGGCACGTTTTACCAGCCCTCCCAAGGTGATCAATTCCTTAATCTGCGGAGCATCCGTGGCATCAGCCAGACAACCGGGCCTGAGCCCGTCACCCAAACTTAAGGTCACATCATACTTTAAGGCCATTTCCAAAAGCCGGTCATATTGCTCAAAGAGCGGATTCTGTTTCTGATGATGGAGCATCCAAGCCGTGATAAAGGAACCTCCCCGGGAAACGATATCCATGACCCGGCCCTTTTCTTTGAGTTCGTTGATCACGTCCATCGTAACCCCACAATGAACTGTGATAAAATCCGCTCCATCCTGGCAGTGTTTTTCTATGCCGGTGAAAATATCATCGGCCGTCATTTCTACTAAACCCCTGCCTGTCTTCTGAGTATCCACCAATACTTGATATAAAGGAACCGTTCCAACCATGACCGGGCAGGCTTCGATAATGCTTTTCCTGACCAGATCAATATCTCCCCCTGTACTTAAGTCCATAATAGAATGGGCACCGGCCTGAATCGCGACGTCTAGTTTCGTCATTTCCTTAGCTAATTCCGGGTAAGCATCGGAAGTTCCGATATTGGCATTGACTTTTGTTGACAATCCTTTGCCAACAGCAATTGGGCGTATGTTTTTATGATTTATGTTGCAGGGCAAAACCACCTCACCTGAGGCAATCTTCTGCCTGAGTTCTTCCCCGCTGATCCCTTCTAACTCACCCGCTTTTGACATCTGCTCCGTGACGATTCCTTTTTTGGCTGCTTCTAATTGAGTCACTGATATTCACACCTTTCTAATTTAAAAAACACAGACCCGTGCAGGTCTGTGTTCTATAAGCTAACGCTATCTGTCCACCTTCCCTACGCTGGCATTACCCAGATCAGGTTAAAGGGTCAAAGGATTCATCAGTCCTTAATCTCAGCCGACCTTTTCGGCACCCCCAGGAACTATTCAGTTTATCGTTGAGAGGATTCTATCATAATAATTGGCAAGTATCAAGCTGCTATAACCGGGTCCATGTCCTAATTATTTACCCGATGTACTGGTTGATTATCTATATTTTTCTCTCATTTCTGTCGAAGGTTATGATTATGCTTTTGTTCAATCGGCACCTTAATCAGAAACGATGCAGCTGATTGGAAATTTCCAAAATCCGCTCCTGCTGTTCTGACCCGACTAGCTGAAAATAACGTCTTAAATATGACCTTAAGGCCCGTTCAGGTTCAGATAAATCGACTGCTTCAATCTCTGAGTTGAATGGATACTTTCTGATCAGTGCGGCGATCTCGACATCCCCAAGGATACTAAGAACTGAGGTAATTTCTTCTCCGCTTAACTCAGCGTCTAAAAGAATATCTTCCATATCTCCAAAGGATCGAACCTTTTCTTTAATAAGGGCAAGCTTATCCGATGAATACCGGCATATTAACAATTCATCAATCAATTTGCGATATTCCTTATCATCCATTTTCTCTCCGGATATAAACTGTATTTTAGGTTTAAGGTCTGGATTAACAGGAGCTACGAAAGTTTTACTGAGAGTTTTTGTCCTGACTGCATTAAGGATAGTTGCTGTGATTCTTGGCAAGCTTCGATCAACGTAGTTTTTCAGTAAAAGACTTGTAACCTTTAACTCTTTCAGCACTTTTTCAGATGCCTGACAAATCTTCAAAGTAAGTAAAGAATCGTCATCCTTTAAAAGGTTGTAATTCAAACCTTGGACTTCTTCTTTGGAAAGGGCTAATTCTACAACCTTGCGGTTTGTAAGAATACATCCGATTGCCGCCGTCATCACTTGTTCAAAAATATTAATTAACAAGTCCTGGTATCCCTCATCATATCCGCTAAGCAGATGGTGAATCTTTTCCGGGTCAAAATAGCTGCAAAATCGATTTTCGAGAAGTAAGTTGTCGAGGTATTTTTGAATATACTCGATTCCGGTTAAATCTGTTATTGGATTACAAAGCTGGTAGTCAAAGGACGCCGCTACTTCATGAGCTGCATAATCGGGATCGTAGGACATAAAAAAACTGCCAATGCCCGTATCATCAAGTGTCTGGTTATAGGTATAGTTTAAGGTCATTATTTTATTACCTTTAACTTGTTCATAAATATGCTTAGAAGAATGTATTTTGGCATTGATTAAAGCTCTTCCTTTTTGATACATTTCCGGAATGCCGGCTGATTTAAGTGCCTTGACTGCGCTGTCGGCATCGGGGAAGGATTTTAGATAAATACCTATTGTATAGAGGTTGGATTTCATAATACTTTCGGCGGTTTCCACTTTGATTGAACTACTATCGCCACAGTTGTACCTTTCAACTTTATTGGCCAGAAATTTTAAGCACTGCATTTGAATAGTTTCAATTTCGGAATTGCTCATGAGCTGGTTGGCATAGACTTCTGCCAGAATTGAAGTAAAATAGAATTCACCGCTTAAATTGTTAGGGTTAATGATTTGTCGTTTTTCAATATTCAGCATCATTATCCTCCTCATGGTTCTCCTCAGACGTACAATCCTCCGAGTGTTCAGGATCGTACCCGAATCGTACGTTCCGTGCCATTTTTGCAAGCTCACGTCCCGAAAGCAGTTCCAGGGAGCCCTTACATATACCATCAAACTTTCTTTTCATAAATTTTATAAGATCGTCGTCACTCATGAGCTCAAGAGTTTCGTTTTTGTAAAAATAAAACATATCGGTCAAGTCATGGAGGGATTCTGCATAATTGTGCATCGAAAGATAAGGAGAGTTATAAAATTCCCGGATTATTTTTTCTATGACTCCTCCTCCGAATTCGATTCGCCCATTGTTTTTCAAGGCCAGAGTACGAGTTTCAACTAATTCAACAGCATCGTAATTAGATAATGTCAATCCGAATTGAGCGGTAAATTCATTACATTTTTCAAGTTCTGCCACCGCTTGTTTTTGGATTAGTCCTGAGGATAGAGTCATTATTTCAAAAGACAATAGCGGCACCCCCAAAAGAATTTTACAAAAAGGTTGACATGTAACTGAATTTATGATATGATATAGTTGTAGTTATATGGATATTTTACATAGTTCACTGTATACCTTATCATTTTTAAGTTAAAAAGACAAACAAAAGACAACATTCTTTTGTTTGTCTTTTCTTTTGGGCAACTTTCCCTCCTTTTCCCTTTTTGCTGGTTCAAGTGTCAATATTCCTATATCCGATTGCCATTTACGGCGCTTTTGCTAATTGTTTATTTACCTATAACACTAGAGTTTTTGCCATTTATCTGCGGCAGCTCATAATGGCGTTTTCAGGCCCTTCAAACATCGTTTTGAAGGGCCTTTTCTTGTCCTATTCCGCAGATGAAACCTAAGTTAAGATTAGCTTTTTGTTGAAAATTACTTAAAATTCAGCAACTAGATAGCAATATATAGTATAATGGATTTTGTCGATTCAGTTGCAGCCCATAGAAAAGAGGAATTATGATGAAGGATATTTTAAAGGCCAATATAGCAATGGTTGCTGTCATAATAATTTGGGGAATATCTTATGTCAGCATTAAGGTAACAGTTGCTGAAATTCCCCCTATTACCATGGCACTTATTCGTTTTGCCATAGCCTCCTTAATACTCGGGATAATGATCCGCAGAGTTGAACCTCAGACGAAGCTGGATAAGTCTGATCTGCCGAAAATGTTTTTAGGCGGAATTTTTGGCATCACCATTTACTTCATTTTTGAAAACATCGGAGTCAAACTCACCACAGCAACCAATGCTGTCCTGATCGTTTCGGTCGTTCCAATTATTACAATCACTTTGGATGTACTGTTCTTTCATGGCAGGATATCCTTGATAAAGCTGGCGGGGGTTACCATAGCTCTAGTGGGCTCTTACCTTGCCGTTACTGCCAATGGTAAGGTTGAACTGAATTCCGCTCATTTTGTCGGAAATATTTTGATGATTGCTGCCATGCTGTCATGGGCATTTTTCACGTTGATTAACAGGACGCTTCAAGAAAAATATTCAGGGTTTTTTTTAACGACTTACCAAACCATCTTTGGAACCCTGTGTTTTATCCCTTTATCACTCATCGAGTATAAAGAATGGGCATTGTTTTCTCTTATAGCTTTCGTCAATATTTTGTTTCAGGCAATTTTTTGTTCGTGTATAGCCTATTTATTATATAACTACGCCTTGAAGCGTTTGGATGTGGCATTGACGACCATTTACTTAAATCTGATTCCCGTCGTTGGGGTCCTCAGCGGTTACCTGATACTGAAAGAAACTGTTTTGCCCATCCAGCTTATCGGCGGGATAATAACAATTCTGGCTATATTAATCATTAATTTTGAGTTGGGAGCCCTTCGGCGGACGTTTTCTGATAAAAGCCATACGCTGAATAGCAAGTAGACAAAAGAGTAGGGTAAAGGAGTTGGGCAGGCAAGCGAATGGATTGCTCCGGTTATAAGCAGACTATCTGAAATAGCCACACAAAAAATCACCCCACTGACAATGTGTCGGTGGGGTGATGCATTTAATGAACCCTTAACCATGAGTAGGATCTGTATTTTCATTAGTAGGTATATCCGTCTTTTTCGCAATCACTTTTGTTTTAGGTGTTATTATACCTGGTTTGGGAGTATTTCCCAATGGCAAGAAATTCGTATTTCTGCTTTTACCTAAGGTTGCCATGTTTTAATCTCCTTTACTCTAAAATCTGAATTTAGTTTCTGCAAAAGGCAAATTTCTAACACGACAATTTATACCATTGTCCTTTCATTATTATTTATAGAAAAGGTTTAAATAGCAAACACTACCTTAACAGAATGATCAGGAATTAGAATCGGACCCTGGATAATCTCAATATCAAGGCTCTTTGAATATAATAGATCACCATAAGGAAATACAATTAAAGAACTGTAACAATATCAAACTTCAAAAATACTTGGTGCCGCTATTGAGTGACCTAGATAAAATAGTGAGATGATTATATGAAGACTAGCTATAAAGCGGGGATTGTAATTCTTACTGCTCTTGTAATTATTACAAATATTGTTGGAATCAATATCGGTAATCAATATTACCAGAAAGTCTGCATGCTAAATATAAATCCGGCAACTACAGGGCTTGAGTATTATAAAACCAGCTTCAATTATGAGAGATTTACCCAATTGCAGTCCAATAAATTGTGGATTGAATCAGATTTTGATTATCAGCTTTCCGGTACATATATATTAAATCCTGAACCGACCAATAACACTGTAATTTTAGTTCATGGCATAGGTGCTGACCGGTGGGAAGCCATGAAATATTCAGATATGTATATTGACATGGGCTTTAATGTTTTAGCCTATGATTCACGAAAGCATGGCCATAGCGGAGGGAAAGACATAACTCTTGGTTTTTTTGAAAAGACCGACCTCAACAACGTAGTAAATTGGGTCAAATTGGTTAACCCAAATGGGATTATAGGCGTGCACGGAGAATCTTTAGGGGCTGTTACTGCCCTGCTTCAAGCAGAGTTGGATCAAACAAGAAGGTCTGTCGATTTTTACGTAGTAGATTGCCCCTATTCAGATTTATGGGATTTAATGAATATTAAACTCACAGGTAATTTACGGCCCAGTTTCCGGCTTTCCGGAGCATTTATCTTATTTTATGCAAATATTATTGCCTTAACTAAGTCAAACTTTTCACTTCATGCAGTATCCCCAATCACTGTAATCAGCGATATTGAAACCCCCATAATGTTTATCCATGGCAGTAATGATACCTTCATACCAGCCTCTATGTCATTAGAATTATACTTAAGCAAAAAAGGCCCGAAAGAACTATATATCTCTTCTGGTGCGGAGCATGCAATGTCTTATCTTACCAATAAGGAGGAATATGTCAGTAAAGTCAAGGGATTTCTCGCCGGGCATAAGTTGCTTGGATACTGACCTGCCTCAATGTTAAGCAGGCCAAATTTAAATTGAAATTACAACGTTCAATTGATATCTTAGTGGATAAAGAATTAGATTGGTTAAAAGGCAGGTGGAAAAACTGAATTCAGAAGAGTTAAGGAGCTTTGAAGCCAACATGCGGTACAAATTTTGCCCCCATTGCGGCGGAAAGCTATCCGCAAAAGAGACGCTTTCCCTCAGCAGACCGAAATGTCTGACTTGCAATAGAGTATTCTATCAGAATCCTGCTGTAGGAGTTGCTGCGATCATTATCCGTGACAAAAAGATACTTTTGGGGAGAAGAAATTCAAGCTATCGGGATATGTGGTGTATTCCCTGCGGATATGTGGAGTATTACGAGGATGCCAGAGAAGCCTTGATTCGGGAAATCAAAGAAGAAACCAATCTGGAGATTAAATTAGGTACGGTATTTGACATACATTCAAATTTCCATAATCCGGCTCAGCATACTGTCGGAATATGGTTTTTAGCGGAAGCCTACCAAGGGGATATAGCTCCCGGAGATGATATCGAAGCATTAGATTTCTTTTCAAGTGCAGAGATTAAAGCACAAAATATAGTGCTTGCCTTTCCTACAGATATCAAAGTATTAGATGCTCTTGTTAATAAGGGATTGATATTTTGATAAACCCAAGATTACTTATTATCCAGTTGTCTCTTTAATTTTCTGAACTCCATAAACATGCTAATGCGCCACGGCAGGATCATGCTAAAGGCAAGGATAAAGAAAATACCACTCATTTGCGCGGGATCAATATTGATGGTCTCCGCAAGGACAATCTTTCCGGTCATTCTTAAAGCGACTAAGCCTATCAAGGCTGCTAAAAACAGCTTTGATCTTTGGAGATAGATCTGGTTGTCACGAATTTCAAATTTAGACGTTTTAATTAAAATGATCGAGAAAAGCATTCCCATGACAACGGAACTTATTAGTTCAAGTAATGTTGGTCTAAACATTGGCAGGATAAACATACCCGCGCCGGTAGCCATGAAAAGCGGCGGCAAAATGATCGTTCTGGCGGCTGCCGGTTTTTTTGTGTTTCTCAGCCGTACTAAATTGACGACAACAACCATTAACAATGACACTACGATTGATGCAATGACTAAAAACTGTTTTGTTAACATCATTAAACCCTTCTATCCTTCAGTTGTACCCCTATTAAAATATAACTCTTTGCTTCTATAATCAAGCAAAGAGTTATATTTTTGCAGACGTAAAGAGATAGTTAGCTTTTTTGTCTGGCTATTTAATTTATAGACCTGTTCTAAGTGATATCTTTATTCGAAAATTTCCGGATCGCTAACATCACAAATCCGAGCATGTAGACAGCAATGTATACAAACATCCAGACACTTGCCGGTTTGCCGCTGCCGGATAAACTGGCTGCTGACATTGCACTTGCCGCAAGTTGAGAATTAGGAACCATGACCCGTTCCATCGTGCTATAAATCGTTTGGAAAGGGGAAACCAGGCTAATAAAAATTCCTGTCCCAATCACCGAGTTATTATTCACGTACTGTCCGATCATCTCGACCATTCCGCCAACATTCCCTAAAATGTATATAAAGATCATTAAGATTCCATTGGATACTGCTTTTAAAGACACAGATCCAAACAATGTCAGGCAAAGGACTGCGACCGGCAGCAAAAGATAGAGCAGCCATCCTGTAAGGATTTGAGAGAACGTCAGACTGGTTATGGTGCTCAACCCAAATAAGGCTCCGATGACCAGAATTAATGAGAAAAGCAGCGTCGCGTACGTACAGGCTAAAATCATCAGTCCGCCGAGTTTGCCAAGAATATACTGATAGCGGTGAATCGGACGAGAGAGAATCCCTTGAATTAATCCGGACTCCAGTTCCGAGGCAATGGCACCCGATCCAAGCATAATCGTCAGCAAAGCTATTAACATAGCAGAAAATTGAAACCCCATTTTGGTAACCATTTGGATCGCAAAGGGTCTGAATTGATTTCCCATTCCATGAGTCACGGATGAGTTGGGAAAATAATTGAGCATTAAGGTCCAGAATACCAAGTACAAAAAGGTGACAACACCCATTACGATAAAGGTTTTTTTACGAATGGCTTCCTTAAGGGTTGTGATTAATATGGCAGCGATGGTGCTCCCTCCTCCCCCACGATCTGCATAAACACCGTTTCAAGCGTCTCCCGATGGGGTGTTAACTCATAAAGTGTCGCACCATTTGCAATAAGTGCCGCTGCCAGAGCAGGAATCTCCTCGTAATCGGTTAAAGAAACGGTTAGACTGCCATCAGCTAGTATTTGCAAGGATTCATGCTGATTATTTATCCCTGACAACAAATCGTCGCTTATGCCCTTGGCCCGAATAGTTAAGGAAATCTTATTCATGAGCAGCTCATCCATCCGTGCGGATCTGACAACGGTCCCTTTATGAATAAACGTAACACTGTCGCAAACTGCTTCTACTTCACTTAAAAGATGACTGTTTAGAAAGACAGTTGCTCCTTCATTTTTTAAAGCTACGATAATGTCTCTGACATCTTTACGGCCAATTGGATCCAGAGCAGATGTCGGTTCATCCAGGAAAACCAGTTGTGGATCAGGCAGCAGCGCACAGGCTAACCCGATGCGTTGCTGCATTCCTTTACTATACGAACCCACTTTGTATTTTTCTTGCCCTTCAAGACCTACCAGCTTCAAGACTCTGGCAATTTGATCCTTTTTATTTTTCAATCTGATTAATTGAGCGTGGAAATTGAGCAGATCCAACCCTGTCATCCAATCCTGGTATCGAAAGAGTTCAGGGAGGTAACCCATCTTTTCTCTCGCGGAAACATCCCCAAGGGGCCTGCCTAATACAGTGCCGCTTCCGGATGTGGGAAACACAAGACCGGTTAACATCTTAATACAAGTACTTTTCCCGGCGCCGTTACGGCCCAGGAATCCATAGACTTGCCCGGCATCTACTGCAAGGTTGATATTGTCACATGCCGTTTTATTGCCATAGGTTTTAGTCAAAGCATGTGTCTCGATAATCATTAACGAACACTCCCGGCGATTTTCACCAGCTCGGCATCCGTCTTATTACCAATTAAACTATACAAATTGCCATCTTTAGTCCAAATCAGCACTGAAGCGTTCTCCAGATCAGGCATTTTTTCCATGGCCATCTTATGTGCTTCTTTCAGAGCAGCCAATTTTTCTTCACCATATTTGCTCATCAGTTTTTGGCTCATTTCATCCATCCCGACCTGGGACTTATCTTGTAAGCCTTTCAGAGCCTGACTATGCGATCCCGGGGCTATCATATCCTGGGGAATAGTTTCAGTAAGTCCTTTCAAATCAGACAATGTGTAAATGTAACCATTTTTCCCGCCCAAATCCACTTCTCTTCCAAAACCAACCAGGACAGGAAGATAGATATCCGAACTATCCTCATCGATTTCGGCAAGTTGTTGGCGCAGATTCACAGGAATTAACGGCATATCCAACATGACATCCCGCAATTCACTTTTTGCAGCCTGGGGCGCATCTAAGTAGGATTTCTGAGTTGCTACGAATAGCACATCCCCATAGTTTGCGAAGGCAGCCGCCGAAGATACCACGGACATTTCGACATTTTGCAGATTATTGGAAAGGAGTTTCGGGCTATTAACCGCTTTCAGCAGTTGATTGCCGGCATCCACATTTAGCGTGAAGGTCATTTTACCCGAATCCAGCGCTGTGATCTCAGGGGTTTGATCTGCCAATTCACGCGGCAAACGAAGTTTGAAAGCCTCAAACTCTTCAGCCGCGTTCAGTTTTGTTACTTGATGCTGTGATTTTGAAACAACGTTAATCAGAGAGTTGTGTTCAAATGTCTTTCCTTTGAAAGCTTCTTTCAGATTAGAAAGTGTTTGCATACCTTCTTGCAGGTCCGCAATGGTAATTTCAAGGGTTTTCACATTGTTTACGCGGAAAATCGATAGAGTATCCAGCGCTAAGGTTTGCACCGGTTTAACAAAGGTAATAAGTGCCAACACAAGCGCTAATGAAGCTAAGATGGAAATTTTTCGTTTCATACCATTCAATCCTTTCCTTTATTAGTTTGCTCTCCTCTTTTTACCTTAAAAATATGTCCTCAATGTGACCTCATCTTAATCCTTTAAGACTCCCGCTTCTTTAAGGGCAATTTGACGACAAAGGTTGTCCCTTGGCCTATTTCACTTGTGAAGCTTATGTCTCCGTCATAAATTTCCACGATCTTTTTTACAATGGCTAAACCAAGACCGCTGCCCTCTTTGGAATGGGATTTATCCCCTTGAAAAAACTTTTCAAAGATTCGTCCTTGATCGATGTTGGATATCCCAACCCCTTGGTCCTTAATCTCCGCAACGACCATGTCGGGAGTTTTTTTCGCCTGAATAAAAATAGTTCCCGATTCTGCAGAGAATTTAACAGCATTCTCGATCAAGTTCAACCAGATCTGTTGGATCAGGTCTTCATCACCTGTGTAAACTATTTCATCAAGATCTATGTTGAGTTCTAAATTTTTCTTAGACCATTTTTCCTCCAAAAGGACAATTGTCCGCCGAATCTGCTCATCTAAGGAAAAGGATTTTGTTCTCTCAGGAATAAATTGATGGTCCAGTTTCGAAAGGCGCAGCATATTGGAACTTAAATGGCTTAATCTCTTTGTCTCCTCAATGATAATGGTTGTGTAAGCTTGAAAATCGTCTTCCGATAAATCCTTATCCTGAAGCATTTCAGCAAAGCCTTGAATAGAGGCAAGAGGGGTTTTGAACTCATGGGATACGCTGCTAATAAAATCTTTCCGGAGATACTCCATATTACCGAGTTCTGTGGTCATCAAGTTAAAATTTTGAACCAAAATACCTAGCTCATCATTGCTCTTATAATCCATCTTTATCGAAAAATCCCCCTTAGCAACTTCTTTAGCTGCATTGCTGATCCGAATAATAGGGTCGGAAATTTTCCGAATGGCAAAGTATAATAATGAGCCACCTAAGGCCACACATAAAATCAGGGTTACGAACATGAACCGGCCAAAAACCGAGTGGGCTTCGCTGATACTCAGGTCGCCATGGAAGAGCACTAAGAAAAGTAGCGTCATCAGAGCAAAGGAAACCAAACAGGAGAAAAACAAGATTCCAATGGCAATCAAGGTTCCTTTGGCGCGAATTGAATTTGACAGTGTTTTAATCATGGATCTTTTCCGCCTTATAACCAAGTCCCCGAATTGTGACGATTTTAAACTCCGGTCTGTCCTCGAACTTTTTACGAAGCTTTTTAATGTGGCTGTCCACCGTTCGTTCATCTATATCCGTATCCAGCCCCCAGATTTCCGACATAAGCTGCTGCCTTGTAAAAATTCGCTTTGGATAGCTTAACAATTTGAAAAGCAGCAGAAATTCTTTTTTGGGCAATTCAATCTGAAGATCCGGCCCATTGATGCTTAAATTGTCATAGTCCAGGATGAGTTCACCGATAACTATCTTATGTTCATTGTTAATTTTAGCCCGCCGCAACAGAGCCGCTACCCTCAAAATCATCTCGTTCATATCGATGGGTTTGACCATATAATCATCTGTACCCAATCTGAAACCTTTTTCTTTGTCCTCAAACCCTTCCTTAGCTGTCACCATTAAAATAGGCAGGTTAAAATTGGCTTCCCTAAGGCTTTCAATAAGTTCAAAACCATCCATAAGGGGCATCATTATATCACTAATCATTAAATCCACATGATGCTCTTCAAGAATTTGGAGAGCTTTCTGACCGTTTTCAGCTTGCAAAACTTTATAGCCCGCTTGTTCCAAACGGGCCTTCATTAACATAAGCAGGCTTTTATTATCCTCGACGACCAATATTTGAAACATGACAAACCTTCTTTCAGACGATTACATGCTTATTATTTGGGTTTATTTTAGCCTTTTTTTCGACTATCTGCATTGAATCTGCATTGATCTAATAGTTTGTTATTTTCACTTTTACCGGACGATTATTCATAGTTCTAAATCCTTTTCTAAATTCATCTCTTGATAAGTGTAACTTAATCTTGTGACTTGAATGTGCCCAAATCACAAGTGCCATACATGAATGACTATTCCAGCAACAACCTAAGCCCTCGGCTGATGCCGAGGGCTTAGGTTAGTAACTTGTTCAACAATGATCAAGGGGCTTGTTCTGACACACTCGGAAGCTCAGCAAAAACATCCTACATGCTCGGCAAAATTCTTAATTATAGTGCTGCTGCAGCGGCATGGGGGTCTACTCTTAAAAATTAAAAGACTTCAAAGCCATGCAGAAGAATCCCCAGACCCGCAAGTAGGGCAGTTTCGTCCACAGAAGCGAACCCATTGCATGGAGAGGTGGTAAAAGCCCACAAGACGGTGCGGGGACAGGTCGCCACGGGTTCACATCAGGTATTACCCGGAGGTTTGGCACGAAAGTGTCCGGTACGATAGTCTCCAGCGGAGAGTATCGCCGAAGCCGTGATCCCTTAAGGAATCCCTACCGGCGTAGGATACAGTTTCGCCGAAGCGGCAATCTCCAAAGAATACTTATCCGCTGAAGGTAGCTCCCGCATCGGCGAGTGGACGAGCCTCGGAATGCTGCGGTACGCAGACACTGTCTTCGCACGAATTAACTAATCTTGCACGGATGTGGCGAAGCTGCCCGACCAGAGAGTACTCTTATTTTCATCCTCTGCTGATGCTGCGCAGCGGCATGGGCGGCAGCTATCATAATAGACCAATCTCAATTTTTCACCATTATGGAACACTTCATGTAGTTAATGAAATTTAAAAAACAAATACAATATTCTTTTAAATTTCTCAGAATTTTTCTTCCTTAACATATGTATCCTCTATTTAGATAATGTTTAATGTAACATTAAATACTTAATCTAAAATCTTTTTGGGTGTTCAAGTGAACATTTATCGTTTAAATATTTTTGATAACTTATACCAATAAGATTTCTTTAGCTGCTCATTTTCAATCTTTATAGCTACTAGCTCTCTATTTTTATCGTTCAATTGTCTATTTAATAATTTAAGTTCAGTTCTCAATTTGTTTACATATTCGTTATTCTGTTGTAATTCATTCCTTTGTTGAGTAGTTTCTCTTTCAAGAGACGTCAGTTGCTCCTTCAATCTCTGTATCTCCATTGCTTATAGATGGCCAAGACAAAATTGGTTCTGTTATTATAATTAATGATACTACAGAGAAGAAAAATCATGAACAATACTTGAAAGCCAAAGCTTATAGTGATGGACTTACAGGGCTATTAATATAGAAACGGGCTTAAATTGCCTTTGATCGAATAATAAATAACACTGATGCTGCTTCAACTCAGCTTATATCAATACTTATAATAGATATAGATAGGTTTAAAACTATAAATGATACATATGGTCATATAAATGGAGATAAGGTGCTTCAGCATCTTGCAAAAGTACTGGTAGAAGAAATTAGATGTGCAGATGTTATTGGCAGATTAGGTGGAGAAGAATATGCTTTTTCAACCAGATACTTGCTTACCCCTATCACTCTTACCAGCTGTCGGATTGTAACACCATTAGTTGCCTTGCCCAACAAGCTTTCCATTTTTAATAACCATCTTAACCTGATTTGTCCCATAACGATAGAATATATAAGCTAAATCAGGGGCATCCCAAATCACAATATCGGCCTTTTTACCCACCTCTATGCTGCCTATGGCAGCTGCTCTATTAATAGCTGCCGCAGCATTTAAAGTAACTGCGGTAAGTACCTCCCCAGGCAGCATTTTATACTTTAGACAGGCGATATTCATCGGTAATTGCAGTGATTCATTGGGATTGGAGCCCGGGTTAAAATCACTGGCCACAGCCACCGGAATACCTTTATCAATCATGGTTCTCGCTCTAGCGAAATTTTCCCCCAGGTAAAATGATGTCCCGGGCAATAATACGGCAATGGTACCCTTCTTCGCCATTTCATCTATACCGGCATCTGTGGCCTGGATCAGATGATCAGCGGAAATAGCTTCCAATTCAGCTGCCAAGCCTGCCCCATTTAAAGGGTTTATCTCATCAGCATGCATTTTGGGCATCAGGCCATATTTTCTGCCGCATTCCAATATTAATCTTGATTCCTCCAGACTGAATACCCCTTCTTCACAAAAAACATCACAAAACTCAGCCAGTCTGTTTTCGCTTACCACAGGGATCATCTCTTCCATGATAAGCCTGATATACTCTTCCTTGTTATTCTTGTATTCCTCAGGTATGGCATGCGCCGCGAGAAATGTGGAAACAATATCAATAATACCTAGTTTGTTTAGTTCCACGGCGGCTTTTAAAGATTTAATTTCATCTGCGAAATTAAGCCCATAACCACTTTTTGCCTCGCATGTGGTTGTGCCGTGCGCTAACATCCTTCTAATCTTTACTTCACCATTCTTGATTAATTCAGCCAAGTCTGCTTCCCGGGTATGCCGGACAGTATTTAGAATACCTCCACCCATTTTTAATATTTCCAGATACGGAACACCCTGAAGCTTTAATGCTAACTCCTTCTGCCTCCAGCCGGAAAAAACAAGATGGGTATGGGCATCAACCAAACCCGGTGTCACCAGCAAACCTTGGGCATCTATGATGGTAATATTATCCGCTGAAATGTTTTGACTGGGTAATTCATGATCTTCCCCAAGCTCTACAATATCTTGTCCGGAAACTAAAATATAGGCATTTTTAATGTACTTAATTTGCCTCTGGTCGGTACCGGCTAAGCTGCGATTACCTTGGGGTGTGGCCAGTAAACCAATATTCTTAATGAGTAAATCCGGTTTTTTGTTCATTTGCTGCACCTACTTTCAAGCATTAAAACCATCTTTAGCTGCTTAACAAGCAGTTTTCCAAAACCTGTTTTTTCTCATTAAATTCTTCCAGCTGTAAATAGTATTTTGCGGAGTCTATCAGAGCATTCATCGGCGTAAGACCAATAATTTCACTGCCTATGACATTAACCCCATACCTTTGTGCCTCTATTTTAATAAGTTCAAAAACCCGGTATAAAGGTGTAACTTCATAGTTGGTCATATTTATGGAAACCTGAGCTATGTTCCGGTCCTCCAGCATTACCCCGATGGATTTGACATACTTAAGACCACCGTTGCTTTCCCGGATTGTCTTGGCAATTTGTTTGGATATATTTAGATCTGCTGTATTTAAATTCACATTGTACGCCACCAGAGGCATTCTTGCCCCTACTGCGGTGACACCTGCCGTGGGATGGACTTCTTGTGCCCCAAAATCAGGCCTCCGATCAGCGTCTTTGATTTTTTCTTTCATCCCTTCAAATTGCCCCTTGCGGATATTGGCCAAATTTATTCTTTCAGCACTCACCGCAGCTTCCTCATATAAAAACACCGGAATAGAAAGCTCTGAAGCAAGCCTTTCTCCTAATTGCTTGGAAAAATTAATACACTCATCCATTGTTACATATTTTATCGGAACAAAGGGGATGACATCAACGGCGCCCATACGGGGGTGCTCCCCTGTATGAACGTTCATATCGATGAGCTCAGACGCTTTTTTCGCAGATAAGAAAGCAGCCTCAATTACGGACTCAGGTTTACCTACAAAAGTAAAAACACTTCTATTATGGCTGTAATCCGAAGAATAATCCAATAAGATCACATTGGGAACAGATTTAATCGTTTCTGCTATCGCCTCAATAACTTCAGTTCGCCGTCCTTCACTGAAGTTAGGAATGCATTCAATAAGTTGTGACATTTCTTTATCCTCGCTTTCATTAAACCCCGATTAACAGCCTAATTTATCATGCACTGCTTTAAGTATTTCCTCCTGCAATTGCTTTCCTTCATTAAGGATATACTCTTTTTTACATTTAAAATTATTTGTTAAAAACCCCAGCAACCAGTTGATCAATCAACTCTCCATTCGGTATATAGGGTATGGTAATGTGGCCGGTTCCCGTATAATTTTTATTAAAATTAATACTTGTTTCTATGGAATTACTATTTCTGGCCCAGGACCGACGGGCAACTCCCCCCATCACATCCCACAGCATCGCCGATTTAATAATACTGTCCACCCTGGCCGAACCATCAAGAACCAAGCCAAAGCCGCCGTTGATGGCTTTTCCAATCCCAACGCCGCCTCCATTATGCAGAGCTATTAAACTCATACCTCTTGCCCCATTACCGGCAAAGCACTGGACTGCCATATCCGCCATGACATTACTGCCGTCCTTGATATTAGCTGTCTCCCGGAAGGGGGAATCAGTGCCGCTGACATCATGATGGTCCCTGCCTAACATCACGGGGCCTATTTCCCCATTTCGTACCATCTCATTAAATTTAAGGGCGATTTTTACTCTTCCTTCGGCATCCTGATACAGGATTCTGGCTTGTGTGCCCACAACCAGTTGATTTTTGGCTGCATCTTTAATCCAATTATAATTATCCCGATCCTGAAATCTCCTGTTGTGATCAATACAATCCATAGCTGCCTGGTCTGTTTTAATTAAATCCTCATTATTGCCGCTTAAACAAACCCATCTGAAGGGACCATAGCCAAAATCAAACAGCTCCGGTCCCATAATGTCCTCAACATAGGAGGGGAAAATAAATCCATCTTTTTCATCAATACCGTTTTTGGAGATTTCCTTTACCCCGGCATCATAAACGGCTTTCATAAAGGCATTGCCATAATCAAAGAAATATGTGCCCCTATACGCCAAAATTTTGATTAAGGCAAATTGTCTTTGTAAGCTTTTGTCCACAAGCTCCCGGAATTTTTTTCTATCCTTGGCCAAAAGCTCTGTTCTTTCCTCAAAGGTTACTCCCTGAGGGCAATAGCCGCCGTCATACTGCACATGACAGGAGGTTTGGTCAGACAGCAAATCCACTTTAATATTGTTTTCGACAGCATACTCCAGCAAATCAACTATATTTCCATAATAAGCAATAGAAACCGGTTCTTTCTTTTCCTGATACTCAGCGGCGATCTTAAATACTTCCCTCAAATCTGAGGAAACCTTGCTTACCCAGCCTTGATCATGTCTGGTCTTAATTCTGGAATAATCTGTTTCCGCGATTATACCCACACCATTTGCTATTTCCACGGCCTTGGGTTGAGCACCGCTCATACCGCCCAAGCCTGAAGAAATAAACAAGCAACCCCTTAAATCTCCATCCGAGGGGATACCCAGAATTTTTCTGCCTGCAATAAGCAGGGTATTGTAGGTTCCATGAACAATACCCTGAGGGCCTATATACATCCATCCTCCGGCAGTCATCTGCCCATAATTGGCCACACCCATCTGTTCTGCAGTTTCCCAGTCTTCCTGGTTATCAAACATACCAACCATCAGGGCATTAGTAATAATTACCCTTGGGGCTTCAGGCTTGGAGGGGAAGAGTCCCAGAGGGTGCCCCGATTCTATAACCAAGGTTTGATCCTGGGTCATTACTGCCAAATATTTTTTTATTAATCTATACTGGAGCCAGTTTTGACATACACTCCCTGTTTCTCCATAGGTAACAAGCTCATAAGGGTAAAGGGCTACATTAAAATCCAGATTATTATCAATCATCACCTGGAAGGCTTTACCTTCCATACATTTCCCTGAATACTCATCTATAGACTTACCAAAAATTCTCCCCGCGGGACGAAATCTATAAGCATAAATTCTCCCGTAAGTTACCAATTCATTTAAAAATTCCGGGGCCAGCTGCTCATGAAGCTCTTCCGGTACATAACGCAGGGCATTTTTCAAAGCTGTTTGGGTCTGAGCTGCTGTCAGCTTAAACCCTCTGTCGGGCGCCCTTCTGATACCTGCGGCAAATTCAGACATTTCCGGCAGATCTGCATCTATTTTTATGGTCATTGCTTGTCCGATGTCATAGTTACTTGTCATTACTTTCGACCTCCCTTAACATATCAAACAGGTGTGATGAAATCATGACTTAACGATATTCAATCATGGTCCCTAACCCAAGGTTTTTCGCCTTCTCCCAGATTAAATGACCAAGGGCAATATCATTCAAGGATAACCCCCTGTGCCAGAAGAGGATTCTCTCTTCATCATTTTCCCGTCCCACTTTTTTCCCTGAGACGATTTCACCCAGTTCGGCATGGAGGGTTTCCGCGGATAATTTACCCGCATCTACATGACGGCGCAGGCTGCCAAATTTACCGCCTTTACATTGACCCCAATCGTCAACAACCATTTTATCCATGACATCGGTTAGGGAAAACTCCACGGCACTTATTGTTCCATAAGGCACCACAAAGGTTCCGGGTGTAACCCATTCCGTCTTTAACAAAGCTTGAGGCTCGATCAGTCTCGTTGCTTCAACCATAATATCCGCACCCTTTAGGCACTCTTCACTGTTTTCGACAGCCTTAACAGGTTTACCAAGATGGTCGCTTAACCTCTGGGCAAAATCATTCATAGATTCCGGTCTTCTGCTGTTAACTCTGATCTCTTCAAAATCAAAAATACTGTCCAACAAAACAACATTCCACCAGGCAGTTCCTCTAGAACCCAGATGACCTAATACTTTGCAATCCTTCCTGGCCAGATATTTGGCACCCAAGGCAGTTAAGGCACCGGTACGCATATTTGTGATTTCTGTACAATCAACAATCGCCAAAGGCATGCCTGTCCGAGGATCATAAAGTGTCACCAAAGCCAGCTCCGAGGGGAGGCCAATCTTATAATTATTTACATAGTCTCCGACAACCTTTACCCCCGCTACATTAAGAGGTTCAACATAACCTCTTAATATGTTGAAATGTCCCTGGAATTCAGGATTGGGGATCAAATGCTCCCTTGGTTCAATTACTACCTGACCATTTCCCTGGGCTAACAAGCTGTCTTCCACAGCCTTCATTATTTCTTCATTTGTCAGGTTCATTTTTTCAATATCCTTGGCATTAACAAACATAAATTCCAGTGATTTCATTTTTCAAACCCCCTAATTTAATTAAGATTATTCTGTCATCCTTGAGCTTAAGCGAAGGATCTAGATCCTTCACTCGTTCCTCCTTCAGGATGACATAGCGCTTAAGTTGCTTTTATAGCAATGACAAACAAAAGAACCTACCTAGTCCCCAAAACTTATAAATTCTGATAGACCAAAAAAGATACCCGGCGTTAAGCCAGATATCTTTTGGGTATCTTTTAGGCATCTATTGTATAAGACACATTTTATTAATTAAATACTTCAAATAAAAGAATGACAATATTATTATAATGCTATTTTCGCTGCCCGGTTTCTTATTAATTGTCTGCCCCGATATATTCTTGTTTCCACTGTACGAATATTTAAACCGGTTATTTGGGCAATTTGCACATAACTGTAGTTATGATAATAGTGGAGTAATAAGACTTCTTTGTATTTATCCTCCAGGTTATCCAATACATTCTTTATTTCTTTAACATTTTCCTTTTTCAAATACATTTCCTCGGGAGTAATATCGTCTTTGTAGTCTATATTATCTTCAATAGAAACACTGATATATTTATTTTTACGCTCCCAGTTGCGATATCTATTGGTAGCGATTGTATACAGCCAGGACCTTATTTTTGAGGGGTTTTTTAACTTATTTAATGACAAGAACGCTTTAAGAAAAACTCCCTGGGTCACACCCTTCGCATCCTCTGGATCGCAGCCAATCTTACAAATATACAGATATACTTGTGTCTGGTATTTTTTCACCAACTCATCGTATGCTTTGTTATCACCCATTAAAGTCATATTTACCAGCTCAAGATCAGTCAATTCCATACAGAGACCCCCTCAATAAGTCTGAATTATGTTAAAATAAATTAACATTGCCTAAAACAAGCAGCAATTTAAATTTCAACATTTATTAATTGTACAGCAGCTTAATATATTTATAAAGAAATAAATATTTATAAATTTGTATCTACCCTGCCCTAAAAACCACAGAACAAACCTCTGTGGTTTTTAGGGATTGCTTTTATATCAGCCTATTTATTGGGGGATTTTAGTAAAAAATACAATATAGCCACAGTTAATATGATTAACGTAAGACTAATGGGCCTTTGGAAAAAAATGAGCGGGTTCATATCTGCGGAAATAAGAGCCCTTCTAAAATTGGGTTCAATAATCGGGCCCAGAACTAATCCCAAGACAATTGGCGGCACCGGAAAACCATATTTCATCAGAATAAATCCAACAATACCCATAATCATTAAGATTTGAACATCAAAATATGAGCTTCCGTTGGCATATCCTCCCACGACACATAGGACTATGATCAGGGGAATTAAGATAGGCTGCGGGGTTTTTACCAAATAGGGAAACATTTTACTGGCTAATAAACCTAAACCTAACATGAATAAATTGGCAATAATCAGGATGATTAAAATGGAGGCAACCAAACCGTAATTCTGTTCTATCAGCATCGGCCCTGGGGTGATACCCTGTACCATCAGGGCACCTAATAAAATAGCTGTTACGGTATCTCCAGGGATGCCCAAGGTCAATAAGGGAATCATCGCCCCGCCGGTTACGGCGTTATTCGAGGCCTCACTGGCAATTATTCCTTCCGGAATTCCCGTCCCAAAATCTTTAGCATTTTTTGAACCTCTTTTTGCTTCGTTATAGCTGACCCATGAGGCAATAGTGGGTCCTGTACCGGGTAATGCCCCAATCAGAGTACCGATTACAGCGCTTTTTACCAGCAGCCACTTGTATTTAAAACAATCTTTTAAATTAGTTAATACCTTGTTTACCTTCAATATATTTTGCGTATTGATATCAGAGAAATCCTCTACCTTTAACAGAACCTCTGTAATAGCAAAAAAACCAATCAGCGCCGGAACTAAGGCGATACCTCCGCTCAAATTTGGGTTTCCAAAGGTAAAGCGCAGTACACCACTGATGGGGTCCATGCCAATAGATCCTAGAAGCATGCCGAAAATTGCTGCGGCAATTCCTTTAACGATAGATTTTCCGGAAACACTGGCCACACATACCAAGCCTAAAACTCCGATGGCAAAATACTCTGCAGAACCAAATTTTGTTGCCAAATTCCCTAATAAAGGGGCAAACAATACTAAGGCAACTGCGGAAAAAATGCCGCCAAAAACTGATGAAACGGTTGACAAGGCTAAGGCCTCTCCCGCTCTGCCCTTTGCCGCCATTGGATAACCGTCCATAATGGTCGCAGCGTTTCCCGGAGCACCAGGTGTTTTAATCAAAATTGCCGGAATACTCCCCGCAAAGTATCCGCCACAAAAAAGACCCAATAAAAGTGCCATAGAAACTTCAAAAGACATATAAAAGGTCAAAGGAGTAAATATCGCCACACCTGTTGTTGCTGTCAAGCCCGGCAGCGCCCCAAACACTATTCCTACGAAAACGCCGATTAATATCCAAAGAAGAGTTTCCGGTGAAATTGTCCTTATAATTGCCTCTTGAAGCTGCTGTATCATGTCAATCTGCATCTTTTATCCCCCTGTTACACGATTGCAGTCTTAAAAACATAAACAAATAACCAATAAATAATAAAGGTACTGGAAGCAGGAACCAATATCAGTAAAACAGGTTTTCTGGTACCCAGAAAATACATGGTAAATAGAACAAATAGAAAAGTTGCAGCGCGAAAATGAATGAGTTGCAGTAAAAAGATATAACTAAATAAAAGTACAATTATTGTTAAAAGCCTCTTATTTAGAAAGGAGGGTAAGGGAACCTTCTCACTCCTCCGCCAACCCTGCCAAACTAGAATAAGTCCGCAAACACCTAAACAGGCAAATAAAAAGGTTGGATAAAAACCTGGGGATAATCCAAAGTCATCATTGGGAAGCTGTATGGAAAAACCAACCCCCATCACTGATAACAGTACTAAACCTATCCCCATTGTGATGTCCTGATCTCGCATATGCATAACACCTCTTTTGCAATTACAGTGGGGAGGACCTTAAAAAGGTCCTCCTCGTGAATTATTTTGCTTTGCCTAATTCTTTTAAGATATTATAAGTCTTTTCAGCATCCTGTTTAACCCGCTCAGAGAATTCTTCTGAATTCAAGAAGGATGGCTGCAGGTTTAGTTTTTTCCATTGCTCCTGTACTTCCGGCATATCATAAATTTCTTTAAAGGTTTTTTCCAAGGTTTTAATTACTTCATCCGGAGTATCTTTAGGAGCAAAAGCCCCAAACCACACACCGGCAAGTAAATCATGCCCCTGTTCTGTAAAGGTAGGCACATCAGGCATGATGTCAAGTCGTTCCGGGCTGGTTGCACCTATTACTTTAATATCTCCGGAAGTATATTGGCCTACAAGTACACCTGCTCCCACGAATATTGCATCAACATCCTTGGAAAGAACTGCTGTCAAGGCAGGACCGCCGCCTTCATAGGGCATGACTTTCATATCAATTCCCAAATCCTTGCAAAAACCAAGCATGGTAATATGCTGAATAGTTCCGGCACCCGGTACACTAACTCTTACTTTTCCAGGATTTGCTTTTGCATAATCTACAAACTCTGGTAATGTTCTAAATGGTGCATTCTTGCCTACAGCTAGGGCAAGAGGTATTTCCGTAAATTGGGCAATAGGTTTAAAGCTTTCATAGCTAAAGCCTACTTCTTCCATATAGGGTTTTGCTGTAATTAAACCATAGGAACCATTTAATATCAAATGTCCGTCGGGAGCTGACTTGGCAACTTCGGCCGCACCGATGCTTCCGCCGCCGCCCGGTTTATTTACTACTACCATTGGTTGGGACAATATTGAACCAACTCTGTCCGCCATGGTCCGTGCGCTCAGGTCCGAATTATCCCCAGCCGCATAAGGTACTATTAGTTGTATTGCTTTTGTTGGGTAACCTGCTTGTGCCCCTTGATCCTCTTGTTTTTCCGGTCCAGTCTGAGGCGTATTGGATGTACATCCCACTACACCAAATACTAATATTAGTATTAACAACACAAAGGAAAACTTCTTCATATAAAATAACCTCCTCCTTGTAAATTAATTATACTACCTGCCTTAGCATTAGCTGTTTTTGCTTACACCTCCTAAGCTGGAAAAACTATTCACATCATAATTTAAAATAGAAAAGCATCTAGACAGATGCTCTGCTTCTGCTAAATACTCTTAACTATTAGACACATTTTAAAGAATATTTACTTCAAAAAATATAACCCAATTTCTATTTTTTTAACAGCCCTATTAGAGGTTGTTAAAAAATTGTAAAATTCGCAGGATAATTAAGCACTATGTCATCCTGAGGGATGCATGTGGTGCTTTCAAAGCAATGACTTTACATCTCTCATATCAATATCCAATATTTTTCAGCAATTTTTTCATTTTTTCTATTTGCTCTTCAGGTAAATATAAGCTCGTACCAGAAAAACCACTCAAGGGTTTAGTTGCATCAATGCCCATTTTAGATGACCTGCTTAATTCATCACTTGAAGGATCAAGCGTACAGCCCATTCCCTGGTGCTGAGGAATAATTAAAACATCCCTGTCCGCCTGTACTCTGGTTGCCACCGCCCATAGTACACTAGTCTCGTCAGAAACATCAACGTCTTCATCAACTACGATAACCAGTTTAAGGTTATGATCAAGGGAAAGAGCTTTTATAATGGCTTGCACTGGCTGGCCTTCCGCAGACTTTTTCATAGAAATATAACAGTGGAAAAAGCCGCAGCCTGACATCGGAATATTTACTTTTTTTATATTGGGCAAGCCTTCATTTAAGGATTTTAATACATCGCCCTCTCTTTGTACCGCCATGATATTATTGTGCTCGGCGGACATACCACCTGTAATCGATTGGAATAAAGGATTATTTCGATAAGATATTGATTTAACCCTAAATACATTTTCCGTACTCCTAAATGCAGCGTAGTTAGTAAACTCAGCAAATGGGCCTTCCTTCTCCCGTTCACCTGCCATGATTTCGCCCTCTATGACAATCTCCGACCAGTATGGGACTTGCACATCAATATCTTTACAATCAGCAAGCTCCACAGGTGCATCAAGCAAGCCACCAATTACGTCAAACTTACCCTGGTCTAAGGGCAATACGGCCATTGCGCCCAATGATATGGCCGGATGAACACCAAATACCACAGCAGCCGGAAGATTCTTACCCGCTTCTTCTGCTCTGCGGTAATAATCCCATAGGCGTTTTCGAGAATGCAGGCTTATGCCCAATTTGTTTTTATCCTTTAACTGCATTCTATGATAGCCACATGTGGCAGCTCCGGTATCCGGATCCCTGGCAACTACTAAACCTCCGGTAATATATGGACCCGCATCAACGGGATAATGGGTAAATATAGGGAAATTATATAGGTTTATCTGCTCATTGGTCCTATAATTATCATTAAACGGAGCATCTGGCAGCACCTTTGGCGTAAATCTATTCTTTACTCTTTTCGCACATTGCTTTACCAGTTCTTCTTCTTTTATGCCTAGGGAAAATGCGATGCTGTTCCTGGAGGCTAGAATATTTGTAACAACCGGAATGCTTGAATCTTTAATATGATTGAAGATCACAATCGGCTGCCTGTTTTTCTTATCAAGCTCCTTTATTAACGCAGTAGGTTCATATCTTTTGTCTATTTCATGATTGATTCTTAATACTTCTCCTGGAAAAGCAGTCTCATATGCACTTATAAATTTTCGTAAATCCTGTGACATGTTAATTCCACCTTTTATTCACAATAAAAAGATAATCCAGTCAATCAGACCAGATTATCCTCTCTACATATTAAGACAATTTATTTCTTGGAAATACTTCACGCTCAGGATGACAACTTCACAAAATCGTACTAATTCGCATTTTCCTACTAATGTTCATTAAAATATGTTTTAGGACCGCCCATTTCTTTGGCTTGTTGAGTATCAAGTGATTCTTAGCTTCAGATGGAGTTTGCCCAAGAGGAATACTTACTCCAGCTGAAGCTTAGAAGAACTTATCAAGGGACGTAGCAGCCGTTATCTCATCCTCACCGCTAAAGTTGTTCTGTCTAGTTTGCGGTTCGGCGAAAGCAACCTGCGCCGTTATGCTTTTCTTTGGAGTAGGCGGCTTGGGCGAAACCCTCACCCGGATTTCGTCACTGGATGCTTCGTACTTATAGAAGATGGGAGTTTTACGGCTGGTAGTCATCGGATAAATTAAACTTACTAATTGGATTGTAATCTAAAATACCTCTTTTTGCTTTTGGCATTTTGATCAATTCCGAGACTCCCACTTCTTTAAGTGGGTGTTCCGATTTCCACTTCGGTGACGAAAGCCTCCAGTACGATAGTCTCCTGCGGAGAGTATCGCCGGAGCCGTGATCCCTATAGGAATACTTACCGGCGTAGGATAGGGTTTCGCCGAGCCGCCTTTCCCAATAGAAATCTTAGCGGCGAAGGAGGTAGAATCCCCTACCGAAGCCCCGATGTTCAGCTTTAGCGTAAGCGAGTTCACTTGCCCTCTTGCCCATGTCGGGCAGTCCTCCTGAACTCTAGTATATATTATCAAAACAAATCGCTGTGAGTACCTGTTCTGGTAAGGGTCAAAACTAGAACATCGTTGTCAACCCTATAAATTAAAAGCCAGTCGGGAGTAATATGACATTCCCTATGCCCGGTCCAATCACCTGTTAACATATGGTCTTTATTTTTTTCCGGCAGCGGGATTCCGGCTGCCAACAGAGAAACAACACCCTGCAGTAACTGGATATTGTATCCTCGCTTAATAATTGTCTTTAAGTCCTTTTTGAATCTACCTGTCGATAGAATCTCATACTTCATTCTGGACCTCCGCTATCAGTTCTTCAAAACTTGAATAGCGTTTTGCACTTGGGTCACGGCTTATTCTATTGGCTTCTTCTATAGCCGCTATCGTTTCCGAATTCGGAATATTCAAAGAAACTTCAAAGGGTATTTTCCCCTGCCGAACAGCTTGTCGGACGAAGACTGTGAGTGCCGTCGTCATATTCATACCCAATTCAGAGAAAAGCTGTTCTGCCTGCTCCTTAAGTTCTTTATCTATGCGAATGGTTAAATTTGTGGTTTCGGACATTTAACTTCCCTCCCTTTACTATCATTATATATTTTAACACAAAAAATGTGCATCGCAAATACAATGCACATAAAAATAGTCTATCCTTCATATAGCTATAACTACTTTATTCTTTCAAACTTAAGTATTTTATCCTTTCTTCAGCTAACCTATTTTAGCCTTACTTTGATTGGTCTTTGTTGTTAACCGCTGCCTGGGCGGCGGCTACACTTGCTTCAGCACTTTATACACGAAAAAATCTAAGAAACCGTTTATTAATACTGAAATCAAGGAAATTCTTCCTCGAAAAAGAGTATATCCCCAAGGCCATCCATATTAGTCCGAAGCTGATTAAATCTACCCTGCTAAAGTCTTCTTTAAACAAGAAGATCCCCAGGATAAGAGCAATGCTGGGAGCCAGATATTGAATAAACCCCAGGGTTGATAAGGGTACACATTTGGCTCCCTGGGCAAATAATAAAAGGGGTATGGCAGTTACCACTCCCGTAAGTACTACCAGTATTGAAACCTCCCAAGACAAGGCAACTAATGAACTCGTTCCTTCAACCTGTTTATAAACTATGTACCCTAAAGCCAGCGGGGCAATAATCATAGTTTCCATGGTCAGACCGATAATTGAAGTAAGATTTGAAAGCTTCTTAACCAGCCCATATAAACCAAACGAAATTGCCAGCAACAGGGACACCCAGGGAACCCTTCCATATTGAACCGTAATGATAATGACACCTAACAATGCTAATAATAACGAGACGATTTGCCAACGATCGATCCGCTCTTTCAAAACAATGACACCTAATAGAACCGTGAATAAGGGATTAATATAATACCCCAGACTTGTCTCTATGACCCGGTTGCTGTTAACCGCCCAAATATAAATAAACCAGTTAGCAGTAATGAACAAGGCCCCCAGAGACACACTTAATATGGTTTTGCCGTTTGAAAAAGCATTTTTGAGATCTCCTAAGCCTCTGAGGATTATGAGAATCAGCAACGAAAAAACGAAAGACCACAATATTCGGGAAGCAAGTATTTCACCTGCCCCGATTTGCTTCAAGGCTTTCCAAAACAAGGGAAGGATTCCCCAAATCGTATAAGCCAAAATTGCATAGAGGACTCCCATCCTTTGAGATCGTTCACTTAGAGCACACATCAATTTATTCAACGACAAACATCTCCAATCCAGCCATTGACTTACATTCTACACGAAATAATTAAATAAGACTACCTCTTTCACATTTATCCTGCCCTCGAAAAAATCTAACGAGGAACCCCTCAAAAGACTACCCTGAAAAATCAAGACCCACAAAAGACATGCAGAAAAATCCCCAGACCCGCAAGCAGGGCAGCTTCGTCCACAGAAGCGAACCCATTGCATGGAGAGGCGGTAAAAGCCCACAAGACGGTGCGGGGAAACGGAGCCACGGGTTCACATCAGGTATTACCCGGAGGTTTGGCACGAAAATGTCCGGTGGACATTTTCGCCGAAGCGGCTATCCCCAAAGAATACGTATCCGCTGAAGGTAGCTCCCGCACCGGCGAGTGAGCGAGCCTCGGAGTGCTGCGGTACGAAGACACTGTCTTCGCACGAATTAACTAATCTTGCACGGATGTGGACGAAGCCGCCCGACCCAAAGGATCTATTTTCATCATCTGATGGTGCCGTAGTCGGCATGGGCGGCTACTTTGATATATAAAAAACTGATGGAAAATTTGGCAGACATAATCTCCCAAAAACCATCAGTAAAGCTATATACTCAATCTAATCTATGGCCAATCTCCAAAAATATCCTTTCCCAAAAAGCCCAACGTCTTCGTCCGGACTTTACTTAATGGCTTTCAAGGTTTCTTCGCGAATAAGACCCAGTAACCGCGTCTTAAGATTTAGGAATTCTGAGCTGTTCTTCATCTGATAATCCCGGGGTCTGGGCAGATCAACCGGAATGTTCTCTTTTAAGCGTCCTGGTCTGGCTGTCATAACATAAACAGAATCCGCTAAAAAGATGGACTCCTCCACATCGTGGGTGATAAAGAGAATCGTCTTTTTTGACTCCTCCCATGCTTTGAGCAGGATTTCCTGCATGATGCTCCGAGTCTGAGCATCCAGGGCCCCAAAAGGTTCATCCATTAAGAGTATTTCCGGATCATTAGCCAGCGCACGAGCAATCGCCACCCGCTGTTTCATCCCCCCGGACAGTTGGATGGGATAGTGTTTTTCAAACCCGTTTAATCCGATCAGCTCAAGATAATGCTGAGCCACTTCTTTACATTGTTTTTGAGAGGTTCCCTTAAGCTTTAAGCCAAAAGCAATATTATCTTCCACAGTTAACCAAGGATAAAGTGTGTAGGATTGGAATACCATACCTCGCTCAGCGCCCGGGCCTTTGACCTCATGTCCATCAAGGTATACCTTTCCCGAACTTGGTTCTTCAAGTCCCGCTATGATCCGTAATATGGTGGATTTGCCGCACCCTGAAGGTCCGAGAATCGTGATGAACTCACCTTCTTTTACCTTAAACGAGGTTCGATCAAGAGCAACCATTTCTCCGCCCTTGGTCGAATATACTTTGCCCACCTGCTCAATGACTAATTTGTGATCCAATTTACACTCCCTCCTTTCTCATCCAAGAGAAGGAAGTTCGATAGATGAACTTGAAAATAATATCTGTCATGAGGCCTAATAAACCAATGATTATGATACCCACAAAAATCTTATCAGGCCGTAAGAATCTGGAGGACTGCATGATCATATACCCTAAACCACTCGACGCACCCACAATTTCAGCGACCACTAAATAGGTCCAGGCCCACCCAAAGGTAATTCTTAAAGTATCTACGATACCCGGCAGAGATGCAGGCAGGATTATCTTGCTGAAGATCTGAGATTTACTGGCTCCTAAGGTATAAGATACTTCAATTAATTCGTTCTGAACATTCTTGGTGACATCCATCACCATCAGGGTTAACTGAAAAAACGTTCCAAAGAAAATGACGCTCATTTTTTCCCCTTCACCGAGACCAATCCACAGAATGAACAAGGGGATAAACGCTGAAGCAGGCATGTAACGAATAAAACCCATGATGGGTTCAAAAAAACCTTCCGCGATGCGAAGCGTCCCCATAAGAATCCCCAGGGGAACCCCGATCATTGCAGCCATCAAAAAGCCCAAGCTCACCCTTGTAAAACTGATTCCTATATCAGCGATGATATCCCCTTGAGCAAACAGATCAATCGCCGTATCAATGACCTTCCCGGGACTTGGCAGAAATAGAGGATTTACAATTCCCGTATAACTAAGTGTTGACCACATAAGGATAAATAGTATGAAGGCCAAGAGTCCTGCCGAGGAATAAAGAGGCTTGGAGATTTCCTTTTTCGGAGCAAAGATATTTTTCCACATGGCGACTCCCCCTTTCAATGTGTTTTAAGTGCCCGGTTCTGAACTTTGATCTTTGGGTGTTAAATATTAAATAAGGAGGCCCTTGCGGGCACTCCCTACTTCATTCCTAAAGTCCTTCAACAAACTTGGAATTGATGATACTTTCCGGAGTAATAGCTTTCTCGATGATCTTTTGCTCGACATAGAAATCAATATCATTCTTGGTTGCCTGATAGATCGAACCTGGATTGGCACTTGTTCCAAATATCTGTTTGTTGTCTTCTTTATTAAGGAACTTGAGACCAGGAACTGTAGAGGTAAACTCTTGCAAATCAATTTTTAGGCCTTTTGCCATAATTTGATCGGATTCGTCTTTATTGGCCTTCCAATAGTCCATGGCCTCTGCCATTGCGGCAACAAAGGCCTTAACATCGTCCGGACGTTTTTCAACGATTTCCTGTCTGAAGCTAATGCTGTCAACGATAATCCCTGGGAGATCCTTCGTAGACACTAATATCTTGCCATCGGCATTTGCTCCTTTAGAGAGCCATGGTTCCCAAGTGACCGCCGCATCGACTTTACCGGCTACAAAAGCGGCTCCGGCGTCTCCGGCAGACATGGGTACAACTTCGACATCCTTATCTGTTAATCCCGCTTTCTTTAATACCGTCAGCATCAGCAAGTGACTTGTTGAACCGACTTCAAAAGCAACTTTCTTTCCTTTTAAATCCGCAGCTGATGTGATTTCTTTCTTTACTAAGACCCCGTCCCCGCCGAAAGAATCATCTAACAGCCAGACAACCTGAACAGGAATTCCCGAAGCAGCCAGTGTTACTTGAACGTCTTGAGCCGTTGCCATGCCGTCAACCTTGCCGCCGGCTAAAGCTTGCTTGCGCTCCGCCAAACCATCGACAATGCTCAGCTCAACATCCACACCGTGTTTTTTAAAGAGTCCTTTTTCTTGAGCAAGGAATAAGGGGCCATAACCGGTCCAAGTTGGCAATGTCACTTTTAAGGGTGTTTTTTCCGCCGAAGCTTGACCATCTTTAGGTTGCTCTTTAGGGGTATTCGAGGCACCACAACCTGCTAAACCAAGTACCAGAACAAGAGCCAGAATCAGGGATACAATTTTTTTCATGTCGATTCTCCTTCCATCTTTGGGCACATCTGCCTAATAAATACTTTGCAAACCGTTACGCTTGGAGCATTATTTCCTTAAAGGATTCAACAAAAGCAAGGACTTCTTCTTGCTTTCCTACGGATACACGAATGGAGGTATCCAGACCATAACCCTTGAGCGTTCTTACGATCACACCATACTCTGCTAATTTTTCAAAAACCAGATCACTATCGATTTTGGTATCAATGTAAACAAAATTAGTATAGCTTTTCAGATAGGGTAATCCCAATGATTCAGCAGCTTCATAAATCAACTGTTTACCCTGATCATTGAGGACCTTCGCCTTTTGAAGATGCTCAAAATCATCCAAGCTCGCTAAGGCTCCCGCCTGAACAACTGCATTGACGTTAAAGGGCGGGCGAACATGATTGATGGCAGCGATCACCTCCGGGGTCCCGATACCATATCCAAGCCTCGCACCGGCCAATGAGTAAGCCTTGGAAAAAGTACGGACTACAAAGAGGAATCTGTGCTGATTTAAATGACGAACCCCGGATTCGAATTCGGGTAAACCAGCGTATTCCTGGTAAGCTTCGTCGATAACGACGAGGATTTGCTCCGGTACTTTGCTTAAAAACTTTACAAGCTCATGCTTAGGCATGATGGTACCGGTTGGATTATTCGGATTACACAAGAAGATAACCTTAGTCTTCGAGGTTATTTTGCTCAGTATATCGTCTAAGTCATAGGAGAGATCCTCGTTCATTTGAGAAAAGACGGGTGTCGCTCCCATGAGATTCGTGGCCGCAAGGTATTGAATGAAACTTAGCTTTGGTATGATGACTTCATCTTCCGGCTCTAAAAAGGTTTGGGCAATGAGGATAATCATCTCATCAGCACCATTGGAGAGAATAACCTGCTCCGGGCCGACTCCCTCAATCTCAGCGATTTTCTTCATAATCGGATCGCCTGACGAACTGGGATAAAGGTTTAGCTTGCCAAGGGACTCTGTCATGGCTTGGATCGCCTTAGGCGACGGGCTTAAAGGACTTTCATTGAAGGATAACTTGTAGACCGTCTCTTTTCCGAGGATCGCTTTAATCTCTTCGACTGGTAGATCCGCCAGCTTGCACTTATAAGGTGTTAACTTAGGATAAACCTTGCGGACGATGTTGTTTATGTTCATAAAATTCTCTCCTTCTCCCCGCAAAGCAATAATTGCTTGGATTTTAGACCGCTGTGCGCCCCAGTTGATCTGCACGATGAATTCCATCAATCACCATTTGCGGAGTGACTTCAAAGGGCATATTCGCCATATCCTCAATTTCAACGGTAACACTGCCCAAAGTTTGCCATTGTTCCTCGGAGATGAGAGAAGAATCAATCCCCATCTCACCTAAGGTCTTCGGTAAATTGACTTGCTGATAGTAAGCGATGACCTCAAGGATTTCTTCATCCGGACGACCTTCGAGAGCCAATTGGGTCAGTATTCCAAAGGCAACGATTTCTCCATGGTATACTTCATGAACTTCCGGGAAAATGGTCAAGCCGGAATAGACGGCATGGGCTGCGGCTGTCCGGCAATCATCACCGCCATAGTTGCTGATACTGCCACTCACGGCAATAATGGCATCGATAACATCTTCCAGTTCCCTTGAAATGACTCTCTGATGAATCGACTCGGCAGCACGTTTCCCTTCTTTTAAGAGAAGTTCATAGACAAATCGTGCTAACACAACAGCACCGTTGTTAAAGGCATTCGGCTGGGCTTTTTGGTTGGATGCTTTAGATTCAAACCATTTTGCCAGCGTATCCCCAATTCCTGACGTCAGATAGCGAACCGGTGCTTCAAGTATAATTTGTGTATCAACCAGGATCAGATCAGGGGCTTTCGATCGCCGGCTAATCTCAAGATACTCTCCCTTATCATCGTAGAGAATGGATATACATGTCGCTGCCGCACAAGTCGAAGCGATGGTGGGAATTGCTATCACCGGGAGTTTCATTAGGTACCCCAATACTTTCACAGTATCGATTGCTTTTCCGCCGCCCGCGACCAACAAAACCTCAGGCTGGAACTCCTCAACTTGACTTTTTAGGTTGTTTATATTCCTTTCACTGCATTCTCCCCCATACCAGATGGGCGGAAGCAACTCGATGCCCTGTTGCAAAAGGTCTTGACTAATGGGATCTGATGTGAGGCTCAAGGCTGTTTTTCCGCCAAAAAGGCAGGCCTTTTTACCAAAAGCACCTACATACTCTCCGATTTGACCGATCAATCCTTGCCCTCGAATATAGTTACCATGTCCGGAAACAATTTTCATGCTACTCCTCCAGGTTGCCCGCGAATTTATACGTTTTTGTGCAATTTTATTCAAACTCTTCTAATTCTACGCAGATTCTTTGAGCCTGTCAACCATCTTTTGTCGGTTCTACGACGACAACTTCTATATAACCGCCACTTAAGGTTGTCGTGCGGAACCATTTGATAAAGAATTAGCCAAAACTGTAATAAACCACCGCCTGTGTGACGGTGGTTTGTTCTTTTCGCTTTTTAAGATTGGAGCAAAAACTGCCGCACTTTTTGCTTCTAAAAAAAATGGAAATCCGGTCGCTAACCTAACCGTTCCCCGCTTTTTTCATTAGCATCTCTTGATACAAGTCTAAGACATGATCCAACTCTTGACTTGCAGCTACAACTACCGGATCCGTATAAGCTCTTCCCTCTTTTGTCTTTATCATGTTCAGGCGTAATTCTTCAATTCGCTCTATCAATTCGCTGATCTCAGACATACTATCCTCCGCTAATTATTATTTTGGGGATTAGTGCGCCTAAAAATCAAGTCCCCGGCAATACCGAGGACTTGATTTTACGTTTCATGAAGAATAAACAAATAAGGAAAGCGCTTATGACAGCCCCCTCCGATACTTTTACGTTCTTCATCATTAACTCCAGTTCAACCTATACCCGGTTATTTAGGTAAAGTTTAAGTTTAATACTATGAGAATCTTTACTTTAATACATAATTCTCATGATTTATAAAAAATAGTCCAATCAAACATTAAAACGCTGCTAAGTTTTTTAGCTGTTTTAACACCAGGGTTTTTGTTGCCTGACTCAATTTCTGCATAATATGATCTGCTTATTCCTGCTTTATTTGCAACTTGTTGCTGTGTTAAATTTCCCCGACATTTTATTAGCCACAGCCTCGTCTTGCCAAATTCAGCCACAATCCCCCCCCTTTGTCACGTTGCGTAACGCGACTTAAATCTACCTTAATAATACAGTCGCAATTCGCGACTGTCAACGTTTTTGTTGAGATTCGCGACACTTATTTTAAATGTCGCTTATTGCGACTATACTATAATAGAGAGGAGGACGTTATAATGTTAGGGAAAAGGCTGCAACAGCTAAGAAATAAATTCGGACTCACCCAAGAGGAACTGGCAAAAATACTTTGTATGTCCCGAAGTACGTATGCACAGTATGAAGTAGATAGGCGTAAACCTGATTATGATACTCTGCAAAGAATTGCGGATTATTTTAAAGTCTCTACTGATTTCCTATTAGGGCGGACAGAGCACTCTGTAATTGAAGAATCTTATTTTCCCAGCAGACTAAGGATGATACGTGAACTAAATGATATCTCACTAGAACAATTAGCCGAAAGTCTTAACCTACCTCTAACCGAAATATCACAATTTGAAACCGGTGAAAAAAATCCTGACCCCTCCACTTTGAAAGCTTTGGCAGAGAGCCTGACTTGTTCTGTTGACTTTCTCCTCGGGCGAATCACTGAACCAAGATCTTATTTACTTGAAAGCCAACAAGGTTACAGTAGTTTAGCTGCTTACCCTTCAGACGACCCCTTGAAGGATCTGCCGGAAGAAGCGAAAAAATCCCTTGAAGAATTCAAAGAATTCATTCTTAATAAATACCGTAAAGACAATTAGGCTAGACCTCACTTTGCGGAGTTTGGTTAACACATAGAACTCTGAACGCAATAAGAATAATGTGAATAATCATACTATTGTAGGTCAAATGCGTCACCAGTGACGCATTTGGATTGCCATCACTGTCGGGGGAGTCAAGTGGTTTCGTCCCATACTCTTCGAAGAGCTGCATCAGCCTGCCGACCGTTCGCTGACCGATTCCTTCAACCATTGCTCCATCCATGGGGAAGCAGATTCTTAACCTCCAAAGATAAGGCATTTCGGTAAAGTACGAGTACTATTCTTAATCAGTTTGCGAGAAACTGCAAACGTTATGGCGAATTACTTCTATAAATTAATTTTCGGAATCAACATAAGCAGAATTAGGAATTCCCTAATTATAATCGACAATAGCATACAGCTAAAACAAGTCGCTGTGCGTACCTGTTCTGGTAAGCGTCAAAACTAAAATATTGGCGCTAAGCTTGTAAACCAAAAGCCAATCGGGAGTAATATGGCACTCTCTATGCCCGGTCCAATTCCCAGACAGCGCATGGTTCTTATTTTTCTACTTCATTCTGAACCTCCGCTACCAGTTCTTCAAAACTCGAATAGCGTTTTGCCTTCGGGTCGCGGCTTATTTTATCGGCTTCTTCCATAGCCGCTATTGTTTCGGCGTTGGGAACATTCAGGGAAATCTCAAAGGGTATTTTCCCCTGCCGTACAGCCTGCCGGACAAAGATATTGAATGCCGTCGTCATATTCATACCCAATTCAGAAAAAAGCTGTTCTGCCTGCTCTTTCAGTTCCTTATCCATGCGGATACTTAAATTTGTCGTTTCAGCCATATGCAATGCCTCCTTACGATTTATTATATACATTTTAATGCAAAATTATGTGCAATGTAAGTACATTGCACGTATTATTCCACTCTATTCTTTCCTCTGTTTTTATACACATTGTACTGGTTGCCAAGCAACTGCGGCCTTTTTAAACCAGTTAGCCACTTAAACTTTTCAAGCCACCGTTAAATGTGAACGGTGGCTTGTTATACTTTTTTATCACTTTCCTTAAATCACATCAAAAAGGCTCATCTGATCACTTTCCGGAATTCCCTTAAAGCAGCCGAATTTCCGCAGTACATCAATCGTAGAATTCCCAATTTTAGCCCGTTTCTTGACATCCTCTATGGAGTTGAAGGGCTTTTCCAGGGCCGCGTTATACAGTCCTTCGGCTGCCACCGTTCCCATGCCGGATATGCTGTTGATGGGCGGCCTTAAGCCCTCTTCCTCAACCAGAAACCTCGTGGCATGGGATTTGTATAAATCAATGGGCAGGAATTTAAAGCCCCTCTCATACATTTCCAAAACCAGTTCCAAATCATCGTACATATCCTTATCCTTAGGGGTGGCAGTGTTACCCAGCTCCTCAATTTCCTTCATTTTGGCCTTAACCTTTTCTTTGCCGAAGATCATAAACTCAGCGTCAAAGGCCTTGGCCCGAATGCTGAAGTAGGCTGCGTAATACGCCTGGGGTATGTGCACCTTAAACCAGGCTATGCGGAAGGCCATCATGACATAGGCTGCTGCATGGGCTTTAGGAAACATGTATTTTATTTTCCGGCAGGAATCGATATACCACTCCGGTACCTTATGCTCTCTCATTAAAGCTTCATATTCCGCCCATTTTTCCGGGTTGGACAGAGCCTTTCCTTTACGCACCAGCTCCATGATCTTAAACGCCGTATTGGGCGGCAGACCCTTTTTAATTAAATAGGTCATAATTTCATCCCGGGTACACACGGCTTCACTTAAGGTCACGGTTCCCGCATCAATCAGGTCCTTGGCATTTCCCAGCCAGACATCCGTACCGTGGGAAAGTCCGGATATACAGATTAAATCTTCGAAAGCTTTAGGCCTGGTATCTAAAAGCATTCCTCTGACAAACTTAGTGCCAAACTCAGGAATTCCAAAGGTTCCGACCTTGGAATTAATCTGCTCCGGGGTTACCTCTAAGGCTTCCGTGGAGGAGAAGATGGACATGGTCTTCGGATCATCCATGGGTATCTTTTGAGGGTCTACTCCGGTGATATCCTGAAGCATACGTATAACCGTCGGATCGTCATGACCCAGGATATCCAGCTTTAAAAGGTTCGAATCAATGGAGTGATAATCAAAATGGGTGGTTATGATATCCGAATTGGAGTCATCGGCAGGATGCTGGACGGGGCAAAATTCAAAGATTTCCCGTCCCTTCGGTACGACGATGATTCCTCCCGGGTGCTGCCCCGAGGTTCTTTTGATCCCGGTGCAACCCTTGGAGACTCTCAGGGTTTCTGCCTTGCTTACGGTACGGCTTTTTTCTTCATAATACTTTTTCACATAGCCGAAGGCTGTTTTTTCGGCGATCGTACCGATGGTTCCGGCTTTAAAGGTGGTACCCTTGCCAAAGATAACCTCTGTATATTTGTGAGCCTTGGCCTGATATTCTCCTGAGAAGTTCAAGTCAATATCCGGCTCTTTATCGCCATTGAAGCCCAAGAAGGTCTCGAAGGGGATATCGATGCCATCTTTGGCCAGTTTTTCTCCGCAAACGGGACACACCTTATCCGGCAGGTCAAAGCCGATTTTAACCCCATGATCCGAGAAGTCCGAATACCGGCAACTGGGGCAGCGGTAATGGGCCTGCAGGGCATTGACTTCCGTAATGCCGGTCATATAGGCAACCACTGATGAACCAACCGATCCACGAGAGCCGACCAGATAGCCATCCTCATTGGATTTCCAGACCAGCTTTTGGGCGATGATATACATAACAGAGAAGCCGTTTTTGATGATGGAATCCAGCTCTCTATCCAGCCTTTGCTGAACAATTTCCGGCAAGGGGTCTCCATAGAGGGCATGGGCCTTCTCATAGGTAATATCCTTAATCGTCTGCTCACAGCCTTCAATATGAGGCGCACACTTCTCGGCTGAAATAGGACTGATCTGCTGGCACATATCGGCTATCAGATTGGTGTTGGTTACCACCACCTCATAGGCCTTTGCCGCTCCTAAATAGGAAAATTCCCTAAGCATCTCCTCGGTGGTTTTTAAATATAAGGGGGCCTGATTATCGGCGTCCTTAAAGCCTTGACCGGCTTCCAGGATTCTCCTGTAAATCTCATCTTCCGGGTCCAGGAAGTGAACATCACCCGTGGCAACCACAGGCTTGTTTAATTTTTTACCCAGAGCCACAATTTTGCGGTTGATTTCCTTTAAATAGTCTTGGTCGGGTACCTGCTCTGTTCTGATTAAATAATCATTGTTCCCGAGAGGCTGGATTTCTAAATAGTCGTAGGCCCTGGCAATGGCTTCAATTTCCTCATTGGATTTTCCCAGTAAGATGGCCTGGTAAAGCTCGCCTTCACTGCAGGCACTGCCCAGGATTAACCCTTCGGAGTATTTTTTATAAAGGCTCTTTAAGATCCGGGGTTTCTTATAAAAATAATCCAAATGGGAATAGGAAACCAGCTTATATAAATTCTTTAATCCCACATAGTCCTTGGCTAGGATGATGGCGTGATAGGTTTTAAGCTTCTTATACTCTGCCTTCTTCGCATCTTCATCAGAACCATAGAGCTCGATATCCTCAAGGGTTTCTGCTCCCCGTTGCTTCAGCTTTTCAAGCATAACTTTAAAAACTTTAACCGTGGTATCCACGTCGTCTAAGGCCCTGTGAGCTACCTCCACCTTAAAGCCTAAGTTCTTGGCGATTCTTCCTAATTTATAGGTTTTATAATCCGGAAAGAGCTCCTTAGCCAAGGATAAGGTATCCAAATAGGTGTAATCAAAGTCATAGCCTAAAACCTTAGCATTATGCTTTAAGAAACCCATGTCAAATTCAGCGTTATGGGCCACCAAAACGCTTCCCTCAATAAATTCCAGCAGTTTAGGAAAGACCTGGTCTATGGTTTCGGCATCTTTTACCATATCATCGGTAATGTTGGTAACCTCTATGACCCTTGCCGGTATCGGCTTTTCCGGATTGACAAAACAGCTGAACTGGTCGATGACCTTACCGTCTTTGAGTTTCATGATTCCGATTTCCGTGATTTTTTCGGTTACCGCTGAGAAGCCGGTGGTTTCCAAGTCCAGCACACAATAGGTGGTATCAATCCCCTGGCCTTTGACGTTGGTTACTGATGGCTTTTTATCCGGTGCCAAATAAGCCTCGACTCCATAGATAACCTTCATGTTCGGATTATCTCGTCCTAAGAGTTTATGGGCCTCGGGAAAAGACTGAACTACACCATGATCCGTAATAGCAATGGATTTCATACCCCAGCTCATGGCTCTTTTAATCAGATCAGTGGCACTGGTCATGGCATCCATCTGACTCATTTGAGTATGCATGTGCAGCTCGACCCGCTTCACCTCTGCCCTATCCTGCCGCTGAGCCTTCTTCATGCCGGCTGTTTCTACGATCGTATTAGCAATAAGCTCAATTTCCCCGGAAAACTGGCTAAAGCCGGCATTTCCGGCAAGCTTGACACCCTTAGCCTTTTTAAGCCTGGCTAATACCTCTCCATCTTCACCAGGCTTGAGGAACGCCTTACAGGTCATGGAACTTGAGCCGTCATATAAATCAAAGGAGATTAAGGTTTTGCCGCTTCTCAATTCCTTGGCATCGATATTGGATGGTTCGCCCTGGATAGCAATCCTGCCTTCATCAGGTGTGATATCCGTAATTTTAATGACCGTATCCTTGATATTCGAATTTCTGCCCAAGATCAAGGAAGGATCGGCTTTTTTCCCGTCCTTTTCACCGTTATTTTCCGGTTTTATGGGCCCGGCTTCCTTCGGTAATTCATGGACATTATGGCTGGATGGTGCAGCCACTTCCTTTTGCAGAAGCAGAATTTCACTTTCTTGGGTATCTTCCCGCAGCTTTTTTAATTCTTCACTGCTTACGTTATCCACAAACTTGATCTGATAAGTAGCGCCATAGAGGTTTCTTATGGTCTCTTGGATTACTTTATCGTAACCCCTCGCTTTTAATAAGTAGGATACTGCCGTTTTAAAGGTAAATTTGATCGTATCATCTTGGGCTATTTCATGGTCACTATTTTTGAACGCTCCATTTAAGACCGGATGTTTATCCGCCAATAAGCATAAAATATCTTGGAGTGCCTCTTCCAAGGGCTTTCTAGGGGTTCCCTCAGTATACATTACCGTAATAATTGAATCATTTAAAACCAATCGTTCTCTGATAAACTGATTAAGGGCTTCAATTTCTCTGGTTTCAATGTATTGATCAGAGCTGATTTTCATCTCCAGAGTTTTTGTACTTTTGGTTAAAACCACTGCTTGTACAATAGCAGTCTTGATATTACCCTCTGTTTTATAATCACTAAAAATTTCACTTATTCGTTTCATGGCACTTCTAAGTCTCTCCTAAAAATTATTGCCGGTTAAAGAAAACTTGGCTAGCGCCCACGAAGACATTGTCTTCGCACGTATTAGCCCTTCTTGCATACACTGTCCTGGCACCTGTCAGCTTAGCGGAGCGAAGACACGTCTTCGCAGGGGTTAGCTTATCGCAAAAGCCGCAGGCGACGGCGGCCCCGCCTTAGTTGCTGATGTGCCAGCCAGGGATGGCGGAAAGGGACCTTCAGAAAGTATACATTGCGGGGTGCTTTCTGATTGGTAAAAAACAGACACGACTTGGCGTTAAATCGTGTCTTATTTAATTTTACCACCAATGACTGTCCTATGAAAAGGTTAAATTTGTTAAAAAATTGTGATGAAGGATCGTAATTGCTAAGAAGGATTCATTATGCCAGTTAATAAACCTCCTGCTGTAGATATTTATATCTTACGGCAGAAGGTCTGTTAATGTCCTTTTTTGAGAATAAGGCGCTGGGCCTGGTAATACTTATAAGCCATTTTGGTAAGATGCTGTTCCCAATCTAAGGCTGCCGGAGATTCGAATTAATCTATGCCCTGATTTGGATTACATTAGCCCAATCCGGGGCCGCTGCATCCCCAAACAAAACGACAATGACGTTCATCCCTCGTGGTGGATGATCAGGCCATGATGTCTGTCCGTCAGTAATAACGATTCCCAATTGACGCGAAGGCTTTATTCTTGCCGCAGCTTCTAAGCCAACCCCCATGTCCGTTCCGCCGCCTCCCGCGAGCCGGATCTGCTCCGGCCGAAACACCCGGCGGCAAAACTCAACCGTCTGATCCACAGCCAAGACGTGGATTCCTTCCCTTTGTCCCAGAGACTTTAGGATACCGGATATCTCCGCCAGAGACTGGGCGAGCATTTTCTCTGATATACTTCCACTGGTGTCTGCCACAACGGCTACTGAAGGTACAGGACAGCGCAGGGACGGAAAAATAACCTTTCCCTTTCCAACCTGCCCCTGGCGGCGTGAGGGACGCCGGTAGGAATAATCCACTGACCCGGTTATATCTGCTGCCGCAAAACGGATAGCCGCAGCCAGCTTTTTTCGCCAGTCTACTTTCGGATAAAGCTTTTCTTCTGCCCACCGGGCCCAATGACCTGGTACACACCCTTGGCCTTTGCTATGTTCTCTGATTTGCCTGGCTACATCCCGGCGGATTAACTCCCCTTCCGTCAGACTGAGACCGGAAGAAGACCCTTTGCCAAGCGGTTTATCCTCCCAAGACGCCATTTGACCCGTTGCACAAGAGCCGCACCGGCCGGAACCGGGCAAAGGAGGTTCTTTTAAATCTGACTGCGCTTTATTTTTGGTCTGATCGGCTGAAGAGGATTCCTGATTCTCCAAGGCCGCATAGTATTCCTCTGCCAGGAGATTTTCCGGCTGCCCGATGAATTCGGGAGTCACGGGCTGTGCCGGAAATTCAACACCTTCACGGATAAGGTCGTCATTAATTTCCGCGTCTGCGGCGATATTGCTTAAGCGTGGATTAAAGTGCTTCAGCCTTTCAGCATGATTGCGGAGAAGATGACAAACTTCATGGTATAAAGCGCCGGCAAGAACCTCCGCCGGCCACCCTGATAATACGTCGGGATCGTAATAGAGTCTCCAATACATATCGACTGCCATTGATTTCAGGCCGGGCTTGGGCACCGGCTGGAGAGCCCAGGCAGCAGAGGCCAAATAGGGACGTTCTTTCGCCAGGCGGATACGGGCTGCCTGCAGCTCAAGGGGAAGAATCACGCCTGCAACACCTCCAAGCATTTTAAGGCTTCAATTGTTTCCCTGATTCCAGACGTTTCACCCGCCTGAAAGGTTCCGGATGAAAAAATATCCTTAGCCACCCTAATTCCTTGGGTTCGCTCTCTCTGCACTTTTAGCGGCTCAGGCGGTTCATAAAATTTTAAATTAAGAGCATTTAAATAATGAAGAACAGGGACAGCATTCGTTTTCCGGCTGTTTCGATAGCGCGGCAGAAAAACCGGAGGATAATCCTCCATGATTTTTTTCAGGAGAGGGGCTGCGTCTTCGGACAGAATGGAAAAGGTCTGGATTTGGTCATTGGCTATGGAGATCAGCGACGAACAGACAGGCTCCTTCTGTCCGGTTGTGTAAAGCCGGTACTCTTTCTCTCCGTCAGATATCAAAACCATTTCCGTCTTCCATTTACTTTTACGGTTTTGATGCAGCTTTTCCAGAGTATCGACCCATCCCTCAGTCAGTGCCACTTTGAGAACAGCATAAATGTGATAAGCCGGCAGTTGGGAGCCTTCATAATTATATACGTTCAGCCGGGATTCCCTTATCCCTTCCATGCTCACCAAAACCCGGCCGGATTGCTCGTAAGCATTTTCCTTCCAGGGGATGTCTCGGTACTCATAAGGGGGATTCACATCAACCCCCCTTTTTGCAGCAGCGGCGCGAATTCCTGTAGTTCTTTCAGGGGTATGGATAATTCCGGTTTCCTGGCTGCGGCTAATTTTTTGGCAGCAACCGCTGCGATATCTTTCATTCCGTGTTCCGATGCCAGGGCAAGTACGCACCAGGCAGCAAACCAGCGTTCCTCTGTCAGCCTGCCGACAGCGGCAGTGATGACAGCCGTCAGTATGGCAAAGGCCTGGTCCCCCCGGTCCGGCAGCTGAAGGTAGGTCGGATTGGCCAGCACCTCTTCCGGATCCGGCAGATCCAAATCCCGGCGCCAGGCTAAAAACTCCAGACAGGCTCCTTCGCCAACGCATCCGGCTACAAGAGAAGCGACGACATCCTCCTCTGCCTGCACAGTTTCAGCAGCTGCCAGTAATCTGGCTGTCATAGACCAAGACCTGGGAGAGGGCCAAGCTTTCCCGGCCTGACCTTCATCTTCAGGCACCTGGAGCAATAAATGCGGCCTGTGCCGGATAAAAGAGGCTACGAGCACCTCTTTGTCCGGTATGGAATTCTCCCAGGCCGGAGGCAGATGGGGCAGGCCGGAGACAGACCATCCCCCGATCATACCGTCTACCCAGCCCTGAGTGTCCAGAGACCAAAAAAGGTGGCAGAACCTGTTTGCCAGAGGAGCGGAAAGATCCCATCCGCCGACAGCCTGTTCAGGCGGGTTCGCCGATGCAACAACCGATACACTGGCGGGTAAAGCCAAATCCCCAACGACCCTGTCTAATACGACTCTTAATAAGGCAGACTGGACCGCAGGCGGAGCTGTGGAGATTTCATCCAGAAAAAGCAGACCTTTTCCAGCCAGTGCCAGGCGATGTGCCCAGGCAGGGGGCTCCATACGGACACCCTTCTCCTCAATGACCGGAAGACCGGAAAAATCCGAAGGTTCACGAATAGAGGCCAGGACAACTTCGAGCGGGAGTTCCAGCGCATCCGCAAGCATAGTAATGGTTGCCGTTTTTCCCACACCTGGAGGACCCCAGGTCAGGATCGGGACTCCAGCCTGAATAGCAATAGCAAGAGCACAATTCGTAGACATATTGTTTTCACCTCATATTTCATCAATCAAATCCTTTCCATTTTATCTCTAAAATATAAGCAATCGCTCCATAACCCCTCATAAAACAAAAAAGCCCATCCGGACTTTCATTTAAAAATTCCCCAACCTCACTTCCACGAACTCTCTGGCTTCGATCCAATCTTCACCCAATTGACAATCCAAAGCCATAATCTTTAGTCCGGCTTGTTCGGCCTGTACAAGAGCGTGTCCAAACGCCGGGTGAGTCCGCCAATTGGGTGACATATAGTGTACACCTTGCATTTGGATGATAAAGACCAAATAAGCCTCCATCCCTTTGTCTAAGGCTTGTTGCAGCTCTTGGATATGTTTGACTCCTCTCTGAGTGGGGGCATCGGGAAAGAGTACCACCCCGTGCTCTTCGAGAGTCACCCCTTTTATCTCAATCAAAATCTTGCGGGCACCGGATTCGACATAAAAATCAAATCGGGATTGACCATAAGTGAATTCCGGACGAATAGTGGCATCTTCCCCGAAAAATTGGTTTCTCTCTGCCCATTCCCGAAAAAGCTTATTAGGAACCTGGCTATCGATATTCACTAATCTCCGGCCCTTATAGACAGAAATCAGATCATATTTGGTTTTACGCTTAGTTTCATCGAACTCTTGAACATAGATTTCAGCGCCTGGAGTCAGCAGTTCCTTACAGCGCCCCGTATTCTTTACATGGCAGATTTCTTCTTTCCCTTCCAGCAGGATGTGAGCAATGAATCGATTAGGACGAGTCATGAAAATCGCTTTTCGTATATTTTTATAGATCATGTTTAATCTCCTGGCATTTAGTGCCAAGTCCTTTTCTTGAATTATCAAGTAATACTTGACAACTATAGTTTAACATGGCGTTACCCCCAAGACATAATTCCAACCCAAAAATTGTTCCTGCCTTAATTAGTTTCTTTCCATTTGGCATACTCTTTGGGCATACAATTCTCACATGGACGATATCCTGCTGCAATTGCTGTATCTTCGTCTGCGAAAAACACACGATATTTATATTGCCCATTACGAATAAAACGCAGTGCTGATGGACAATCTAAGCGACCGTATATTTTAAGCTCACGATGACCTCCTATTGTTCCCTTAGTATCACTTATATAGGGGTTACCACTTGCATCAAGAAGGTTAAAAACCTTTATTGAGCTTTTTTCCACTAATCTATCCACCTCTTGTTTCGTTTTTAAAAGATCCATGGATTATTATGTAACGTCATGCCATTTTATATCATCGGCATAATCATAATACAGACTATTATTAAAAATATCAGCTCACAATCGAACCGTTTAGGTTCAATTGTGAGCTAACTCCGATTCTATATGGTTTCACTTGCTCCATTTACGGATGCAGACTAAACCACCATTCGCGGGCTTAGGTCTGCATCTAACCTCAAAAGGATACATGCGCATTAAACCTATCACGAACCTTTCGTTTCGTCATACAAATAATCAACCACCGGTTCAAGGGGGTCGATAGCGTCATCCTTTACTTTATAATTTAACCTCTTCCCAACAAGACTTGAGAGAAATAGACTTATCTTTTTGTTTTTATCGTTAAAAAGCTGGGGAAGGTCGTGTTCAACAACTTGAATGATTCCTTCGGAATTGACGGTTAACTTACAAAGCAAGTCTGCCACATCCCACTTATCTTCATTGTAGTAGTCCTTAAGAACAAAGGTTATAACTCCATCCTCTTCGAACATTTCAGAATCTACATAGCCTTCCACAGGCATAACTTCTTTCAGCATCTTCTTTAATTCTTCAAGTTCAATCGTCAGCTCTTCAAAGTAACCATCTTTAATTTTTTGAATAAAACCATTTTCTGTCATATCAATCTCCTCTTTGGATACCTATATTAACATTATAAGCATTCATAAAAAAGCTATACATCAATCGAGGGCTTCAGGGGACCGACATTTACATTGAACACTTGATAGCCCTATGTTAGACTGAAAAAAATGATACAACCGTCATTCCGGATCATCTATAAGGAGGATTTTATACTTTGGACAATGTCAGTATCATTAATATGCTGCTGGTTTTATCCACCTTGGTGATATTATATTTTTTGTTGTTAATCGCCAAAAGAACGCGGAAAAAGCAAATTCATTATGCTGTTTTAAGTATGACGGCCAGCATTCTCCTATGGAATATGGCGGTATTATTGTATATAACGTTTGACAATGTCCCCTGGATACTGGCAGTTTGTGAGCGGCTGTACTTTTTGGGTACGATTCTTGTATCAGTTTCCATATTATTTACCGGGTTAATATTTGCCCGAACCAAAATAAAATTCACATGGAAGCATGCACTGCTGTTTGTTGTTCCTGTCATCTCTATTGGGGTGCTGCTTACGAACCAGAGTCATCACTTGTTTTATACTGTCTTTAGCCTGATACCCTCCAAGCAAAATTTTGGTATCTATTTTACGATACATACCATATATTCCTATTTGTGTATAGGGATTGGCTTGGCCTATCTTGTGATTTTCTCCATAAAAAACTATGGCGTTTTCTCCAAACAATCCTCGTTAATAGGTATTGGAATTATGATTGCGCTGATCATGGATGCGATCAGCACATTTAAAATCTTTGATTGGTCAACGGCACTCGAAAATATTGCCTTTGCCGTGACGATTAGCTTTTTTGTGATAGCCACGGTTAAGTTTGATTTCCTGAACGTAATACCCATCGCCTTGCAAACCGTTGTTGATTTGATTTCTGACAGCTACGTGGTGATTGATGAGGATCTTGAAATCATTGATTACAACCAAGCTTTTGTAGGCGATTTTAGCGGGGTATCCAGGAAAGCCGACATTATGGCAATAATCAAAAAGAATTATAGTGATCTTGATGTTAAGAGGTTCAAGGGCTTTCTGGACGAAGCTGTTCGTGAGCAAAAAAAGTGAGCTTTGAAATGCCCAAGCCTGTGAATGAAGCTATTGTTTATTATAGGGTGGAAATCACCCCCATTTATGTCAGCGGCAATCCTATAGGAACTATCATTTTAAAAAAGAATATTACAGAGCATAAAAATAATCTGATAGAGGTTATGCAGCTCAATGAGAGGCTGCAGAGTCTGGCAACCCGGGATTGGCTGACGCAGTCTTATAATAGATATTTCTTTGATGAAAGATTGCAGCAGGAGATTGACCTCGTAAACAGGCTGCAGGCCTATGGTCAGGAATCAGAAAAAAGTGTCAATAATTTTGGGTTAATCATGTTTGATATAGACTATTTTAAAAATTATAATGATAATAATGGGCATTTGGCGGGAGATGAGCTCTTACAGACAATCGTTACGGTTGTTAAAGGGGTATTATATCCGACTGATATATTATGCAGATACGGCGGAGAAGAGTTTGCCGTTATTTGCTGCCATACCTCAGAGAAAGGGCTTGAAATAGCTGCGGAAAAGATCAGAAAGACTGTGGAGGATTATGATTTCAGGTTTCAGGATAAACAGCCGGGTGGCAACCTGACAGTCAGCATTGGCGCAGCATACTGTTCAACCCCTAACGTTAATAAAAAGGATTTAATAACAAGAGCTGATAATGATCTGTATTTAGCCAAAAGCAGCGGAAGGAATAAGGTTGTTTATAGTCCTGTTTTTATCGTAGATATCCCATAGCTCTGTTATTTACATAATTCCATTTTTATACTCTTTTACACAATCGACACCAGATCATACTTATTTGTTCTACCGACAGCCATGCATCTTCTGCACCATATAGTGTAAAGCCAACTCGTCTGTTTCTAACATAACCCTCATGAACTCATAATGTTTGGAGGATTGTTGGCAACACATTGCCATCTATATCGCAAATTTTTATTGCCCCCAGGCCGACAGGCAGAACAACCGCAAAGGGTTTTGTATGATCAATATCAATAATTTCGACAGTGTTGCCATTGGCAATTTCAATTTTTATAACCTGCTGCTTGTTCATTGAAAGATAAACCTTTTCCTGACGTCCTTGTGCTTTGTATTCAGCAATACCTTCATTTTCCACATTGGCTGACCCTCCGCTGCGAAAGAAGTAGCCAAATGATAACCCTTCTCTATTTTCATAGATCGAGAAGGTGTAGCGACTAAGATTTTCATCATAAAAAAGCATGGCAGACAGGGTATCTGTTGTTGATTTTGCCACTTGCCAACTTGGATCAATTTTATGAGAAATTCTTGCATCCTTCTCAATCTTTGATTTAGGGGTACCAATCGCATTGTTAAAGTATAAACTCAAAAATAAACCGGCTATCATAACTGCGGCGATACCCATATACTTAACTGCCTTTTTCACAAAATCACCTCTCCCAAAGCTATTTTCATTCTCCGAATAATCGCCATTCCGACCTCATGATATCAGCACGTTTCTTCTCCAAGAATACCTATTATTACTGAAGTGTTTGACAATTGCCAGGCCCAAGCCTGTGGTTTCAATCTCTGCCTGTGCCAAATCAGGCACCTGATTTTTGAAACAAACATAGACCCTTTCTTTCCGCTTCTATGACTGAAATAAGGATGCCACCAATGCCATGAGTCAGATAGTTCTTAAGCAGATTTTGAAAGATCCGGGTCAAGAAGGGATTTGGAGGCCTCGCTCTTCTCCTTTCGCCAAGAAATCATAATAAAACAGCGACATCACATCCGTCAGCACATTGTTCACATTCACTTTTTCATGCTGCAATGGATATTCATCAGACTCGTTAACCCAGGCATAAAGCCGAAATGATTCCATAATAGTGTTCTATATCCCTTACCTATGCTTTAGAGTTCAATAAAGAAGTATTTATCATTATCGGCATTCATTAAAAAAGGCTATACATAACCGAGGACTTTAGAAGGAAAACTCTAAAGGATTAGCAGCCGCACGCGATGTTCCTCGCTATCGATAATCGGAATTTGCACTTCAGTAATATAATTCTTGCTGTCCCGCTCTACAAATTGGTCGATGATATTAAAGTTAACTGTTATATCCGCCAGATCGAACTCCCCGCCCGCATCACGAATGCGCCGGGTGCTTTCATAGATATGCTCATACGCCCCCTGATGATATCCACAGAGAAAACGCCCGGCGGGTATCACCGGAAATCGCAGAAAATCAGTGGTTTCTTTCTGCTGATTCGGGTTTTCCCCGTCATCGAACAGATAAGCACCGAAATATTTAGAATCATCTTTGTAAAACACCACAGTCGGGTTTAGGTAGAACGAATCATCTCCATAGAGCAGTTCCTCGCCGCCTATAGGAAAATAGCGCCTCTCGGGGAATTCCTTGACCGAAACGCGCTCTATGTCAACCTTCGGCAATTCCTGCTCGATGAAACGGATCTTCTGCTGAATTGCTCTGTCAGTATTGAGCAGGTTCTCTGCCTTTTTCCTTAAAATACCGGACTGTTTTTTTAGCTGCTCCAATGTGGAATCAATATCACGGGATTCTAAATAGGAGGCGTGAATCTCCTTGAGAGAATAACCAAGGCGAAGTAAATAGCGTATGGTCGCCAGCCTGTAGATCTGGTCGAACCGATATCGTCTGTAACCGTTCTTCGGATTCCGTTCGGCCGGGACGAGCAGGCCGATTGAATCATAATAGATGAGGGTTTGCACATTCAAATTAAACAATGCACTTATTTCGCCAATGCTAAGGGTTTCTTTCATGTCAGGGCGTTTTCCTTTCCTGTGATAAGGTCATTATATCCGGCAATGGCTGAACAGGCAATCCTGTCATTTTTCCGGCCTTATCCAGAGTCGGAAACGTAGATCATCGTTACCGTTTATTGCGCTCAAAGGGGACACCCAGCGCAGACGGATCGATGCTTTTGCCAATGGACAAGAAGAGTACGATAACGGCAACTACATAGGGGAACATGCTGAATACCTGTGTGGGAATCGGGAAGCCCAAGGTTTGGAGGTTGTACTGCAGGGCCTGGGAAAATCCGATCACCATGGAGGCGGCAAAAATCCCCACTGGATTGCGCCGTCCCAGGATTACCACCACTAAGGCAATATACCCTCTGCCGGAGGTAACGTTCTCCATGAAGAAACCCAGCTGCCCCAAGGTGATACTTGCTCCTCCCAAACCGCCCAACACACCGTTTACAAAACAAGCAAAATAGCGAATCCCAAAGACATTAAGGCCGGCGGAATTGGCGGCCTGGGGATGTTCACCAACGGCATGCAGGTTAATGCCCCACTCCGTCTTATAAAAGAAAACGGCTGTCAGTACCATGCCGATCAGGGCAATATAGACAAATGCATTCTGGTTGAATAAAGCCGGGCCGATAATCGGAATATCGGACAGCAAAGGGATTTTTATCTCACTGAACACACTGCAGGATGGGAGGGTCGTTGTCTGCCCAAAAGCGATCAAGAACAGGAAGCTTGTAAGCCCCATCACCATAAAATTAAGTGCCAGACCCGCAATGGTCTGGTTGGCTTTGCAATGGATGCTCAGGACGGCATGGATCATGCTGACAAAGATGCCGCCCAGGATACCCGCCAAGAGACCCAGGACCAGGTTTCCGGTGAAAAACGCTGCTATAAAGCTGAAGAACGCTCCGGAAAGCATAATTGCCTCAACCCCGATATTCAGGACCCCGGCTTTCTCGGAAACAGCCTCTCCCAGTCCCGCTAAGATAAGAGGGGTTGCCATTCTCACAGAGGCTATTAAATACATCGTAACAAGCGCAATAAATCCAGAATCCATTTTGCGATCCTCCTATTCGTCCGTTAAAAGCCGGCGGAACAGACTTTTACGGGCCAGAATTAATAAGACGACAACCCCCATGATGATCGATGAAATGGACGTCGGCACACCAGCCATACGCTGCATTCCTAATGAACCAACCTGAAGCGCCGCGATGCCCAGGGCAGAGATGACCACGCCCAGAGGATGATTTTTTCCCAGCAGCGCAACGATAATCGCGATATACCCATAGCCTGGGGAGATACCTTCAAGCAGCTTATGATGCAGCCCGGACACCTCGCATACACCTGCAATTCCGGCAAGGCCGCCGCTTATCAAAGAGGAACGAACGATGTTTTTATACACGGAAATACCGGAGCATTTACAGGCCCTGGGATTTAGACCAACCGCCCGCATTTCATAGCCGGCAGGCGTCTTCCAAACCAGAATCCAAATGAGGGCTACACTGATCAGAGCAGCCAGGAGACCTGCATGCAGCCGGGTAGCGCTCATAAGGACCGGCAGTGTGGCGCTGTCGGGCAGAAAGGCCGACATTGGCAACGAACTGGCGGGGTCCTTCAGCACAGTACGCACCAAAATTCCGACAATACTTATAGCAATATAATTGAACATAAGCGTGGTGATCACTTCCGAGATCCCGAACCGGGCCTTTAAAAATCCCGGAATAACCGACCATACACCGCCTAAAACGAACCCGCCCAGGATCACCAGCGGAATCATAAGGATTGCCGGCAGATCATTAAACCAGAAAGCAATGCCGGTAACGGCAATGGCACCCATGTAAAGCTGCCCTTCGGCACCGATGTTGATAAAACCGCTCCGGGCACCTACGGCCACGCCCAAACCCGTCAGGATCAAGGGAGTTGCCTTTACCAGAACCTCTGAAACTGAATAAAAGGAGCCGAAGATTCCGGATAGAAAGCTAAAGAATGCCTGGTTTACATGGCTGCCAACCATAAGGATCAGTAAAATTGAGATTGCTAAGGTCAGGATAGCAATACCGAGCAAGGACAGAACGTTTCCAGACGTTTTCAAAGTGATTCCTCCCTTGCCTCAGACGTTCTCCCAGCCATCATCAGACCGATGCGGGAGAGATTCAGTTCTTTAGTGTTAGGGAAAATTCCCATGAAGCGTCCTTTATAAATCACGGCGATCCTATCACTCAGTAAGAGGACTTCCTCTAAGTCGGACGAGATGAGGAGAATACAGCACCCATACGACCGGCGCAGGAGAAGCTGCTGTTGGACGAACTCCGTCGCACCAATATCAAGACCTCTTGTGGGCTGATGGGCCACAAGAGCTTTGGGGTCGCCCGCCATTTCCCGTGCCAGGATCAGCTTTTGCTGGTTTCCGCCGGACAGGTTGCGCATGGGAGTATTCAAGTCCGGAGTTTTGATGGCGTATTCTTCCACTGCCTTTTGTGTGTCTTCCCGCACTAAACGGGTATTGATCAGTCCGCCCTTAATGAATTGGGGGGCAGTGTGTGTTTTTAAAAGCATATTATCCTTGAGGTCCATGTCCATAACCAGGCCGTCCTGCTGACGATCGTCTGAAATATAACCAATCCCCAGCTTCTTGCGCTCAAGTACGCTCATTGAACTCATATCTGCGCCGTCCAGTCTGATCTTCCCTCTGCTTTGTTTGCGGATGCCCAGAATGACCTCGACTAACTCCTTTTGCCCGTTGCCATCAACACCGGCGACACCGACAATCTCCCCTGGCGCGATCCGCAAGGAAAGCGAATCAAGCCGCTGTATACCTTTTTCCTTCAATGAAAGATCCTCCAGGAGAAGTCCCTCCCTGCCGGCATCGGGCACAACGGGCTCCCGCTGGATACTGTTAAGCTGGCGTCCGATCATATACTGTGATAACTCTTGCTCTGTAATGTCACTTGTTTTGGCCGTCACCACATTGCACCCATCGCGCAGAACTGTGACACGGTCTGTAATGCTCATGATCTCAGGGATGCGGTGAGTAATTATGATAACCGAACGGCCGTCCGCGCGCAGTTTGCGCAATACCTGGAAAAAGTATTCGGTCTCCTGGGGAGTAAGCATGGCAGTAGGCTCGTCCAAGATAAGCAATTCCGCATCACGGTAGAGAAGTTTAATAATCTCAACTCTTTGCTGTTCCCCCACGGACAGCGTGGAGACGTAAGCATCAACATCGATCTGCAGCCCGTATTTTTTCGAAACCTCCGCGATGGTTGCCTTAAGTGCCCTACGGTTAGGAAAGGGATATCCCTTTTCTCTAAGCCCAAGGGTTATGTTCTGCGACACGGTCAGAGTAGGAACCAGCATGAAATGCTGATGAACCATACCAATACGGAAAGCAATGGCGTCTCTGGGCGAGGTAAAGGAAACCTCCTGCCCTTTCCAGAGAATGCTGCCGGAATCCTTGGCATAGATGCCGTATAAAATATTCATCAAGGTCGTTTTTCCGGCGCCATTTTCTCCTAAGAGCGCATGAATCTCTCCCTGCTCCAAATCGAAACTTACCTGTTTATTGGCCATTTTCCCAAAAAACGATTTATTGATGTTCTTCATGGAAAGCAAAGCCATGATTAATCCTCCCCTAAACAGAAGAAGATGCCTCTGGACAGTTTGCAACATCATCCATCGAGACACCTTCTGAATGGTTATGCCTATTTTGTGGATTTCTCGATAACGGGAACGGTTAAGGTTCCATCAATAATCTGTTGCTTGGTATCCTCGATCAGCTTCTTGGCAGCTTCGGGAATCTTGCTCTCGAAAGAATGGTAGGGGGAAATATCGACGACCTTTTCTTTCATTCCTAAGTGAGTAATACCGCCTTTAAATGTGCCATTTTTAACAGCATCGACAGCAGTCAGAATGACTGTCGGCATATTATACATTGTGGAACAAATGACAGTGTTCGGGGCGATGGAATTCTGGTCGTATGAATTGCCGCAAGCCAGTATGCCTTTTTCCTCTGCCGCCTTAATCGCGCCGGTGCCGGCTTGGTTGGCAACATGGTAGAGAACATCCGCGCCCTTGTCGATCATGGACAGTGCGGCATCTTTACCGGCAGAAACATCCGTAAACGAATTTACATAAATCTCATACACAACAATATCCGGGTTTACTTTTTTCGCGCCCAGCTTAAAGGCCTCAAGCTCCTTAACAATAGAGGGCTGCTCCATCCCGCCTATTACCCCGATTTTACCGGTTTTGGACATGGAACCGGACAGGATGCCCATCAAATATCCGCCCTGCTCACAGCTCATTACATAGGAAGCCATATTCTCAGCCTGTGAATTGGACTCAGTGGCCATGAAATGGAGCTTGGGGAATTTTCCGGCCACACGGACTGCCGGGTCCCCGAACTGAAAACCATGCCCGATGATTAAGTCATATCCCCGTGCAGCATAATCGTTGTAGGCTGATTCTGTATCGGCGACACCGACATTTTCCGTGTAGGTTGTCTCCAAGCCAAACTTCGTCTCGGCGGCCTTAAGTCCCTCCAAGGCTGTTGCATTCCAGCCTTGATCATTGGCAGGACCCGAGAGGAGCAGCGCTACTTTCATTTTCTGCTCGTTAGAGGACGTCTCTTTTGCACCTCCGCTGCCGCAGCCGGTTAACAGGATTAACAGACACATTAGAAGTGCTAAACCTTTTACAACTCTCATCTTCTTTATTCCTCCTCTTGATTTCTTATTTATTTTTAACGGAATGCGTCACATTCATTGCGCAGCACCCGCGTACAAACCTTTTCCCCCTGTTCGGTTAAGGCCTGTTCATCAACACCCAACAACCGGCCATCCCGAAACACAACATTACCATTAACCATGGTCAGCCAAACCGGACCAGTCACCCCGACCCGGGCGAGAATATTTTTCGGGTCATGCAGGGTACCCGTCAGTTCCAGCACCCCTGTGTTGATCATGAACAGGTCAGCAGCTTTTCCAACCTCCAACGACCCCAAGTTGTCCCGTCCCAGGGTTTTTGCACCATTAATTGTCGCGATTTTCAGCAATTCGTAGGGAGAAAGGCACCCTCCCCGTGCTTTGCTGTGGTAAGCCTGCATCAGATAGGCCATCCTGAGCGAATCGAGTATATTCGAACTGTCATTGGTTGCGGAACCGTCGCATCCAAGACTAATGATCACCTTATCATTCTGCAGAGCTTTCATATCAAGGATCGGGAACCCGCCCAGAACCGCCGGCGCGGGACAATGAGAAACACCTGTGCCGGCTTGCCCCATCACCTTGAATTCATCGGGCTGCAGCTCCCATCCATGGGCAATCCAGACATCCGGGCCAATAAAGCCGATTTCCTCACACCATTCAAGGGTCCGCTTATGCCAGCGCTCCTGCATAATGATGTTTTCTCCTTCGCCAAGATGAGTATGCAGGCGCACGCCCTTTGCCCTGGCCAGAGCGGCCGATTCCTGGAAGGTTTCTCTGTAGCTGTTAATCGGCTGACAGGGTGCTACCACGATCTGCTTCATTGAAAAGGGTGAGGGATCATGATACAAATCAATCAGACGTTCACAGTCGGCAATAAATTCATCGGTCGTTTCCAGCATATCGTCAGGAATCGTACTTCCTTCACTGCGCGGAAGTGTATTTGTACCTCTGCCTGCATGATACCTAATGCCCAGTTGGGCAGCCGCTTCCATCTGCCGGTCCACCGGCAGCTTTCCTGACAAACGTGTATAGCAATACTGGTGATCGAAGGCACAAGTGCATCCGTGTTTAAGCAAATCTCCCATGGCAGTCAATGAAGAGTAATAGATAACTTCGGAATCGATTTTTTGAAAAACACGGTAGATTTTATCCAGCCATTCGACCACCAGCAGATTCGGATAATCGATGGTCATCAGGTTTCGCACAAAGGTTTGGAAAAAGTGGTGATGGGTGTTAATCAGGCCGGGATAAATAAATTTGTCACGTCCGTCGATCACTTCGGCGTCCTGGGTTGGCAAATTCTTGCCCATCTGCCTGATTTGAGGTCCCTCGATAAGCATATCCGTGTCATAAAATACTTGATCTGAGGCATCACAGGTTACAATTGCCCGGGCATTTTTAATTAGGATTTTTTTAGTCATCTTACTTTCATAGCCTTTCTGTTTATCGAAACTATCGTTTTATACCGGCAATCGTTGTATATTTTACCGCTATATTTAAATATTCTATAACCTATAGTTACTATAGGGTCAAGCATTTTCTTACAAAAAAGCAGGGGTAGAACCAATAAAAAAAGAGCCTCTCATCTTGTGAAAGGAACTCTCGGAATAGTTTCTTAAATTCATTAGGTAAGAAGATTCAAACCATAATAAAATTGTTGACACATGTCAGTCGAAATATTTGGCCAAAGGAAGTTTCGGGGAAAAATCAATATATTTCTCTAAAAACTTGCTGCATTGACCGATGATAATACCATTGACTAAAGCGCAGATAACTGTTCCGATCCCAACCCCGCGCAGGCCGCCGAAGAAAAGGTAAGACATTGCGATGGCCACAACACAGCTGGTACAGTCATAGCCGATTTTAAACTTATTAATATTTATATGGTATTTCTTAGACACTTCTTTCACGAACAACTCGTAGACTTCGGGGGAAAGATAGGTGTGAAAAAGCAAGGAGATACCCATAGAGCATAAGAGCATCCCCGCAAGATATAGAGGGATACGTATACTCAGCGCATCAGCAGCCACATCATTCAGTATCCGGATCCAACTATCCAGAATCACACCATAAATAACCGCCGTGACAAACGAGAAACAGTAGGATAGCTTAAAGCGGCGCAGCACCAGAAACAAAACTACTAATAGTACGGCCTGCAGTGTATATTCCGCCATGCCGAATGTGAGAGAACTAACTTTCAGCGAAATTAAATAGGCCGGAGCAACTACCATGGAAATACCGAGGTCCGCCTTTTCCATAAGCGCCACACCGAGGGCCAGAATGATCAGACCCAACAAATAGGCCAGCTCGGCAAAGTTTTTTATCTTTGTCATTTTTTCCTCCAACACAAAAAAGCTATAACCCAGCCGCTGTTTGATACAGAAACAGCAAAAGTTATAGCTTTTCTTCTATATAATTAGATAAAGCCTATTACAAAATCCACTGGCCGTCAATAGGGAAGATTGTTAAAAGTGACTAAACTGATCCAGCCTTGGAATCAGCATCCTATACATTTCCATTGAAATACTGGTCTCCCAGTGTCCCGTCAGCTTCGCGATTCCAATCATCCCGACCCATAACCCCACCACACACAAGGCTAAGCTCTTTGGCGTCAGTGAGAAAAAGGGTTTGGGAAGATCAAACTTCAAGGTGTTGCTCACAGGACACTGCCGGACACAATTTAAACACCCGGTACATTCCGGCGACCAAACGCTCGGCATTTTATCGACATTGATACGATTCGGGCAAGCGACCGAACATCGTGTACAGGAGATACAGGTTTCAGGTGCTCTTCGTATCTTCCAGGGACTTATCATGCCTAATAAACCCAGTAACGCTCCATAGGGACAGAGATACCGGCACCAGAAATTTTCAATAAGAACCGATAGAACGATCAAACCGCCGATAATGCTGAATCCTACCCAAGTCATATTGGTGAAGAAGCTTAGCATCTTGATATCCGCAACCATGTTATAGGGGGTCTGCAAAAAGGCATAGGCAGATACCCCATCCATCAGGACGAAAATAAAAAAAATGAAGAAACCCAGAATTAAATACTTTAAAGAGCGCAGACCATAGTCAAGCCAACGCGGGAGCATGAACTTTCTCTTGAATATCCTTTGCCCCAGCAAAGCTAAGCCCTCTGATAAAGTACCAAAAGGACAAATCCAGGAACAAAATGCCCTCTTCCATAACAGGGATACGCTCATTGCGGCCAGAAAAATCACAAGCCCGGCAGGATGAATCCGGTCAAAAACCCCGGTGGTCAGCCATGATTTGAAAGCGATTAAAGCACTGATGGGCAGAAATGCTTCCACACCCGCCGGTCTTGCTTTAAACAAGGTTGCGTTTGGATCGGAGACACTTTGAACAAAGCCTATAAATTGAATCCCAATCAGGCCAACCATGATTGCAAATAAAGCCTGGATACTCCTGCGCCAAATGTAGTTACCTTTAGGATTAAACATAAGTCCCCCTTTGATTACCCCAATTTGCTTCCTTTACTTACCGGTTGGTCCGGCTGAATCAAAACAACCCCTTGTTTTGCGTATACTCCCAGAATTAACACTTCTGACATGAAGTCAGCGACTTGTCTGGGCGGAAAGTTAACGACCCCTAAGACTTGTTTCCCCATCAGATCATCGATTTTATAACATTCGGTAATTTGAGCACTCGATCTCTTGATGCCAATTTCTTCCCCGAAATCAACCCACAATTTATAGGCCGGTTTTCTTGCCTTTTCAAAAACCTCGGCCTTTACAATTTCACCGGCTCTTATATCTAATTTCATAAAATCATCAAACTCTGCCACTTCAAACCCTCCAGTTAAGTTTATAATCTTTAACGTTCCAATTGGGCAAATAAAAGCGCGCGGCTTAGGAAAGCCCGTCAGTCCGGGCTTATGCCGGCATACATGCTCTTAACCTCTTTTGGCTTTATGCTTCCAATCACAATCCCCAATGTTGTGAGCATAAGGGCGATGATATGGATTAAGCCTATTTTCTCATCTAAAAAAACCACACCGCCAACCATGCTCGCAAAAGGCATACCATTTAAAAACATAGCCGTTCGATTTGCCCCCAAATGTTTAATCCCATGGTTCCAGCCTAAGGTACCCAAGGCTGTGGCTCCCCAGGCTGATAATAATAAAACCAGTCCCGCTGTTGCAGAAAAATGAATCTGCCCATAAACCGAAAGCCCAAGGGAACCCATCACTCCAATATTTAACAATATCCCTCCTATCAAGGTAGAATAAGCTGTTACAACTACAGTGGGAATCGAAGTTTCCATTAATTTTTTGATAAGCAGCGCCCCGATGACATAGGTTAACATGGCTAAAACCATAAGGATATCCCCGATCAGTGAAAACTCCACGGAACCGTCAGAGGAATTGGAGAATACTACGAGCACAACCCCTGTAAATCCCAGTAAGATTCCCAGTCCTAAATTCCTGGTGAATTTTTCGTTCACAAAGAGGGAGGCTAAAAGCGCCGTTGTTAACGGATTTAAGGCAAGAATAAGGGCGGCATTGGTGGCAGATGTCGTAAGAACACCATACCCTAAAAACAACTGATGAATAAAAACAGATATTAATCCGATTAAAAAAAGCAGTCTCCACTGTTTTCTATCCGGATTATAGAATCCGTATGTTTTAAAAACAAAAATAAGCAAAAAACCTCCTGCCAACAGCATTCGAAGTCCAGCTACCAGTATGGGCGGCATAAGCTGTGCTAAGTACTTAATCATAATAACGTTTAGACCCCAAAGCATAACTACTAAAAGCAATATGAGATAGATTTGTTTCTTTCCTGTTGGCATTACATTATCTCCATCCATCGTTTAATTCATGTTGCAGCTCAGGACATCCTTTTGAACATCGCAATAGTACTATCATAGCACTACTTAGCCCGAATAGCTCTCAATAGTTAATTCTAATTCAAGTCCTGACAAAATGCACATCCAAAAAGCAGCCGGATTTCCGGCTGCTCTTATCTATTTTATCAATTATCATTTTAAAGCCACTGATTTTTCATCACTGCTTTTTTTGTATCTAAGCCCTATAAATCTCCGGAAGTTATGCAAGGAATGTGCCCCGCGAAGCACTTCTTATCACTTATCATAAATACCTTCAATAATCTTGTACTGTGCAACAAGTTCTCCTTTGTAATATGCGTTTACGTAATATTGTTGACTCACCTTGGCTTGCTTTTTATCTATGTGAAATTCTTTTAATGCTCATTTTCTTGGACACTTAAGTTCGTTTATCATGATAAAAATAACAACTTATTTCCGCAATTATCATAATCGTGGGAACAATGCCAATCCCAATAAAAATACCGATAAACTCCTCGTGTTTTGTTAATCCAAAGGCCATTGCGGATAACACTGTAATAGCAGCACAAATAGAAAATGTAATATTATAAGCGCTGCTTTTTGATTTTAGTGTAACTAGTTTTTCTCGTTCATCATTATTTTGTTTATCTACTTTGCTGAAGCTGCTGCTTAAACTTCTCAATACCTCCGTCACCCCGAATAGGACGCAAAAAATATCTATTAAAACATGTTTGATATTTCTCAGGGTGCTTAGCTCATCAAAGCGGATAATATCCAGGGGAATTCCAACTGCCGCCAGCAGTAAAAACACAATGCCACTCCAAAACCTTTTCTTGTTATATATCTTTTTCTTCATTCTCCAAATTCTCCTCTAAATTATATAAATCCTCAATGGTCGTGTTGAACACGCGAGCTATTTTATAGGCTAGCATAATCGATGGATTGTACTGTCCTTTTTCCAGTGAAATGATCGTTCTTGAAGAAACACAGACCAAATCAGCTAATTGCTGTTGAGTCATATTAGCAAGGGTTCGCAATTCTTTTACTCTATTTTTCACCTATTAACCTCCATGTTATTATGAAGAAAGCTTCACGCGAAGTATACTTCATATTATAATTTGAAAGACTTGGGTTGTAAAGTAAAAAATGTAAACTGAAAGATCTGAGGCATCCCCATGATCAAGTCATGGGCATCACTGGCTCCCTGCATCTTCACCAAATAGTTTTCCGTACCAAACAAAGAAAGGCACCAATCAGTCTATAAAATCTGATTGGCACCTTTCTTTGTTTGTTATTACCCTTTGCCCTTGGGCCGTCTTAATAAAATAAAGATGAGGAGCGCCCCTACATCACATATTGCAATAATGATACCCATAGGTACAGCATTATTGCTCCCGCCTATACCGACTAAAGGCGCTACAAAAGCACCAAAAATAAGGGAAAGCAGACCAAGCAACGCTGAAGCACTTCCTGCGGCATGCCCGTAATTCTCCATGGCCAGTGCCGAACCGGCTGTACCTACGGCGCCAACACAAGAGACCACAAAAAACAAGGGGATTAAGACGACTGGAAGACTTGCCTTAAATAATATGGCAAGCAGTAAAGCAAAACCGCTTACAGCCGCAAGAATGAGCCCGCCTACATATAACTTAACCCCCTTTATTTTCGGGGCAAGCCGGCCGGTGATTTGACCGGCAAGAATAATTCCGAGACCATTCATGGCAAAAATCAAACTAAACGTTTGAGGGGAAGCACCAAATATAGTTTGGATTACAAAAGGCGAACCGGAAATATAAGCAAACATGGCTGCCGTAACAAATCCTTGGGGCAAGGCATACATAATAAAATCACGATCAGAAATAAGTTTCCTGTAGGTTGTGAGAGTATTCGCAAGACCACCTGCCGTACGGCCTTTAACCGGCAGGGTCTCGTTTAAACCGAAAATTACGGCTAAAAACATCACCAGGCCCGATAGAGACAGGGCAACAAAAACCCCTCTCCAGGAGGTGAACTCCAAAAGTTGTCCCCCTATGATCGGAGCCATGATAGGGCCTAAGCCATTGACTAACATTAATAGAGATAGAAATTTCATCATTTCGGCACCTGAGTAAAGGTCCCGGACCATTGCTTTTGAAATCACTATTCCTGCCGACCCTGCTACGCCTTGAATAAACCTTAAGGCAATAAGACCTCCAATGGATGTATTTACTGCGCACAAAAGAGAAGCGGCGGTGAAGGCAATCAGGCCTATTAACAAAGGGAGGCGGCGCCCCCGAATATCACTTAAAGATCCCATCAATAATTGTCCCAATGACATCCCCAGTAAGCAAGCAGTTATGCTTAGCTGAGCCAGGGATGCACTCGTCTGGAGGTCTGTTGTCAGGGACGGAAGAGAAGGCAAATACATATCAATTGATAAGGGCCCGATAGCTGCCAGGGAGCCTAAGACAAAGGCTGTCCAATAACGCAGTTTTTTAGAATCAGACAACTCTTTGCCGGTTAAAATTCCTTGATTACTGTTACTAAATGACATCTTATGATTCCTTTCCTATCTTGTGAACGTGTTGGATAGATAGTCAGCAATTGTTAGAGCTTAAATTTCTCATAGTACAATTTCCTTTAAGATGGCAGAAATCGCAATGAGTTTTGCCGCTAAAATCAGGCAAATTGCGCCCTACCCCCATCACCATGGCAATCGATTTCTTGGGCAGCATTAGATTGGAGTCCGTTAATCTGATACCAATCCGGTCCCCCTTGAGAAAACTAATAATGGATCTCACATCCTCAAGACCTTTCCAGTAGGAATGTCCGGGCCCCAAGGGGAACGTTGTGCTAAACTGTCCGGCCTTATAAGTCTCCGCGATTTCAGCTATGGCAGTATCAGCCACTTTGGCCATAAGCGCCGACCCCGCAGAGTCTAAAATAAAGGCTTCCAAGGTTTGACCTTGATCGGTATAATCTTTTACTCTCTGATCGATAGTACTGCCGATCGTCATGGCGAATAAAACGGCACCTTCGGCAGAACCTAACACCTTAGGCAATAAGGTTCCTCTTAACGTCAGGTCGTCCTCTAAATAAATTTCCTGCTCTCCGACACCAAGAACCTTGGCTTCCTGCCAGATAACCCTGGACCTTACCAACCCTTTAGCTTCCTCCAGGATCCGCAGATTCAAGCCGGCGATTCCCGGTCGCGGCGGTCGCTTACTGTAATCTGCACCTTGGGCGGTAAATAGGTCCTGTATGGTTACCTCCGGCAGACTTACCTCATATAGTCTTGCTTCAGGCATTTTTTTTGTTCTCTCCTTTAATCCAACTTGAAGTAGGTATTTTCAGCAAAAATAATATTGAATCGAGAGTAACTGCCTAGTTCGATAAATGAGACTGCGGCAGCTATATCGCCGGCTCTGGAAAATTCCCCTGCGGAAAGTAAAGCAATCTTTGCTCCTGTACCTGCCCCATTGCCGATCATTCTAATTTTAGTTTCCAGTTCCCTGGGGATTAAGCCTATTACACAGGCACTGTGGGGATTCAGATAATTGCCGAAGGCCCCTGCCAGCAACACTTCTTTAATATCCTCAGGCTGAATACCGCTGCTCTCCATCAAGATCCTGACACCTGCGGCGATTGCTCCTTTGGCTAGCTGGAGCTCGCGAATATCATTCTGAGTGATCATAATCGGCCTGCCGTGGAGGGTTTCACCGGCATCAGCCAGCAAAAATGCCCATGTTCCTTCATATTCAATCAGCCGATCCTTAAATCTTAAGGATTCAGGGTTGGTGAGCTGATCCGGCATAAGAAATTTACCGCGTTTGTTAAGCATACCCAGTTCAACCAGGCCCGCTACTCCATCGAGAAGAGCAGAACCACAAATTCCCGCGGGGCTCCCTCCGCCAATGACTGTAAACTCCAAGTTGTCTCCAAACTTAATATGATCAATAGCTCCAACGGCGCCCCTCATGCCATTGGTTATCTGTGCTCCTTCAAAGGCCGGGCCCGCAGCGGCTGAACAAGCAACCATTTTCTTGCTTGAACCCAGCACAATTTCCCCATTGGTGCCAATATCCAAAATAAGGGTGACATCCTCACGCCGGTCGGGTTCCGTGGCCAATAAAACAGCCGTGGTATCTGCTCCCACAAATCCTGCAATATTGGGCAGTACAAAAACCTGACCGGCTCCGTTAATTTCCAGTCCTAACTCTGAGGGATCGACGACAAGTCCCTGATTTACTGCTGAAACATAGGGTGACACGCCAATACTTCTAGGATTGATTCCTAAGAAAAGGTGGTGCATGGTTGTATTGGCTGCGATAGAGATTCCATAGATATTGGTTCTGCTTGTTCCTGCCCTGCCGGCTGCTTCCCCGATCAGCTTATTAATGGCGTCTGTTACGGCTTTATGCAGTGAAGCCAGGCCATTCTCCTGTTTTCCTGCATAGGTGATACGGGAGATTACATCCCCTCCATATTGAGCCTGAGGATTAAGAGTGGACACCACCTCAAGTTCCTTGCCCGAGTTTAAGTCCATCAAGTATCCTACAATCGTCGTCGTCCCGATATCGAAAGCCATTCCTAACATAGTTTCGGTGGTATTGCCCGGTTCAAGCCCTAGCACCTCCGAGTCATATACGACTGTCGTCAGCTTATTATTGGCTTCCCGTAACATGTCCGGCAGCCGGCGCAAAGTAGAGAGAGGCGCCTTCAAGTTGTTCATATCTCCCTGAGCGGCCAGACTTTCCCGAAGACGCTGCCAGTCAGATTTATGCTCGCTTAGGGTCGGCTGACTCACTTCAGCAAAAAACTTTCTAAGATGAGGTTGAACTGAGAAGGGCCTGTCTACCGAATTCATAAGAATATTATGCTTCAATTGTTTGGGATTGAGAATTTCGACGACCATATCCTCCTGAATCTCAGTCATACAAGCCAAACGAATTCCATCTTCCAGTTCCTGCCTTGTCAGTCGGGACTGCTCAGCCGAAGTCGGCTTAGCCAATCCTTCTATTACCTTCACCCGGCACTTTCCGCATTTTCCCATCCCCCCACAAGGGAAATCAGACTCCAGTCCCGCCTGACTCATAGCTTCCATAATGGAAGTACCCGCTGCTGCTTGTTGACGAAGAGCTCCAGGTTGGAATATTATCCTAAAGTCTTTCAAGAAAATACCTCCTGTCCGCTTAAACGTAAAACTGCATCGAAACATGATGCAGTTGTTAAATTACTCGCTATTTCCTTTTAGCTTGATATAATCCCCCCGAAAATAGGTTACACAAAAGCCGATGGGTTTATTGTCATCGTTAAAGATCTTTTGCTCAACCACCAGTAAGGCTAATTCATCATAAATATTCAGATGCTTCTTGATTTCCTCATCAGGCATTTGAGCAGAGATGGATAATTCTTTCTTTAAAGAAAAAGCAGCTATACTGCCCGAAACCATTTCAGGAAAGGTGGCCTGTTCAATCTCTTTTTCTACAATGGGCATTCCTTTGGAATAGAGCAGATATTTAAGATCATAGGCAACCGGTTTACCCTCTGTATAAAACAATCTGCGAATAACAATCACATTCTTATTAATGGTCGTCTGAAGTTCGCCGGCAAGTTTCTCGTCAGGCATGATGATATTAACTTCTAACAGCCGGGATTGGTCTACTTTATTAATCGAGTTGTTCATTTCATTATAGTAAATGGTATACTTATTCAATTCAGGTTTCCGTACAAAACTGCCCTTGCCCGGAATTGAATAAATGTATCCGTCATTGGCCAGAATAGCGAGCCCTTTTCTAACGGTCATCCGGCTGGCGCCATACTCTTTGCTGAGGGCATTCTCCGAAGGAACAGCATCACTTGGCTTTAACTGACCGCTATTAATTTTTTGTTTGATATCCTCAACAATCGCCAGATACATGGGATTAATCATTATCTGATTCTCCCATCTCCCCGGAAGCTTTCATCCAACGAAGGCAAATTTCGACTCCTTTTGACGCTTCAGCGGCAAAAGCGTCGGCGCCGATATAACGACAGCCATTAGCATTGAGATAATTTGCTCCGGCAATAATTTTAACTTGGTCCCTTAATCCGGCTTTAGTAAACTCTTGAACCACCTGTTTCATTTGATCGATGGTATTCGATAAAACTCCGCTCAACCCGATAATATCAGGTTTAAATTCCCTGGCTTTTTTCACAAATGTTTCTCCGGGCACGTCCACGCCAAGATCCATAACTTCAAAACCATTGGTCTCTAACAGAGCCCTGAAAATTTCCTTACCAATATCATGAATATCATCTTTGACAGTACCGATTAAGACTTTGCCGCTTTTCATATTGTGGCTGCTGGTATAAGAGATCATTCTGCTGAGTCCCAAGACTTCTCTAAAGATGATACCCGCCATGATTAAGTCAGCTATATAGTAATCTTTGCCTTCATAACGCTTTCCTACCCGGTCCATACCCTCGATGATCATATTAATGACATCTAAAGGATTTATGCCTTGATCTAAAGCCTGATTAGTCAGTTCTATTACCTTTGTTTCTTCAAGTTGTTCCACACTGTCGATTAAACGTTCCTTATCTTCAAAAAAGCCCTTCATTACGCCCTCCATAAAACAGATTTACACAAAGGGGTATTGGTATTTACAAAAATATCTTATTGCCCTCAAAAATGTTTGTCAACCTGTTATGGAAGGTCCTGGGTGATAATACCAAAATCCTGATTGCTTACCGTCTCTCCTTTTCGGATTAAACAGAAATCCTGGTCAGAGCTTCCTGCAAGAAGTTTCTTCAGCAGCCAAATATCGCCTTGGGCAAGGATCAGTTTCAAGTTGAGGCTTTCCGCTAGTGTTTTCGTTTCAGCCAAGCAGTCATCGAGACTATAGGCCTTCGTATCGATGAGCATCAGGTACTTATAGTGTTTGAACATCAGCTCAAAAACTCTTTTAGCCTGTTGCTCTCCATAACGCTTTACGGCATGCTCAATTTCTTTAGTCAAACTGTTAGTGCCTTCCAGCCAACCCTTGGTGAGATAAAAGGTGGCCTTTTGTTTCTTATATATCTGACCGGATTTACTCAGTACCATTGCTATACAGTCCTCGATCCTGGGAACGATCAGATCAGCGGTGGAAGCGTTCAAGCCAACTGTGCCATTGCCGCAGCAACCATAGGCTAAGAGAATTGTGTCAGCGTCTTTAATCTTGTCTATTTCCTCCTGGAGCTTAACCCTTAAACCATCGGGGTCATTATGGTATTCAGAATCCACCCAAGTTATTGGGTACTGACAACCCAAATCATGCATGGCCTGATTAATTTCGTGACGAAGTGTTTTGCACGCAATGAGTGCAGTACGCCGATGTTTCCTATCCCCAGTCATACCTAGTTACCCCTAACCTTATTCCTTAATCGGTCCAATCTTATTCTTTCGGAAAGCATTCGAGAAGTTTCTGCAAAGGCGGTCCCGGCCCAGCAAAGCTTCCGTTGCCATGAGGGTTGCCATCATGTCCCGGTTAACCGGATCAATAATGGCGGAATCCATTCCCGCATAAAGGGCGATGGTCAGAAAACCTTGATTGACAACTTTCCGCAGGGGCATGCCGAAGGAAATATTGCTTAACCCTGAGGTCACTTTAAGGGTGGGGTACAGTTCCTTAACCCGTTTTAAGGTCTCGGTAAAGTTCAGCAGCGATTTGTTATCGGCGGACAGGGCAAGCACCAGGGGGTCAAGATGAATTCGGTCAGGAGAGATCCCATGTTTTTCTGCCTTTTCCACAATATTGCGGGTAATCTCCACCCTCGTCTCCACATCCGAAGGAATTCCTCTGTTATCACATGTCAGGGCGATAACCTGCCACTCTGTCCCCTCAATCAGCGGAAAAATGATCTCACATTTATCCCCTTCTTCTGAAACAGAGTTGATTAACCCGGGGCGTCTGGCGTACTTCAGGACTTCCTTAATGACATTTGCATTTGGGCTGTCGATGCACAAAGGGGTATCCACCGTATCTTGAACCAGATTCATCAGCCAGATTAGGGTTTCGACTTCGTATTCCGGTGCGGTACTGGCACAGACATCCAGATAATGGGCTCCCGCCTCTGTTTGTTTAATGGCGAGGTTGCGGATAAACTCTTCATTTCTCTCAACAATCGCATTTTTTACGCTGGGGATCGTTCCGTTAATCTTTTCTCCTATAATAATCATCGTCGAATCTCCTTCTCGTTTGTAAAAGGGGAGAGAGCGTCTTGCTCCCTCCCTTTATTTATTGCTGCGTTGCCTTAGGCACAGAGAAACATAATGAAGGAAAACATCATATCCTCATAACTCTGCATTTTCGGAGCCATGACCTGAGCCTCTTGCTCGTCAATTTCGGGATGCTCGGCAAGATATTCTTCCCATGTTTTATAGTAATTTGTGTTCATCAAGAGTCCCTCCTTAATAGCTGGCGTTATTAGCAACATAATCCAGGACAGCTTTGGTATTCTCTACATTAACACTATCTAAAGTGATAATAACTTTATCAAAACCAAAGCAATAGTTGCCGCCTGGCGCCATGATATCAATCAGTTCTTTGGCCTTGTCAACACACTCTTGCTTTGTTCCTGTTTTTAAAAGGGTAAGAGGGTATAAACCACCGATAATGTGCTTTTTGCCCAATTTCTCCTTAATAAGCTTAGGATCTCCATACTCAAACTGCATGATGGTTCCTGCAGGAAGTTCTTCCAAATAATCGAGATAACGCATCCAGTCCTGTTCGACGAACAGATTAGCTCTCATGCCCTTTTCAGCCAGTCCTTCAACTAATTTTTTAAAGCTTGGCCAGTATAACCTTTCAAAATCTTTCGTACGAAGGTAGGGAGCCATGTGCAAGGGAATGAAGGTAGCATTATATTTATTCGGGAAAGGCTGGGTACCCATTTTGATCATCAGAGGGGTTGCCGCATTGACTGCGGCTTCTACTTTATCGGGAATTCTTCTTACATCTAAGGAAATGTTCTTAAAGCCTCTTAACTGATCCGTCAGGATGTCGAAGGGTGCCTCGCAGAAGCCGGCAAAAAAGGTGGATGTGCAATAATTATATTTATTGACTAGATTGCCATAAATCCTAAACAGATTATTATTTTCATCAGTATAGGCTTTGAAGGCTTTAGCCATAACCAGAGATCTTGTTGCAGGATCGGAATTAAGTTCTGAATACAAGTTGGGTAAGACCTTCTCAACGATACAGTTATAAGGTGAGGCAATAAAATCATCATAATCTTCGACCTTAAGTCCTTCCACCTCCGGATGCTGTAAAAAGCCATTGGAACCCATCACAAAGTTTCTGGACCCTAATACTTTATAAAACGACGGCATTCTAAAGGCCGAAACCGGCAATAGGTCAGAATAGAAGTCATCACATACTTTTTCAAAACAGGCTTCCAGGTCAGTCGTATCCCATTGAACTTCTTTTAAATCCTTGCCGGCATATTGAATGGCAAATTCATGAGCAAATAAACCAACAACCGGTACACGCTTAGGAATCTTTCCATCCATGATATCCGTAACTAATTGTGTTCTTTCTGCCATCATATCAGTCATGTTAGCTCACCCACTTCTGACAAATTTTTACTCCCTCGGCGGCATTCGTGGTAAACGTGTCAGCACCGATCTGTTTACAGGCCTCTTCGGTAACTGGGTTGCCGCCGATGATCACTTTTACCTGATCCCGCATCCCGTCCTCTTCTAAGGCTTTAACAATTGCTTTCATTGAATCAATTGCCAGGGTGAGTACTCCGCTTAAACCTAAAATTTCCGGTTTTACCTCTTTAACCTTTTCAGCAAAAGCAGCAGGAGAAACATCGATGCCCAGATCATATACTTCAAAACCAGCGGCTTCGACCATGCTGGCAAAAATATTTTTGCCGATATCGTGCATATCGCCCTGAACTGTACCCACAACAATTTTGCCGATCTTACTGCTGTTTTCCCCGCCGATAACAGGTTTTAAAATATCAATGGCCCGATTCAGGAGTTCCCCAGCGAAAATAAGGTCGCCTACATAGTACTCTTTCTTTTCAAAGAAATCTCCGACTATGCTCATTCCTTGCTGACATGCTCCCACTACCAGATTGGCATCAGCGCTGCTGGGCTTGGAAGCAACGAACTCTTCCAGCAGATTTACCACCTGACCCTCATCTAAATCGCCAATGGCTTGGGTCAATACATTTAAATCTAGCATACCCTTTCACTCCCCTAACTATTAATTTACTTACATATACCTGTATATACAAGTATAAACAGGATCTTCATGGCTTTAGTTTACCATTTTACATATAAAAGTCAATAGGCAATATTCTAAAAATTTATAATATCGAAATCTTCCGCTGAGGGAAATTATTGGAGCCGCTACGGGCCTCCATACGTGGAACAAGCTCTCTTGCACCCATGTTCAGAGGAAGTTTCTTAACCTGTATCCTATTCCAGCGTTTTGATCAGCAATAAAAAAAGAGCCGATTCTTTCGGCTCCGGATATCTTTTTCTTGGGTTTCCCCACCCCGGCCTGAGGAGGTACCAATTCGGATCAAGTCCTTTAAATACTACGTCATTTCTTATTTGATATGATCCCAGACTATGCCTGTGTCCAAAGCTGCCCTCCGTTTATACCCCGGAATTTAAAGGTCAGCATTCTCGCTGAATTTAAGACCACTAAAAAAGATGCCCCATTATGAACCACAGCCGCAGCTATGGGTGAAAGGAGACCGGATGTGGCGAGGGTGATTCCCGCAATATTGACACACACCGCAAAGAACCAGATATTCTGCTTAATAATCTGCAAAGCCTTACGGCTCAAACCAAGGGTAAAGGGAACCATTCTTAAGTCATCGGCCATTAAAGCCATATCTGCGGATTCAATGGCTACATCCGTTCCTGCCGCTCCCATGGCGATCCCCACATCTGCGAGAGCCAGAGCCGGGGCATCATTAATTCCGTCGCCGACCATCGCCACAATTTCCCCCTCTTTTTGGAGAGACCGGATAAACTCCAGCTTTTCCTCCGGCAAAAGATTGGCCTTAAATTCCTTTATACCAACTTGCCGGCTGATGGAACGCGCAACCTTTTCATTGTCGCCTGTCAGGATAATAATCCTCTTCACACCGGATTCTTTGATCTCTTCCACTGCCTTTACCGCCTGTTCTCTAAGGGTATCGGCGATGGAAATTCCCCCTATAACTTCTCCATTGACTAGAACCAAAAGGGCAGTTCGTCCTTTTTCCTCCTGAGAGTCCAAAAACCCCCGGGCGGCATCACTGTCGGTTAATTTCTCCAGAATACGCCGATTGCCTACCTCAATCCTTGCCCCTTTATGCAGGCATTGGACCCCGCAGCCAAAAACAGACTTGAATTCCTGGGGATCTTCCTGAAGGGACAATTTCCTTCCCTCAGCTTCCCGCATAACTGCCTGGGCCAGAGGGTGTTCGGAATGCTTTTCCGCAAGGACTGCTGCCGAGAGAACTTCATCAGGAGTATAAGAGGCGAAAGGCTGGATTTCCACAACCTGAGGCCGGCCCGTGGTTAAGGTGCCGGTTTTATCCAAACAAATGGCGGTCACTTGGCCTGCCGTTTCAAGAGTAATCCCTCCTTTAATCAGGACCCCGCGCTTGGCCCCATTTCCGATACTTGCCACAACAGCCGTCGGCGTTGCTAAGACAAGGGCGCAGGGGCAGGCGATAACCAGAACCGCCATCACCCGCATTAAATCCTGCTCGGCGATCCAGACCAAGGCGCAGATTGCTAAAATGATGGGGGTAAAATACCTGGCAAATCGGTCTGCCGTTCTTTGGGTGCTGCCTTTACTTTCCTGAGCTTCATAAACCACTTTAATAATTTTTCCCAAAGTGGTCTGACTGCCCGTTTTTTCAGTTTGCACTTCAATGGCCCCGCTTAGATTAATCGTTCCTGCAAAAACCTTTGCTCCGCTGCTCTTTTCCACAGGAAGAGATTCTCCGGTTATGGAAGCCTCATTGATAACCGCCTCTCCCGCAGCTATGGTCCCGTCAACAGGAACCCGTTCACCGGGTTTAACCAGCACCTTTTCTCCTAAACTCACCTCTTCAACCGAAACAGAGATATACTCCCCATCCCGCTTGACCCAGGCCGTATCCGGCGACAATTGCACCAGCTCTCGTACCGCGCTGCGTGTCCGTTCCAAAGTAATATCTTCTAAGAACTCTCCGCCGACCATCATGAAGGCGACAATGGCTCCGGCCAAGTATTCGCCAACAAAGGTCGTCCCGATGAGAGCAAATACGATCAGCAAACCCGCCGTAATTTTTCTCGTTTCAATCATCGCCACCAAGGTTGACCAAGCGATAAAACCCCCGCCTAAAATCAGCGGGATAACGGCTAGATCAAAGCCCACCCATGCCTCCTGACCCGGAAGGGCAGCACAGATAATCAAAAGCAATAAGGTCCCGGGAAACAGAAATTTTCGAAGGTTAGTAAAGCTGGGATTCTTCACACTCAATCCCCTTTCTTAGAATTGGGTTTTCCATATCAGCAAACCGGCTATGGCCAGAACAACAATAATTCCGGACACAATTTTTATGAGGACGGAATGCTTGGCAGAGGAGGCATGACTGTGGCTGTGGCTGTGATTCTGATTGCCTTGATCCTTCTCAATATCTTCTAAAATTCCATGATGTCCTTCATGCATCGTTAAACCCTCCTTAATTCTCAAATATCCCCCCCAGGGGGTTATTTGAGGCAAAAATAAAACAAAACTTGCGTTTCGATTTCCTTGTTAACCCCGCATCACCCAATTAAAATGTCTCACTTCTATGGTACTAGCTTGGGAATGGTTTGCAACAGATCATCTTTAGTTTTAGGCAGGGGAGCAGAGGAAGCCAGCCAGCCCTTTACCACTAATTCACTGTGCATTTCGATGAGCCAAGGCAGCGCTAAATCAGCTCGTTTTACAATCTCCGGACGTATAAACAGCTCGCCGGGTTCTCCATCCGCAATGACCTCTCCTTTATACATTATGGCAATCCGGTCTGCCCAGGAATAAGCCAGATCCACATCATGAGTTGACAGGATAATCGTTATCCCCTTCTTACTCAGCTTTTCAAGAAGCTGCATAAACTCTTGAGAATGACGAGGGTCCATCCCTGCTGTGGGTTCATCAAAAATAATTATTTCCGGTTCCATTGCCAGAACGCCGGCGATAGAAACTCGTTTCTTCTGTCCATAACTTAATAAGTGAGTCGGTTTATCCTCCAAATCCATTGTCTCTGTTGCTGCCAAGGATTGGTTCACTCTGGAAACCACTGTTTCTTCTAACAGCCCCAGATTAATAGGCCCAAAGGATACATCCTGATAAACACTGGCGGAGAAGAGCTGACTGTCCGGATCTTGAAAGACAATTCCGACTTTCTTCCGCAATTCTATTAAATCTTTGTTTTTGTAAGAAATCTTTTGCCCGCGATACCTGACGGAACCTGAGCAGGGCTGGTAGATTCCGTTAAAATGCATAAATAACGTTGATTTGCCGGCACCGTTTGATCCCAAAATAGCTACTTTTTCTCCTCGTTTAACACGCAGATTTATTTTGCGCAAGGCATTAGTCCCATCAGGATAATGATATTCCAAGTCAAGGGCTTCTAGTATAATTTCCTGCAAATTGATCACCTCCCAAGTACATTCAATAGGATCAGAGCCAGTTCAAACATCACAATAACCATGTAATTTTTTAAATTGACCGGATACTTTTTGGTCAATACCTTAATTTCCCCTGTATAACAGCGGGCAGCCATGGCATTGTAAAGTTCTTGAGATTTTACAAAGACTTTGCCTAAAAGCGCTGTAAAAAGCCGGCTCATGGAGCGAAAGGAACTTTTCATTGAGACATAGCCTGATCTGGAAGTCTGAGCACGGTGAATTGTGACAGCCGTTTCCATAAAGACAAAGATAAACCGGTAAATAAGCACCATCAACTCTGTGATGATACTTGGAACCTTTAGCCTGTGAAGCAGTGAAATTATTTCAGTCATGGGGGTAGTAAGGGCCATAAAATAGAGACAAGACACAGCCCCCAAGGATCTCAGGAATAAATTAACAGCTGTAATAAAATCTGAGTAGTATACCCCGATTGTCAGACCATTAATTGTTTGAGCCAGCCAAAATCCTGCAGGGTCACGGGAAATTGAAAAAGCGACGGTCAGAACGCTGATCAGCAGAAATGAAAAGGGAATGAACATAAGCTTGACGAAAACCCGGACCGGGATACCTGCTTTAAAGATAATGCCCCCTGCCATAAGTAAGAGAATGATAAAAGGAGTCGTAACCGTCGGAGAAGTCAGACATACGACCATAGTAATAACTGCAAAAAGACACTTTTCGGCTGGATGCACTGTCTTTAGATTATTACTGTAGGCATAACAATCAATACTTATCATCTATAAATCGTCTCTCTTTCATTTCTGTCTTGGCTATGACACCTGCACCTGACTTCATTGTCTCTGCAACCCCTTTCTCTTGGTTCAATTGTTGTTTCACACACCTCCACAAACTGAAAGTATCCATCCCTCCTGCACATCAGACAGGGACATGGATACTCTAGTAAACACAAATATCCCGCCGCCCTATCCGTCGCAGGTGCAAGAATCAGATCGAAACAAGCGTAAGCGGTGGAACAAACACCGTCGTGTAGCTCAACCTCCCATCTGATACACTAAGGGCAAGTAATCAGATGGGAGGTTTTTAGGTTGAAATCCAAAGCTGAAACCCTGCAGCTCTGGGAACAGCGAATAAAGGAAAGAGTCCAAAATGGCATGACGATCGGAGAATGGTGCGAGAAGAATGGAGTGAGCAAGTACCGGTACAATTATTGGAATAAGCGGGTACGCGAAAAACTAAAAGCAGGTGAAGAACCGACCTTCGCCGAGGTTACCCCCATCCTTTCACCTGTCGATACAGCAAGTCAGAATTCGGTTTTATCTTCCGACTTTCAGATCTCTTTCAAAAGCATCCATGTAACCGTTCCTAGTAATTTCAATCCAGCCGCATTGGCGAGACTAATGAAGGTCCTGCAGGAATTATGATGCAGCATATCGCCGATGAGGCGGACCATATTTACTTGGCCCTGGGAGCCACCGATTTTCGCAAACAGCAAAGTGGACTAGCCTCCTTGGTGGCCTTGAAATTTAAACTGGATCCCCATGCGGGAACAAACGTCTTCCTGTTCTGCAATAAACGTCACAATGCCTTGCGAGCTTTACGCTGGGACGGCAACGGCTTTATCCTGGTCACCAAAGCGCTCTCCGACGAAATGAAATTCCAATGGCCGAAGAATCAGGGCGAAGTAAGGGACATTACCAAGCGGCAACTGGCATGGCTCTTGGAAGGATTGCAGGTTGACCAGAAAAAAGCGCACCAAGACATGGTTGACACGACTGGCATTATTTACTGAAAATGCTCTAAAATGCTGAGAAAATGGCACTTTTTTGGTATAATGGAAGTAAGAAATTTGATTAGGAAGAAAGCGCCATGCACGACGAAAAAGATCTGCGTATAGCACAACTTAAAATGGAAAACCAAAGACTGCATGAGAAAATTCACAGGTTAGAACACAATGTCGAAGCTCTCACGCAGGCCGTTTTGCATGCAGCAAAGCAGCGTTTCGGGGCATCCAGTGAGAAAACGCCGTCAACAGTAGGACAAGCATCCCTGTTCGGCGAGGAAGACGCAGATAACATTCCTTTACCTTATGCGCCCGTCCTTCAAATCAAGGAACACAAACGACCTGTACGAAAAAAAGGCGATCGTGAGAAACTCACGTTAGGGCTTTCCAGAGAAACCGTGGAATGTGTTCTGAATCCTGATGAATCGGCCTGTGGGATCTGTGGCAGTGAACTAAACGTCATTGGGAAGAAAAAAGTTCGTTCTGAGATGGAATATATCCCAGCAAAGCTGGTTATGAAAGACTATGTCCAAATGGTTTATAAATGTGTGGAATGCGGAAAGAACGACGAGAATCCCTACGATGCGATATACAGCGCGCCGGTGCCGGCACCTGTACTAACACACTCCATAGCCTCCCCGTCCAGCGCAGCTTGGATCCTGTACCAAAAATATGTGCTTTCGGTCCCTTTATACCGGCAGGAACGGGATTTTAAAAGGATGGGTGCAGCACTGAAAAGAGATACCATGGCCAACTGGGCCATACGATGCGCTGAAGATTGGCTGAGACCGCTGTATGACCGAATGCACGAACAATTGCTGAAATGCAGCATCATCATGAGTGACGAGACTTCTTGGCAGGTCAACCGCGAGCCAGGGAAAAAGGCTTCAAGCAAATCGTATATCTGGATCCACCGGAGTGGTAGTTGCGAGGGGCCGCCCATTATTCTCTACGAATACACACGAACCCGCTCGGGAGACCATGCCAGGAAATTTCTCGCAGGATTTAGCGGTTTTCATGTCAGCGACGCTTACGCGGGCTATGAAAAGGTGGAAGGCATCACACGGTGCCTCTGCTATAGTCACTTGCGGCGATATTACCTGGAAGCCATCCCCTTAGATTCCGGAAGAAAAGAGATCCCTGGTTCCGGCGGGGCGATCGGACGGGCTTACTGTGATAAACTTTTCCGGTTGGAACGCAAGTGGAAGAAACTACAACCGGCGGAGAGGAAAAAGAACCGGCTTATTTATAGCGTCCCTGTGTTGGAGGCCTTTTTCGCGTGGGCGGAAACGACAAGGACCCAGCAGGAGAATCTGAGAAAAGCCTTGAATTATACCTTGAACCACAAGAAATACTTCACCAACTTCTTGCTGGACGGAAGAATTCCCCTGTCCAATAATTTATCCGAAGTCGCCGTGAAACCCGTAGCTCTCACGAGGAAGAACTCTCTGTTTTCGGATTCAGTGGCAGGGGCCAAAGCTTCCGCTATCATATTTAGCATCGTAGGGACAGCAAATGCCAACAACCTGGATCCCTACAAATATTTGGAGTATATATTCCGCGCGTTGCCGAATCTGGAGTTTACATCGGATGATACGATATTGGATGACTATCTGCCATGGTCCGAGAAGGTGCAGCTTGAATGTCGGATGCAAAATACCAAAACGGAAGTTAAAGAGAAGGATGACCAAAGAGATGAAACTGCCTAATATTGATTTCTTAATGAACATGACCAAGGAATATCTAGACGGTAAGATTGACAGCATGACCTACAGCCTGGATTTTCCCCATGAGCTTGATCAGCGATACAAAAAGGCGCATCGTGAAGATGATGATTATTGTGAACTGATTTATGAGTGTCTTTATGAAGAAGGAATAGGCATGTATAATGAGCTATCCGATGGGGAATTCAAAAAGCTGATACGGAAACAGTATAACTACATCAAAAAAATTGCCCGAGAAGGATTTTATTAAAAACAGCTCCACTTCAAAAACAGTGGGGCTGTTTTTATCCCACACGGTATGTGTTCCACCGCTTACGAAACAAGCAGGTTTCCTGGCTTTAGGTCATCATTACTCCACGTCTTCCCGAAACAAATCCAGTGACACTATGTGAAGCAACTCCCTATTACAGTGGCGGGACCGCGTCAGACTCTTACTGACTTCCCTTTTAAATTCTTTTCCTCAGAAAAGAATCACTCATTCCCGGATATTAAATTGCTTTCATTATAACCTAAATAAACTGTTTTGTAATCATAAAATTGTTCAGATTGCTCCTTAACTCAATAGTTTAGGACCATCATAGGGGAACCATGCCAGCAACAATAAAATCAACGCAAAAATAAACAATGAAATTCCCAGCCAACCGGCGGCAATCGGAAATACCGAGGATATAAATAAATAATCCTGACTGATACACCATAAAAGACCTGCAGCCAAAATAACAGACAACCCGCTCTGTACTAAGCGTAAGAGTCCAAAATCCTTCCATAGCGGTAAAAAACGACGTTTTCCGGAAATTAACCCTTGCCCGATTCCCCAAACTTGCCGCAACATGCTAAACCAAAATAGACCTATTAAAAGCCACAGGGCATTTTGTACCCAAATGATCTTACTCATTCCAACTGATTCAAACCCGCTCCACGCCGCCCACTTATCTAATATATAAGCGAAAAACGGCCAACTCCGCTGGCTGTTTGTCAAAATAACAATACCATCACCTGTTTCCGGAACAGCCTGAAAATAAGACATTACCCCACCACCTTGACCACCATTAGCAACGGACTTTTTACCATTAGCTAAGGTCTCAATGTAATATCCTAATCCATATGAATCAAAAACCAGACCGTAAATACCTGGGTTTTCAACCATGGGACTATAAAGTTTATTGATATTTTCAGGGGTCAGAACTCTCTGCTCCGAATGGAAATAGTTTGTCATTCCGGCCCCGACAAAGGCAGCTATATCCTCTACGCTAGCAAAAAGACCGCCTGAAGCTTTCTCAGGATAAATGTAGACCGGTATGGGATTACCTTTGGAGTTATAACCTATAGGAACAGCCGGCTTGAGTTCCTCACTCCAGGTAAAGCTGGAATTGTCCATCCCCATGGGAAGTAAAACCTCTTCTGTTATATATTCCGCAAACTCACGGCCGGTAACCTCTTCGATCAATAATTCGAGCAAGTTATATCCTGTATTTGAATACAGAAATGATACACCGGGTTCTTGTATAAGAACCGCTTGTTTCGTTAAACTTTCTTTTAAGGAAGGGATTTCATCCTTTGGGGAATAACGTTCAAAGATATCCCCTAAAGGCATACCGGATGTATTGGCAAGCAGCTGCCTTACGGTTACTTTTTCCTCGGAAAATTGAGATTCCGGGAACTCCCAGTTTTTTATGTATTGTTTCACAGGCTGATCCAGATCTATTTTTCGCTGTTCAACTAATTTCATTACTGCCCAGGCAGTGACTGACTTAGAAATAGACTCTACCCGGCAATATGTATCCGCCGTCATTTTTCGTCCCTGCTCAAGGTTGGCATAACCATAAGCTTTGGCCCAGATGGTCTCACCCTTTTGAATCAGAGCAATACTCACTCCCGGAATATTATAGTCCTTCATCAGGACAGGAATACATTCGTCAAGATGTGTGGTAAACTCTTGGAAAGAAGCATCTTTTTTCACCTTCGTTATTTTGTGAACATTCGAAACTGAAAGCACCAGTACGAAAGAAATAATTAAGGACAGGGATAGTCTTAACCATAATTTATCAATGAGCTTTGATACACCTACTTTTTTGACACTCATAGTAATTTAGTCTTCTCCCCTTATTCTTTACCTATTACTACTACTCTGAGCAGACTATTTCCAACGTCAGATCGTGCAGGTCTTCAAAGGCATATCATTGTTCCATTCGCTCTATACTCTTTTGCACGATTGCCACCATATCATCTTCTGCACCAAGACTAAAGTTAAACAAAATACCCTGTCCTCCGCCGGCACCAATTGCTGAAATGAATATATTATTTCCGCGGCCAGCTATGGTAAGGCTTAAGCTTGCTCTGTTTCCGTTTCTCATAAAATATTTATCATAAACCCGAACTGCTATATTTGTATCTCCCGCCGCATAATTACTTTCATCAACTAACTTCATAGTTAAACCACTATTGCCAATATCGGTTTCTAAACGATTGAGTACTTTTTGAAATTGGCCTGTAATAGATGCTTCATACTTTGCCATGTTTCTTCCGCCTCCACTATTAGTAAAAAACATTTACTCGATTTGTTTATATCAGTACCCCTATGAAACGACAGGGATTACTTTATTACCGTAAAATTTGTCTCATCATCTACTATGGGCAGTTCTTGAATTGCCACATCACTGACTGATGCTCTTTTTAATGATTTTAAACATTTAATTAGGAAAAGGATTTTCGCATTTTCTCCTTGTATTTCAGCCTCAACATTTTTATCATTTCTATTTTTTACCCATCCGGTTAAACACAGGCGTTTCGCCAGTTCATAGGTTTCCAATCTGAACCCCACCTTCTGTACTCTTCCCGAAAATATTAGCCTGTTCCTTATAATTGGCGATGGTTCAAATAAAGGTAACTTAATATGACTGACTTGATTGATAACATAGCCATCTCTTATTTTTTTCAAATAGTACATGAGCCTCAAACCGAAACCTCTCCTTATATTAAAATGTTCCCAAAGCATCCTCTAAGGCGGATTTCAAATCAGGAAACCGAAATTCAAAACCGGCCTCAACAATTTTTTTAGGAATAGCCCGTTGACCGTGCAGCAGCATTTCTGACATTTGGCCCAGCGCCATTCTCAACAAGAATTCCGGAGCTGGAAGCCAGGATGGTCTGCCTAATACTTCTCCTAAAGTTTTAGAGAAGTCTTTCATAGTCACCGGATTTGGGGCAGTTCCATTGACAGGACCCGTAACTTGATCCTGTTCAATAATGAATCTTAGCATCCTTAATAGGTCTTGAATATGTATCCAGGAAAGCCATTGATCTCCTTTCCCCAACGGACCGCCCACATAAAATTTATAGGGCGTTACCATTCTTGCAAGTGCACCTTGGCTGCCTAATACTATCCCGATGCGAATGGTTACAACTCTCGTTGATTGCTTATGAACCTTGTAAGCTTCCGCTTCCCATTTCCGGCAAACTTCAGCAAGAAAATCCTGTCCCGGAGCTTCACTCTCAGTTATCTTTTCATTCTGATGAGATCCATAGTATCCTACCGCTGATGCGTTAATCAGAACTTTTGGCTTTATAGTCCCATCATTTATGGCATTAACAATAGCCCGCGTACTATTGATCCTACTATTCAAAATTTCCGGCTTCACTGAATCGGTCCAGCGACGATTACCGATTGACTCCCCGGCAAAATTTATCACTCCATCAATGGCGCCGAGATTGCGAATTGACGATAGAGGAGTCGTATTGTCCCATTCCAGCAACTCAACATCACTTTCAATTTTGTTTGCTATCATTTGCCGATTCCTCGTTATGACCGATACCTGATAACCACAAGAGAGTAATTCTTCAGTCAGATGCCTTCCCAAAAAACCTGTTCCGCCAAAAATTAAAACATTCATATACACCCACACCTCAAAAAATTATCTTTGCTGCGCTCAACCGTCCAACGGTACTTCTAATCTTTTTCAGCCGGTCTTCAGTATTATCGAATCTGATAATTGGCCTTCATTCCTTTGCATGGTCAGTCTTTTCTATAGACTTTCCAAACCATTGAATTAATCCAATGAGATCACCTATTTAGTTACGCTTTCATAGTTTTAAACTCAACAAGATCATTGACATATAAAAAAGTATTACTAATAATAAACCCGATACACAATACGCTCCCTGTCATTGTTGTCAATTCAGATAGCGAATCATCAATCAAAATTGGTAGAGCAAGAGCAACAATTATCAAGAATGGGTGTAATTTATTTAAAATACCAATTAATCCTTGCTTTTCTCTATTTATGAATAGATTCACTATGCCAATTGCCCCAAATACAATTGGTGTTGTAAAAATAAAATGCAAAAATTGAAATCCTTCCGGCATTCGCCACGGAACATCATATAACGAGGTATAAATCACAAATGCAAGTATGATGCCTACTAAAGTAACTATGTAGATAATAGTCTGTAATATGAATCTATTATTAATTCCCACCGTACCACTATACCTCCCTTGCAAGATAAATTTTCCCGCTCATCTTCGGGAATCCCCAGAAGGAGAAGGGTCTGGCAGTAACCCAAATTCGTCGGCGCCGACGAATTTGATCCCCACCTCTCTATATTCCTCGTTGTTAAGAAACTCACTCATGAGAGGTAAGATTATCCCGTTCTCGAAAGTCGCTTTTCTGGTCTACTCATCGGGATTCACCGTTTTGATGGAGATGCATACAGATCGCCTTATGAGACAGGGCATACTCTTTTTCCCGATCGTTTCTGCCCCAACGTTTCTAAAAATGAAGTACATTGAGGTTGCGCCAAGTTATTTGTCCTATCTTTGTGAACCCTGTGTAAATCGAATCACCATTTGAATAACCGTGTGCGCATGTTATTACCCCACAATAACCTTTACCGGGACTATACATACGTCCTGCCGGAGTAGATTTAGTGGGTTAAAACCGAGAATGCCATTGTTACGAATTTCAGAAGTTCCACCAATATTAGCTATAAATTTAGGTAGATCATCCGGATCAATCTCAACAAAGGAGAACATATCTTCACCAAAAAGGGAAGTTAAATCCCTTTTTGCTTCTTCACCTTCGCTGCTAGCATAAACACCAATTGAAATTTTATTGTTTCTTATATCAATTGAAGAGTTACCTATACCTTTATGTTGATTAGCATTTTCATTTAAATAAGTATAGACCTTCAATAACTCTGCGTAGCTATACTTTACACTCTTTACAGTTACTGAATTAGCGATTACTTTATTAGAAGAGTTTAGTAATTTGCCAGAAAACTCTTCATTGTTGTTCATGGCTTTGCTTAACATATCACTGCCATTTCTATAGCAAAGCACCAGTTCGCCATTTTCCTCCATATACATCCCGCCATATTGATTGTTTGTATACTTACTATAATCTTCTGCATGAAACTCTTTAATAATAAAGTTGCTTGGTGTTTTAACTTTTGAGGAATCTATAGCACTCAATAGCTTAGAATCATTATAGGTGAACGCAAGAGCTTCAAAAACCTCTTCCTCGCTAAGATAGCCACCGCCATTACCCATATTATATTCTGATTCAATATTTTCGTTTGATGTTACCACATATGCAGAAAATCCAGAAAGCATCATAAATATGCATAATAATACTACTACAAGAATCTTTTTGTTTTTCATTATACTATCTCCCGATTTATTATTTGGTCTTTTTTAATAAGATGTAAGCTGGATTTCCGGAAACACGTAACGAGAAGGACCTCAACCCACATCAATACTAAAAATTTAACTCGTTATGTGTTTTTCTCATAACGATGATTTTAAAGACAACAGCATATAGGGTTTATGAAGTCCAGTCATGGACGGCAACCCTTCCAAGGAAAACCTTACTCAGCTAATGTTATATTAAAACCTTCATTGTTTGCAGTAAGCCAATAGTCAATAGTGCTAATCCTGAAATTCTTTCTCCTCGGACAAGCCTATTTATTTCCATCGGAATCCTTTCCTTAACCCAATTGATATACCATTCTTGGTACGATAAAAAAGTCAGAATAATCCCGAAAGCAGAAAGAATTAAGCCTAATATTAATCCTAACTCCATTACACATACCCCCAATTACAAGTTCCTCAATCAGGGTTTTAATTATTGGCTTAAAACCGTTAATCCTAACCACCCGATAATACCAACATACGGTAATACGAAAATCCACGCTAATCTATTTTTCTCATATTTTATAGCCAACGCCGAACCAATAAAGAATGTGGGAAGAGCATACATGATATATCTAAATTTCGGAGTGGAGCCCAAATACCAGGATATTGGTATAGCAAAAATCGCTCCTAAAATTATTAACCAAATCCTCTTGGAGGATATTCCGATACTTACAAGAACGATTGCCGTAATAATTCCGGGCCATCCAATAAGCGCTCTTAGCAATCCATAAAGCATTTCCATAGACATCACTCCTCTTGTCGATCACCTGGATCAGATATAGTTCGCTTGGAACTGTTTTATGATCAACATGACACTCCGAAATGCCATTTTTCATAATGTCCCGCGGGTTTGCGAGGTCGGGTAGTCCGGCTTAGAGAGCTAATCAAAGATTATGTCCAACTTTCCGATTTTCATTATTAGAAAACAAAATAAGATCTGGACCATTCATTGTTCCCGTTCCATTATTGTCATTCTTCAATGGAATAGTTGTATAAGATAAAATTGTTTGTCTTTGACCAGGGTATAGAATGAAAGTCCCAGGATCTTCTAAACTCTCTACACTTGTCAAAATCAAATCCCCTGAAAACCATTCATGGGCAATAAAGCTATCTGATGGAATCTTAATACCAAATTCTACCGGATCGTTTCCGTAATTTGTAAGAGGAATTGCGCCAATTATCTCAAGCTTGTTATTGTCTAATGAGCTCCTAATATTAAAATGGCTGTTTCTAGAGTCATATTCAACTGTAGCCAGACCGCTCTGCATTCTAAAATAAACCGGTTTTACTAGAGACACAACTGACGGAGTAATTGTTAATAAAAAAATTAGCAGTACGATAAGTTGTCGGCTAGACATCACCCTTCTTGCCTCAAGACATCCGATAATAAATAATACATAATAAATTATTATAGGATAGTGAAAACCAGTTTGACCATTCGACCATGGGGATATCCCAAACCCTAATAACATCTTGTCCCCGATTGAAAATCCAGTTTCAGTCGTATGTCCTAAAAAAATAGCGAAGAAAATTAATAGTACCGAAATTATCGCCTGCCTTGAAATTTTCAATTTATATCCCTCACTTTATTCTCGAAATTTCAATCTACATTATGATAAATCTTCAAAGAAAACTCTAAAACGGGCTATAGCATATAACGTCATTCATAATCTCTCTCAGATTTTGGGAATACGTTGTTATACGGCGTAACGACAGATTGTACCTTAAATTATCAAACGCAAGTAATAATGCCATATAGAAATAAAGGTAGGGGTTTCAACTATGCTCCCGTGCAAATAGTAAAACCTCTACCTTGTTATGACTGAATGCCTTTCTTTTGAGATTGTAACTGGATAAGAGTATCAAGTTTTACTAGTAGTTCCTTGTCATTCTCGGTTTTCCGTTTAAAGAATTGTATAGTACTAATTATTAAGTATGCAATCAGAGCCAAAAGACCAATATAGATCACTAAGCCAAGAAATCTAAGTATGCCGAATCCAACGCTTGGTCCCATATAATTCATAATGATTATTCTCCTTCATCACAAATAATTTAACATACAACAGTTTTCTCCATAAAGCTATCCAAATCCTCCTTTTACCAGAAAAATGAATAGTACCCATTATCGCCAATTTCTATATAGATGGCGACCCTTGATTCACAGGCTGCCATGGACGACAGACCCTTTGACTATTTCTGCTTTATTTTTAAATTCCTAATCCCTAAAATCTCCTCAAGATCTTCCTTTTCTTCCGTAACAAAATAGCTTGATGATTCATGGGATGTATTAACGAGCCAAAGTTTATTCCCTTTCATAAATGATAAATCTTCTGGCAGATCAGGTTGCACCCATGAGTGTAAAGAATTCGAAACCTCTTTTAATATTTTCTTTGCATGGTTATCAGTTTTGAAATAACATACTATGGCAGGTTCTCCACCGCCTAATATAGTTCCTGGCCATTCAAACTGTTCTCTGATTTCATAAGCGAATTGGATAAACTACTCAAGACTAACTTAGCTTGAGAAGATAAAAAAAGGTCTTTTCTTACCACTAATATAAACTCATTACAATACTTAAAGGCCTTATCAATTACATCTTGATAAACATCATCTTTGGGGTCAGAAGTGATAAACAGCATATACAATCCTCCATCAAACATTCAACCTCAAAAGCTAGTCTCCTACGGTTCCGGCCATGGATGGCAGGTCTCTTGCCATCTTTCAGATAACGTCCTGCGAATCGACGACGCGTCATATCTCATACATCATGGCTGAGAAAAATAAGCAAAGCATAATTCGGAGAAATAGTTTCAAACACTAGCAGGAACATCACAAACATACTGACAAAAAAGTAAATTACGCTGAACAAAACATCACCCCTTGCGAGAACCACTTTTAAAACTTTATGCTAAAGAAGCAACCCCGATACGCGAATGACAGATGACTTTTAACCCGGATGAAGAGATGAGAAGATAAGTACGGAACAACCCCTTCCATGATTTTACTATTCTCTATTTTTCTACAAAACCCTTTATTAAAAAGCGACCAACTGTAATATTGGAACTCGGTGAGGATATCAAAACCGCCTTCACTGTCGCTTGCCCGAGTAGCGTCGGGGCTCAAAGTCCTGAATGGAAGCCCGCTTGCGTTCGGAGAGGGCAGTATGAAAGAGAGGATAAAAAATATGCTGAATTTCAAAAAACGCTCCCTCGTGATTATTGCTGCGGCAGTGGCTCTGGCGGCTGTGTTGATTGTGGGGTTTGCGGTGAACAGGGCTGATGAAACGAGTGAAAAATGGGATAGGCGTCCAATGATTATGGTTGACGGCCAAATCTATATGGATACCGGAAAACAAATGGCGATAGAAATTGACGATTCAGCGATTTTAGGAACAATCACATCATCAGTAGACGGTACAGAAAAGCCAGCCAAAAATGGTGAAAGCAATTTTGGCTGCGAAGGCGCACAATACGCTTTGTATGATGGTGGCCTGGTTGTCATGTTGCAAAACGAATGGGTATTCTTTGAGGGAGAAATGAAGCGCGGCGACAAATCACCCGTTTCTGAGATAGATTTTGCCGGCATTCAGGCCAAACGGCTGACCCAACACCTTTTAGACTTTGCCGAAATCCCCCGGGGCGAAGATTTGCGCGCGCAGGAATATTCCGGCGACTGGGACGGCGACGGAAAGGCTGACCGGGCATATTTTTCTGAAGAACCCACACAGGCTGCGGGGTACAACTATCGTAACCGGGTGGTGGCGGAACTGGGCAACGGCGAGCGCATCATAGCCGATTCCGATGAACTAGAGCAGATGAGCAGTTGGGGCGGCAGCTTTTTGATCGAGTCCGCAGATTTGACCGGCGATGGGCAGAACGAAATCCTGCTTCTGATTGACTTGGGCGGTCAGGGCGGCAGGGGGAGCTTTGGCTTATACCCCTATGTTAGAATGGGAAGCGGCTGGATGTTGATGGATGCGCCGCACCACGGGTTTCCCCTGGCACTGGATTACAAAGACGGCAGAGCAACGGTGACCAGCGGGGATTATTCCGAAACCGTAGCGTGCGATGCGCTACTCACTGCGCATTATGCGGCAAGCGACAACAAATACGAGCGGGAGCAGGTGAAGGGCAAAGACTATCATGAGGAATACGCGGCAGATTCCATCTGCGACATTGCCCTGAAACAGGAAAGCGGCAGAACCGTGGTCAAAGTTTCCCAGTATGTCGCGGGGATTACCGGCGTTCACGTGGATGGCCTTGGATACTTGGTGACCACCCTTTCCTGGAGTGCGAATGGGAGGTATTCCGTGGACGACATGTATTTCGTGTTTATGCCCTAAGATGTCATCTTCCTATTCCTTAATCATTAAAAATAATCCTGATTCATCTAAATCTATATTTACTTCCTCAGTCTCATCCTTATCCATATTTTCTCGCCGACCTTTATATAAATCACCCGAATTCTCATCGGGGTCCATCTCTTCCCAGGTCAATCCATAAGGTGCACCACCAGACGTATATCCCGCAATATAACTAAATTGATCGTCAGATTCAAACGATGTAAATAACTCCTGTTTCACTTTTAAACTTTTCCGTTCCTGTTTTTTCTCTATTTGGCCTGCAATAGTCCGCTTCAATTGCTCAACATATTCAGGCTTAAACTGGTTGCCCAACATTTCCAATTCTTTAACTGCGCAAAGTAAATCTACTGCAAAATGCCTAGCATAACCCCTAACAATATTTTTTCTTATGTACGCTGGGGCCAATGCCTAATGGTCACATTTGTAAAATTCGGAAGACACAATGAAGCTGACAAAAGATTAATTAAACTAGGAGTTGGGGCAACTAACCAACTCCTAGCCTAATTACGACTTACTTCATGATCGCTTCTAATTTAAGAATAACCTCTTCAATCGTGTCTTCCGGCACTTTGCATATAAAACTCGCGTTTCTAACTCTCCAGTCTAGAGATTTAATTTGATCTGCCAAAACGACACCTCTGATTTCTAATTCATCTGGAAGTTTAACTTCGAACGGAAATCCTTTTACCCGGCTGGTAATCGGGCAAAAAATACCCATCCCAGTCTTGCTATTATATTCCTTTGCGGATATAACCAAGGCAGGTCTAGTCCCTTGCTGTTCATGACCGGCCTGTGGATTTAACTGAATCCATACTATATCACCACGTTCCGGCGCATACTGATTCACCATTTTTCCCCTCCAACCGGCTCTCCCCAATCTATTTCTTTCGGTTCATATTCATCAGGGATTTGGGCAAGTAATTCTTTTAAATCGTATTTTTTTCGAGTGACGATGATTTTATCCCCGTCAAGTTCAACATTAATTGAGGTCCCGTCATTAATTTTTATTGAATTAGCCATTGAAGCCGGTATCCTAATACCAATGCTATTTCCCCATTTCCGGGCCATTGCCTCCACAGTGTGTCACCTCTTTCTTTTACTTTGTTTATACAAAGTATAAACAAAGTAATGAAATTTATCAAGTTAAGGAGTGTATACATCAAGGAAGTGATTGTAGACGAATCGAGTACAACCTATCGTTTTGTTAATGAGTACTATCTGTTCTTTGGTTGGATATAACGGAAATCTAAAGGCTCAATCAGAACAAGCACTCATAATCTCGCTACTTACTTTTTTATTTTTGGTTTAACCCATTCAATGAGCAAGAAAACTAATAAAGATACAATATACCCCACAACAAAATATAAACTAGCGTGTAATAGTATAGATGGATATGTTTCATTATATAGGTTTGAAAACATGATTCTTGGAATAAGAATACCGCCTATTGTAATCCCTATGCTAGGACCTATAGCAAACTTTAGTGCTCTTTTAAACATTTTACACCTCGTCAAAATGATAATTTTATTACACATAATCTTACCAATGCATAACAGTATAAGAACGTTATTCATTATTCGCTAAATCAGGCCCTGAATAGATTAGAGCAATACAATTTTAATTACTGCACCCAAGCAAAATAAATATTCACCGCCAAAACCTTTACGTTATAAAATAAGAGTAGTATCTTAACGTCACGAAACTATTCACATTATTCCTTAACCGCCCCAGTACGTTGGGCGATTGAGTAAAGAAGGTAATTTTGTGCTTTTATCTCCTATCGCCGTGTTAATTTGGGCTTGGGTGAGAAAGATGCTATTGGATAGATCTGCTCCTCTGATGTCAGCATCTCGCAAATCAGCCCCAATAAGATCGGCCCCGCTCAAATCTACTCCTCTGAGATCAGCCGCAATAAGGTATGCTCCTCTTAAGTTTTTACCTCTCATATCAGTTCTTTTGAGGTCCGCCCCTATAAGGTCTAATCCCCGTCCAAGAGTCTTTTTGCTTATTGACGAAGTCTTCCGCCCGAGATAAACTTCAGCTCGTACATATTCACTAGTCTTTAGCAGCAGAGTATTAACATCTGATCGATGTAGGGCTACGTCCAGTTCAATGAGAGAACCGGGGCTCAAGTGAGTGAGGCGTTCCGTCTTGTTGAGCATAGAGTTAAGCCCACTATGAATAGGGTGGGCTGGTTGTAATGTAAGTGCTTCCGTCAGATACCATAGTAACTCCTGGAGTTGCCGCATGATAAGGAACACCTCAAACATTTGCGTCGCGGATTCTGGAACTTTCCGCCAGTCGTGCCCCCCGAAGCTGGCTTGGGAAACTTTTTGCCCTGCACCAAAGCAGTCAAAAGCAATGCAACCTTTAAGGCCTCGTTCCCTGAGGTTTTTGTAAACGCAACACCGAAAGTCTGATTGCAGGTTAAGGCAAGGCTGACCTGCGTCTTTGTCAATTGGAAAGCCTTCTGAAGCTGAGAAATACAGCGCAACACAGCACAGACCAAAACAGTTTTCGCAGTCAGGTCGTAAATTTTGGCAACTCTTATCAGAGAAAGGTACTGAGTATTCGTCATTCCTGGACAATATCTGTTTCCCCTTATTCTCATATAGATACTTCATATCCAATCATCTCACATTCGCAATAAATAATCTTCTACAAGTATTGTTGTAAATAGGAAACGCCTCTACAAAGTCACTTCATCCGCGCCAAGGATGGCGCGTCCCAACCACTTGCATATTGGCAAAGTGTAGGAAACATTGTGTTATCGGAAGTTTTCCGTCTCTCAACCCAAGACTAAATCCCTTCATTATGCATAATAATAGTATCATTACAATTGTTCCAATTGATGAAGGGTGGTACAATATGGATATAGATAGTAAAAGTATCGAAAGGGATGATCCTATGGCCTTAGCGAAAGAACCTAAAAGTAATCTTCAACAAAACACCGCTAATGAGCATAACCAAAAAATCTCAAAGGCTATTAAGGAAGTTACTTCTAAACACTCAAAACTACTCAAGAAGTTAGCCGAGTAATTATGGAAGATGTTGAGCTATTGTGTATTGACGACATTCTTGTTATTCACAAAGAAGCCATCTGGATGTTCGGTGGAAGCTCCGAATATTATCAGGATACCGTAACAAGGATTAAAAGCATAATTGACCAGCAATACCCTCATTTCGATCACGATAAATATCCAACGCCTTTTAAGAAAGCCTCCATGCTTTGGTATTTTCTTACCAAGAACCACTGTTTCGTTGATGGAAATAAAAGAGTTGGATTTTATGCCGCAACTGTCCTACTAAAAATTAACGGCTTTTACGATCAAATCAATGACGATGAAGCATATGAAAAAGCTATTGAAATAACGTGTTCGCACTTAACTGGCAATGACTTAGACCAATATATAAATGAGCTTTCAACATGGCTGGAAAAAAGATTTACTGATTAATGCAGATCCTGAGAGATCTGCTTTTGATTTTTCAAGGCCCATCAGATTTACAGGCAAGGAACATTTCCGATAACGTTGCAAGCATTCCCGAAGCGTCCCAACCACATTTATCATCCTCTAAGTGTCGGGAATACGTGTTATAGGAAGTAACCCCTGCAGCGCCATGGACGGCGCTGCCTTAAATCTCGCCCACAATAATTCTAAGGCGCAAAATAAGAAAAACGCGAATCAACTTAACTTTATGCTATGCTCATTTACTCAACTATTCAAATTGGAATTTATAATAGAAGCTCAAACAATAGAAAGTTCATTTCTGTCCCAATATCCTCGTAAAAAATACCTACGGTGTCAATATACTTGAACCCGTATGACATATACATTTTCTGTGGTACATCATTTCCTTCAATGCAATCCAAGCGAATAGCCTTTTGTTTATTCTGTTTTGCGATCTGAATTGCATGTTCAACCAGTTTCTTTGCGTAACCACGTCCACCATATTCAGGTGAAACCCGTAGAGCATGAAGAATGAAAACTTCTATTTTATCAGCATCAATCTGCCATTTTACTTTATCATAGGCACTATCACATAGATGATCCATGATATATGCAGCCATTACACAATCATTCTTTATTCCAACAAATAATTCTTTGTTTTTAATCGCTTCTACTATCATTTCTTTAGGTGGAAATCCACCTTTATTACCATCAGGTAAGAAAGATGAATTATCAAGTATCTTACACATCTTATCATAAAAGGTCATTATTTCATTTTTCTCGGCTATATTACCTTCTCTAATAATCATTAGTTTACTCCTCATATTTTAGAATTTCTGCTTATTATCCTATAATATACCATTTCCCACAATATACAACAGAATTCAATTTACTACTACTGTTTAATACATGTAACCTGATTCAAGCGTTTTATATCCTGTGGCACAATTTTGAGCGTACTCGGTTTCATCTCCTGTACCACCATATACATAGCCTCTTTTACTTATTATGTCTTAAAATGTTTAATCGATTGGCTCTGTCACAACGAATGGTTAATATTTGGCAAATCTGGAAGACACAATGAAACCGGCAAAAAGTTAATAAAACTAGGAATTGGGACAGCTAAGCAACCCCTAGCCTAATTACGACTTACTTTACGATCGCTTCTAATTTAAGAATAACCTCTTCAATCGTGTCTTCCGGCACTTTGCATATAAAACTCACGTTTCTAACTCTCCAGTCTAGAGATTTAATTTGATCTACCAAAACAACACCTCTGATTTCTAATTCTTTTGGAAGTTTAACTTCGAACGGAAATCCCTTTACCCAGCTGGCAATCGGGCAAAAAATGCCCATCCCAGTCTTGCTATTATATTCCTTTGCGGATATAACCAAGGCAGGTCTAGTCCCTCGCTGTTCATGACCGGTGATCTAGATAGGGTACAAGAATCTCTAGTAGTTATATGATGTGGTGCTTCACTAAATTGCGCTATTTCCACTTTTTAATGAACGGAACTAACGCCGGCACCTCCCTTTGATATTCGATGTACGCAGAACCAAATTCCCTAATTAGTTTCCTTTCTTCTAACCAAATTCCAATGATTATGTAGATAGTAAGGATCAAATGAACGAGTACATCTACCCTTGTTGAGTCTAGGCTCCACATAAATACTATAGTTGCCAAATTCATTGGATGGCGAACCATCCCTAGCAGGCCCTTTTTAGTAATTATTTGTGGTTGAGCAGAATTCATTTTATTACCAATGTTTAGGATCTGGCGAATACCGATAAACTCTAAAGCATCATAGCTCAGAAAAGCCCAGATAATCATGACACCTGAAGTTATAAGTAAGACTCGTTGTAGAATCATCCATGGCGGAACAAAATTAATGACTAATTCGGAATCCAGGCTTTTTGTGATCGAAAACAGAATAATGAATAGGACAATGGATAGTAGATTATATCCTAACCTGTAAAAGGCAAAGTATCTTACCATTACCCGCTTTGCCCAATTGGTAAATTGCAAACTAATAAGAGCACTATGAATTACTCCGAACCCAGTCCATATTAAAACAGTAATTAGATACTTCAATTTATACCCCACAATTCTGACCCGGCAGCACCATGTCATAGATCGTTGCGGGAATCTGCGACGCGTCCCAACCACATTCATCTATTTAAGTGTCGGGAATACCGTATTATGTAAAGTCGCACACCCTCAGATATAGACTGGAATCGCCCCCTTAAAAGATGTCTTTCAGTTCTTTGTGACAAGTACAACTGCTATTAATACTAACTAGTTTCCCATCAAACATTGAGTCTTCATTACTACATATACCATAGTCCCAAAAGTAAAAGTGACCATCCAAGCCACGAAAATAGAAACATGTATTACATTGCAAATCACTTTCTACATGATTCACAACGCGGTTCCATCTATTATGACAGTTCTCAGAAAGCGAACTTAAAACCTCCTCAATTCTAGTAAGTTTGCTAGAGCTTTCTTTAGAACTCGTTTTTTCCCATCCATCAGAAAATAATTCATAGGTAACTTTCTCTTTTTCTCCTGATATAACTAAACTTACATCTTCTTTAGATTGTAAAAAGTAGTCAATAATTTTTCCTGAATTAAACACTAGTCTTATATCGAAAAAGGATAGTTGAATCACCTCACTGATACGCCCAAAATGAAGTGACTCTATAACTTCATTGCAGAATTTTACCTCATCATCATATCCACATAATAACTTTTTGCCATCAGCAATGCGCCATGAGCAAGAGAGAGATGAAATATCCCATTCCCCATAAAATTTCCCTTGTAGTCTTGGGTGTTTGTAATATATTTTATTACCCAATCCAAGCCTTAACTTCCCACCATATCCTACTCTTATATAGCAGTGATCTAAACCTGTGATATTTTTCCTGATTTCTTCGAACTTAGCATTCATAATATACACCTTTCGATCAATGACCTACAACTATCCACCCGACTTGACATCCATGCACACGATTTTATATAACGTTTTGGGGATTGCCGCAGCGTCATATACTACTTCCATATTGACAAAGTTATCTCATTAGCTGAAGTCGGCACAGCTTGTATATTTCATTCACGGGTGTACAAGATATATTACTACGAAATTATTTTCTGAATATGAAATGCAGGTGCTATATTTGGCAGAAAAAGAATGGCTAATTAAACTCAAAGACGGCGAATATAGGATTTCCTTAAAGCATGGAGCTCTTCTGAGAAAATATTATGTAAAACTTAATGGCGACATTATAAACCCGCAAAGAACAATAATTGAAAAAGGAGATAAACTTACTTTCAATATAAACTCACATTCATGCGTGCTATTAATCTATTTTATAGAAGGTGGCGCTAAATACGAATGCGTCATTGATGGCACTTCAATTGAAACTCAAAAGAAATCCGAGATTCCGCCAGAGTGGAGCCCACCAAAGCAAGGGTGCCTTAAGCAAATTCTAATGCAACTATGGTATTTGATAAGCATGACAATTGTAATAGGAATAATTAGTGCTCTTACTGGCTTGGGCTCAGCTAAAATCGACTTAATAATAGGCTTGGCTTTTGGCGTATTAATTATTTACGTTATACTTCGACATCTCTATCTACGAAGCCAATGAGACTACTCCGACATGCCGATTTTCTGCTAATGTTTAACTACAGGTTATGCTTGTAACTACTCTAAGCAGGATTTCACATAATCAACTGGTACATCCATTCTAATAGCGGTTTCTTCAATTGATAGCCCACTATTTAAGAATCGTCTGACAACCATAATCATATTTTCTCCGACTTCAATAATATGCTTATCAGGGTCATAGAAACGAACAACACGCTGTCCCCAAGAATGTTCTACTATAGGATGTACATAGTTAATATTTGTAATGTCATTCATCTTTTGAATAAAACCATCAAAATCATCTTCTTCAAAATATAACTCGGCTACATTTCCTCCAAAAACAATTTCACTATCCTGTTTATGAATAAAAGTCGACCAAGTTTCTTTTGTCTGTAATGCAATGCCGCCTGTTAAAGTTACATTCGCACCAAAATCAACAACAACTTCTAAACCAAGCACTTCATAGTAAAATCGCTTTGAGTTTTCCATATTCGAAACAACCATCAATGGACCTGAGAATTTCATTGTGCTCCTCCTCACAAACATTATATTAATATTCTTAACTTCACTAATTCCTACTGCATTTGAAGGAATACTATAAATTCTTTTCGTCCGCGCCAAGGAGGGCGCGTCCTTTGCACGAGAAAATAATATCTATGATTTTCTTGAATGTTCCTTAATATAACGGAGTACTTTCTTCTCAATTTCGCAGACTTGTTCTCTTGATACTCCAAATATCGATTCAATATCACTCAAGGACTTAGTAACTCCATCCTCTATTCCAAATCTAGTAATAATAACTTGTCTCTCGCTTCCATTTAAACAATTTTCAATAGCATCCAAAACTTGCTCACGTGTATACAATTGGCCACTCCTATCGAAAATTTCTATTTTGTTAAGAACCAATTCTTCGATCTTTCGCAATTACTCTCTTTTCTTGCTGCCTTCTTGATACCCATATTTACAAATGGTTCCATGGTAAGACGACAACAATAAATTCCCTTAACAATGAATAGTTTTCACTTAAACAGTCAAAAAGGTAGACGTAAAAATATTTCTAATAAATTTTCCCCAAGCATAGAGCTAGGATAATCAGAAATATGTTCAAAATCATTATCTTTAAAAAACCCACTCTTTTTTCTAATTCCCCATAATTCAGGAACTTCATCAATTTTTCCTTGACGGACAAAACCATAAATCAAATCGGATTTAGATAAAATATTTTTTATTTTATCCATTGGTATATGATCTGTTGTTACATATATAACCATATACGCGTTCATTTTTTTCGTAGTAACCACTAAATCCGCTAACTCAGTACTCCCATCAGTCAAATTAATGGGATAATCAATTAATATGTGTTCAGGTCGATATTTGTAATACTCTACCAAGAAATCTTTTGTTTTACTAACCATCTGATTCCTATTTTGGTCCAACGGGATTCCCCCTCTTTCTAAAAACTATTATTATCTACTAAAACCTCCCATATTACATATCATCATGCAAGCCCTACCCGTATCAAAACATTCATAACCGCACCCTCGCGGGAATCCTCGCGTTAGGCGGAGTGCCATGGGCCCGCTAAGCCAGAGCTACACGGATGCGGCACCTTGGATCTTCTCACATTAATACTCATCAATTAATCTCTTGCCAAGTTCAATATTATGTAATGTAAAGGACATCAAAAATAATAATTCAAACATCTATTTCCTCCCCAGTTACATAGAACAACTTAAAACGTGAGGCAGGACACCAGGCTTAGCTTTCCGCGGTATTTCGCCTAACGTTCTGCGAATTTGCGAAGTCTGGTTACAACATTCATATCTTCTCAGATTTCGCAAATTCGCTGTCTACGACGTCGTGCCCCGTGACTCAGACAGCGCCACGGGCTGCGCTGCCTTAAATCTCACCCGCAATGATTCTAAGGCACAATACTATATGTTTTACTATGACTTGGGCTTTTTACGCAGTTGTAATGAAATATCTCGCTTCTTTGCCATAGTTTGCAATAATCGAACTGCTGTTGTGCACTTTTCTTTTAATGTATCATCGGGTTTCGTTTCATCTTTAGTTTGCTCCATAACACTCTTTAAGTCTTGTAAGTCTAACAGATTAACAGTGATACAAAAAAAACTCTTTCGTCGCCCATCATCATAATTCATTAACAAGACTTTCAGTAATTCGACTTTGATGTTCAGTTCAGCCTCATAAGCATCTAGTCCAATGTTTTTAACCTTATCAAAATCCGTTAATTGGTTCTTATGAGTAATAAAGGAGTCTGAATTGTCAACGCCTTCAAATTTCTTGCAGGGATATTCATCACACTGATAGCAATATTCAATTCCGTGTCGTTGGCTACAAGATAAAACACCACATGTAGGATGTTTTGATAAAAAATCTTCTCCTGCACATCCGGGACACTTAGATTTTCCATCTGTATGATAACGGGGACACAGTCCACAATTTAATCCACAAGCCGAAAACAAAGGATATTTCCTTTGCTTGTAATCCATTTTTGTCACCTCGATTTCAATAACGGGCTTCACTTTATTCTACTACTGCGAAGGAATACTCTAAATTCTGTTTGTCCGCGCCAAAGAGGGGCACGATCTTTGCACGATATATCGTATAACGTTCCGACTTGTTTGCGACGCGACATAACGCATTCATCAGGCTAAGTGTTGAAAACACTTTATTATCTGATGCCGCAGCAAAGGCTTACCAAAGAAATCCCTTAGTCCAACAAGACTACTTATGTCTCAGTTAATCCTGGCCCTTAAATATGTTTCTTCAATACGTTAATGGGGTAGAAGTTCCTCGCCATTCGATACCGCCACGGCTTATTGTCTTAACCTCTGCCTCCTGAAACTTATCATTCATTTCCAAGACCCAAGCAAGACCGACATATCCGGAACTTATACTCTGTCAACGCTTAGTAATATAAGCATTATTCTTCTTAGCCATAATTCTCAACTTTTCCTAATTCATCGGAAACTTATCTGGATAGATCGCAATTTCGGGAAAAAGCGCTGCCTGATAAATACCGCCATAAGAAAAATCGCTTAAATTTCTCTCGGCAAAACTCTCCGTTTTAGAACTATTTGAGCCCACATAAGCCAATTCAGGAGCAACGGTATTATTTTTATAGACGAGTGTAACATTGTCAAAATCAACGTTATTTTTATCGCCGGAATGATAATTAATGTTTATTAAATTGTTGGCACGATAATAAATATCGTCGATAGTATGGCCGGATTTGGTAATTGCATCGATTATCGCCTGTGAGCCTTTCACTTTTAACAACTGTTGCCGCGTGATTTTTAACCCGCCGTATTCCCTTAGCCCATCGGTTGCCCAATAAAGGTAATAGGGTTTATAGGTATGCCCTGCTCCTACCCCATCTATAAAATTCGAATCAAAACTATCGCCTATTGTCGTAAACTGACCGTTGCCGCTATAAGAAAGGCCCATACCGGTATAGGGAAGTTCAACAGGTTTTCCGTCTTTTACATACCAGGCACAGGATGCTGAACTGCTGCCGCCGGGATTACTTTCGCATTTAAATATCTTGACGTCGCCGACTGTCCAAAGCAAGGGCGCATCAGACTGATTGTCTGCTGAAAATGCAATATCACTTTTTAATTTCTGAGCGCTGGAGGCGGTGATATACCAAACATCACCGCCAGATACAATTGCAAATGCGGCGTTTTGCTTGTCACCAATTGTCATGCTCTGAAAAACCACAATTTGATTTGTCGTGTATTTCGCGAGAATAGACTTTAATTGTTCCGGTGAAGCTGAACCGTTTGATATGATTGAAGCTATAGACAATGAATTAACTTGGTCAATTTTTAACTTTAGCTCTGTATTCTCATTTTCTAAGGATTGAATCTTATTATTTAAATTATCTGGATTAGAACATCCTGTAATAACAAAGACATTAGTAAGCAAAATGGAAATTAAGACCCACAATAATTTCCTCATAAAGAATCCCTCCTCTCCAAAAAACAGCCTAGTAGAGTCTGTCGCCGTCATGAGACGCCAGTTACCCAATGTCCCCCGCACATCCCGGCGTACAAATTTCTAGCACCGGGCTCTTCAAAAATACTTGCTTCCGTACTTCCAGCATTAGAAATCAAAGTGAAGTTGTCCATTCATATCACTCCACGATGTCGCAACCCCTCTGTTACCTGAAGTGTCAGTCCTTGTAAATACGACTTGCAAAATTCTCCTTATTATTTGCATTATTCTCCAGCTATCGATTATTCCCTTCTAATCTGGAAAAAATAAACATAGAGTATTGAACAATATTCGGAGGATGATAGTCTTGAAGAGCTAGAATATCAAACTCAGTAATAATAGATGTGGGAATCTCTGCGTACAGGCATTCATAATAGGCATCGTGGATCTTACCCGGAAGTTTCGGTTTAATTATGATTTTTTCGCAGCCCATATCCATGATCTGGGCCCAAACCGTACAGCATTTCTATTTTCGTTGCAGCAAGCAGCAGCATTCCACGTGCCTTGAGGATAAAAAAAAGATGCCGCTTGAGCCTTGATGGGCCTTGGCGGCAGGTAATCAACAATGTTATTAAGATCGGCTTCGAATCTAGGAATATATCTTAAAGTATATTTACCTTCCACCATTGATTCTCTCTTTCACCTTTGAAAAAACCTCATTGTGAGTATAGCAGATGTCTGTTGAATCTGCCTCTTTATCCGCTTCATCAAGTTTCAGTTCTATATCATCCGTCAATTCCGCATATTTTTCCAGACTTAACACTACCATTGAGCCATAACCGTTTTTCGTTAAATAAACAGGCTCTCCTTCTTTTATAAATAAATTTTCAATTTCCGGAAATTTATTTCTCAAATCAGACTTAGCCTTTTAAGGATGCTGAAGTACAAAATCTGTTATTTCATAGAAGACCAGGCGGACGATTCTATCGTTGCAGCTTTCCTGGCCGAAATCATAAACAGCGGATTTGCTCCATACAAAAGCTGTTCTTTTTCATCCCATACCCGATCGGAAATATTAATCACATTATTGATTTCTGCAAAACCCAAAGCTGCCAGGGCACCATTATCCCAGGAAGGTCTATGCTGATCGTGAAGAAGCAGCTTTGAAGATTCATCACGCTTTGCCCTGGGTCCATAATAGTCGTCATCCGGTTCGCCATATCGGCTTCTGTATTCCCAATCCCGTTTCTTCACCTCTTCCATTAACCCGCTGTCATATTGGTAGAGATGCCAGTTAGCATCAAAAATCAACAGCCTTCCGCCTGGTTTTAGAACCCGTTTCCACTCTCCATAAGCTGTAACCGGATCATGGAGAGTCCAGGTCACATTGCGGCTGATCACCAAATCAAACGATTGGTCGGCAAAGTCCAGACGATGGCTGTCCATAACCGCAAACTCTGCTTTAATTCCCGCGCCTTCCGCATTTTTTCCGGCCTTTTCAATCATCTCCGGACTGCTGTCAATGGCCGTCACCTGATGGCCGGCCCTTCCCATTAAAAGTGTAAAAAAACCGGGACCGGTACCCACGTCCAGGATCTGCAGTGTTTTGTTCTCCGGAATCTGTTTTTGAATGAGATCAAGCCAGGCGGCTGCTTTAAAGCTTTTCAGTTCATTCCGAACAGTGTCGTTGTATTCGCTGGCAGCTTTGTTCCATTTTTCTTCAATTTTTACTTGAGTATCCACCGGCATCCTCCTTTTGGCGTTTATTGAAATCTCTATCTATTATTAAGGTAAAAATGTGATGTTCGGCTTTTTCGTCAAGGGATGAATCGCTACTTCAGCCGCAACGCCGAACACCCTTGCCAATATTTCGGGGCAAAGCACGGCTTCAGGAGTTCCCTCGCAAACAATTCTTCCTTCATTAATTACGTAGAGCCTGTCACAATAGAGGGCAGCTATATTGAGGTCGTGGAGAGTTGTAAACACGGTAATTCCCAAGTCCCTGACCATCTTCATGATCTGAAGTTTATAGGCAATATCCAAGTGATTGGTAGGCTCATCCATAATCAGCAGCTGCGCTTTCTGGGCCAGAGCCCGGGCCACCTGCACCCGCTGCTTTTCCCCCCCGGAAAGGGTGGCATAATGCCGGTCCATCAGTTCAAGTATGCCCACCTCAGCCAGGGACTCACTGATAATTTTCTCATCCTCTTCCGTATCCTGTTCAAGCATGGTTTTATGAGGTGTGCGCCCCATCATCACCACTTCCCGGACGGTGAAATCAAAATCATGGGTGGTTTCCTGCGCCACAACCGACATTTTTTGAAAGGTCTTTTTGAAAGGCTGCCTGGAAATATCCTCTCCCATTAAGGAAATCACGCCTTTACTGGGGGAATAGACCCGATAAATGTTTTTAAGCAAAGTGGTCTTGCCGCTGCCATTGGGGCCGATCAAGCCCACAAATTCCCCTTTCTTTACTTCAAGGCTGACATCCTGAACAATAGTGATCTCTTGAATTTTGCAGGCGACACCTGTTACTTTCAGTTCCATCTAACCCCTCCCTGCCGCGCTTCTCTTTTTCTTGCGCAGCATCCAGATAAAAAACGGGCCGCCCACAATGGAGGTGAGCACACCGATGGGAAATTCCGACGGAGCGGCCACAGTTCGTGCCAGCAAATCCATCCAAATGGTAAAGATAGCGCCGATAAGCATGCTCACCGGAATAACCTTGCGGTTGTCGGCGCCGACAATCATCCTGGAGACATGGGGTACCATCAGTCCGATAAAACCAATAGCCCCGCTTACTGCCACAAGGACTCCGGTAATGACGGAGGTGGTGATCAACAGGAACTTCCGATAGCGAACCACGTTAATCCCCATGGATACCGCCACATCGTCGCCCATCAGTATCCCGTTAAGAGAACGGTAGGTTATAAACAGGGCCGCGGTGCCCAGCAGCATCACAATGGCGGGAATGGGCAGCTGCTCCCAGGAAGCGCTGGACAAACTGCCCAGCATCCACTGCAAGGCCGAACGTATTCCGGCTTCCGAGCCTCCCATGGTAACAATCAGGTTGGTAACGCCCCCCAAGGTCATGGAGAGAGCCACACCGCCCAGGACCAGCCTGGTAGTGATGACGCGGCCATTTTCCTGGGCAATAAAATAGACTAAAACCATGGTTCCCAGTGCCCCAATAAAAGCACTCAAGGACAGGCCGTATTGCCCAAAGGCTGAAAATACGCCGAAAAGGATGGACAACACAGCTGTTACGGAAGCACCGGAAGATATACCCAGCAAATGAGGATCAGCCAGCTGGTTCCGGGTGAGGGCCTGCAATCCGGTGCCTACCACCGCCAGTCCCGCCCCTACAACCAAGCCAAGCAAAACCCGGGGGTAGCGAATCAGCCAGACGATAATAAACTGGGATTTGTCCCAGTCCACTTCCAGCGAACTCCGATCCCCCAGAATTTGATGCAGCAAAATACGCCAGGTAAACCGGGGTTCCACGTGAACAGGTCCCAGGATAATGCACAACACCGTTGATAGGATAAGCAAAGCCAGCAATGCCGTGATAATCAGGGAGAAGCGCCTATTCGAAAAAGTGCAGGCCGATAGTTTCTTGTTTATGGCATCGTCTTTAGATAATTTCGTTTTCAATCCATCCTCTCCTTTCTAGGCACTGGCCTGAATCGCCACCAGTCTGGCGTAAATACCGTCTTTAGCGATCAGTTCCTGATGGGAACCACTTTCTGCCACATATCCATTGTCAAGCACTACAATACGGTCCGCGGACATAATGGTTGACAATCTGTGGGCAATGATCAGGGTCGTCCGGTTTTTCTGCAGATTTTTAATAGCAATCTGCAACAATTGTTCATTGGTAGTGTCCAGATTGGAGACCGCCTCATCCATGAGCAGGATAGGCGAATTTTTCAAAAAGGCCCGGGCAATGGCGATGCGTTGGCGCTGACCGCCCGAGAGCTGGGCACCGCGCTCCCCGACAATGGTATCGTAACCATCAGGCATCTCCATAATGAAATCGTGGGCCAGAGCGGCTCTGGCTGCCTTTTCGATGTCTTTATCCCCGGCAGCAGGCAGCCCCAGGGAAATGTTCTCGCGGATAGTGGTGTTGAACAGATAAACATCCTGTGACACTAAGGAAATTGTTTCCCGCAGGGCTTTTTGAGGCATGTCCCGTAAATCCACGCCGTCGATGGATATGGAACCGCCTGTTACCTCCCAAAAGCGCAGAAGCAGGCTGATACAGGTGGATTTCCCCGCTCCGGAGTGTCCCACCAATGCCACAGTCTCCCCGGGCTTCACTTCAAAACTGATCTTGTCCAGCACCAAAGGCAGTTTTTCCTGGTACCGGAAACTGACCTTTTGATAATCAATATGGGGCAAACTAAACCGGGCAGGGGATTCAGTCACCCGGTCCACTGCGGCCGGCGAAGCCTCCAGGATGGAAAACACACGATCTGCGGAAGCGGATATTAAGCCAAAATTAGTGATCATCTCCATAAGCTCTAAAAGAGGGTTGAAGGCATACACGGTTAAAATAACCGCCACAGGATAAAGGGATTCGTGAATCACTCCGCTTGAGGCCATTTGGGATGATACAATAAGCACAGAAAGCATCCCCAGGGCTGTGAAGGTCTTAATAAGCGCTTGTTCAAGGCCCAACCGTTTTCCATCTTTGACCTGGGCTTCATTAAGGCGTTTCGTTTTACCGACCAGACGGCTGAGGTAGGGGCTTTGCTGGCCAAAGGAAATGATTTCCCGCAACCCCTGCACACCGTCAATGGTTTCGGCATTGACTTCGGCCAGACTTTCCTTTACTTCTCTGCCCTGGGTGTCGGCTTTTTTCCTGAACCACAGGTGTGTCACTGCTGTCAGCACCATCCATGGTATCAATACCAAAGGCAGAAGCCAATGAAGAGAAAGCATATAGATCAAAATCGCGGCCGGTACCAGCACCGCTATAAAGAAGGTGCCCAGGGTGTGGGCGTAGAACCACTCCAGCTGCTCCACATCATCCATGACGGTTGAAGTAACGGCACCGGATTTTTTGTCGATCATATAGGCGGGGCAAAGCTGTTCCAGCTTGCGGTAGATCATCATGCGGAAATCATGGAGCATGCGGAAGGCAGCCGCGTGAGCAATGTACATCTCCAAATATTCAAACAGTGCCCGCAGCAAAACCACGATACCCAAAACAACCAGATAACCAATAATGGTTTCGGCAGTTGCGCCCGAAGCTGCTGTACCGACAACATACGCCACCAGGGCAGCACTCAGGACCGGCAACGTTTTATTGAAAATACCTGTCAATACGGAAAGTCCGATCAACCAATAATGATTTTTTATATAGAGCGTAAGCTTCATCACTCGCCCGAATTTTGCCAGGAATGCGGTGTTATCCATTTCTGTTCGATGGTTTTTTTTACTGGTTTCCATGTCTCTCTCCTTTTCTAAAGCTGAGCTCTCAACAACTGGGCATATGCGCCGCCGCCAAAGGCCATGAGTTCGTCATGAGTGCCGGTTTGCACAATTTTGTGATCATCCAGCACGATAATACGGTCGGCCTCACGAATGGTTGAGAAACGATGGGCAATAATCAGCACCGTACGGTTTTGCATCAGGTGCTGCAATCCCTTCTGAATGGCGGCTTCATTCTCAGCATCCAGGCTGGAGGTGGCCTCATCTAAGATCAAAATAGGCGCATCTTTTAAAAATGCCCGGGCCACGGCTATCCGCTGCCGCTCGCCGCCTGAAAAGCGCACTCCCCGTTCTCCCACCTGTGTATGGTAACCCTCCGGCAAAGAGACAATAAATTCGTGAATATTGGCCAGTTTTGCCGCTTTTTCAATTTCCTCATTGCTTGCGCCGGGCTTGGCAATACGTAAGTTCTCTTCTATTGTCCCGTGAAAAAGATAGGTATCCTGCCATACCACCGAAATCAAGGAGTGAAAAGATACACTGGGCACGGTCTTAAGGTCGCGCCCGGAGATGCGGACACTTCCATCCTGAGGGTCAAAAAAGCGCAACAGCAGATTGACCAGGGTGGATTTACCTGCCCCGGATTTTCCTACAACCGCTACCTTTTCACCCTGGCCAATGGTGAATATTACCTTTTGCAGGGCCTGCCGCACCCCCTCGTTATAGCCGAAGGTTACATTGTCAAAAACGATTTCCGAATGGAAGTCCCCTTTTTCCAGGGGCGGGGCATCGATTGGCTCTGCAACTTGCGGCTGTGTATCTAAAAAGGCAAATAGTTTATCCGCAGCTGTCAGGCCCCGAAAACCAACGTGCCAGTATTTCACAAGGTCGGTCATCGGCCGGAAGCATTCTACAGACAAAAAGAGGATTAAAAATATACTTGTGATATTAAGTTGTCCGACAGCAAAAAGATAAGCGGCCACACCCACCGAAAAAGCCGAACCGATCGCCGCTCCCAGTCCAATCAGGCAGGAATCCAGCAGGGAGACTGCCAGGTTGTGCATGATGGACTTATACCAGTCCCGAGAGTTGGTTTCCAGTTCTTTTCCCTTTGCAGCCGAGGCATTAAAGGCCTTGAGTGTCATCATGCCCTGGAGAGCGTCAAGAAACTGGGCGTTGAAATGATTTCGCTTTTCCCAGCTGGTCATACCTGTTGAGCGCATTACTTTAAGCCACAGGGAAGGTACAACCATGACAATTATCATACCCAGGAGCATAATGGCTCCCACCATGGTATTCAGATAAAACACATAAGCAAGTATTCCCAGGGAGCTGATAAGAGTTACGAAGCAATGGGGTATATAGTAGGCTATATAAGGTCCTATTGCTTCCACGCCATCCACAAACACTGACTGAATACTGCCGGAACGATTATTCTGCAAAAAACCGGGGCCGAGGCTCAAAAGCTTCTCAAACATAATGTAGCGGAGTTTTTCCTTGGCTTGGCCGGCCAGGATTTTGCTTTGCACTTCATTGAACCAGTTAAGGGCAGACCGTATCAATATCATCCCTAAGATGACAACAAAGTTTGTGACGAACTTATCCCAGGCTTCGCCTGCGAAAACCTTGCTTAAAACCGTAGCTGTAAGCACGCCTTGAATAATATATGTGCCTGTCACCAATACACCGATTAGCACTTTGAGCACAACACTTCCCCGCATGCCCCTGGTTATGGCAAACAATCTTCTACTGATCAGCATCTCATCTTCTCCTAATGTTTGTTATTTAAATTTTTCCGGGTAAAAGCCTTTGGCAAGTTTTTCTACGCAATCAGCGTTGCGGGTGCCGGGCAAAACATCGTTGAGATTTACCACTACAAATTGATCATTGACCACAGCAGGCAGTTTAGCAAAGAGGGGGTTATTCTTAAACGAAGTGATTTTCCCCTCCGCTCCAGCTTCGCCGTAATCAACGATGACAATAATCTCAGGTTTGCTTCCTATAATTTTTTCATTGTTGGCAAACAACCAGTTTCTATTAACGTCAGAAAAAATATTTTTTCCGCCTGCTATTTTAATTAAGTTTGAAAGCAGAGAAGTGCCTGCTGTGAAGATCATTCCTTCTTCTTCGGAATCAAAAACAAACACGGATACAGGCTCTTCGATGATGCCTAATTTGCCCTGCACCCCACTTATTTTTGTTGACATGTTTTGTACTAATTCGCTGGCACGGCCTTCTACATTAAAGATACGGCCCAGGGTTAAAATTTCATTATATACATCATCCATTTGTGCGTTAAGCATATCGGTGGGCTTATTTATATAAGTAGCAATGCCCATTTTATCAATATTTTCCAACGGTGAAATGGTGCCGGTTTTTCCTAAAGAAAAGGACGTGCCGTAAATAAAATCAGGCTTTGTATTAACGACGGCCTCGAAAGATGGATAACCGCCTGCCCCGCCAACGAGATTATCTCCCAGAATATTTAATGAGTTGTAGATTTCCTGATATTCAGGCAAAAAGTCAGCGTCATAGCCTGGAGCCACACCGACAATTTTCTCTTGCAGGCCAAGGGCTATAAGCGTTTCAATATTCGTTGTCTGCACTGCAAAAACGGCTTCCGGCACTTCGTCAATGACAAGCTGCCGATTATAGTTCTGGACAACAAAAGGCTTAAAGTCCGTCTCCTGGTTAACTTTGGCAGATGCCTCTTTATCGGTGCCGGATTCATTTACCTTTTCATTCAAGGGGCTTGGGCCGCAGGCAGACATCGAAAGAACAAGAAACAGCACCATAAATAACACCATAATACGATTCATCACTGTTTTCACGCTGAGCACCTCCAAATTCTTACAAGTATTTGAGCCAGACTATTTTTTCCATTAAAACCCCCTTCATTTTATGAATAAAGTTAGATTGACCTAATAAAGTTAGTTCAATCTAACTTACAGTTTTTAATTATACGGTTGAATCCATATAAAACAATAGATTCACAGACGATTTCATAATATTTCATAACCTTAATGTTTGTTATTTAAATTTTTCCGGATAAAAGCCTTTGGCAAGCTCCTCGATGCAATCAGCGTTGCGGATGCCGGGCAAAACGTCATTAAAGCTGACAACGACAAATTGATCATTGACTACCGCAGGCAGTTCGGCAAAAAGAGGGTTATTTTTAAAGGCGGCAATTTTATCCTCGGCACTGGTCTCCCCATAATCGATAATGATAACAATTTCCGGCTTGCTGTTGACGATTTTTTCCTTATTGGCAAACAGCCAGTTTTTATTAGTGTCAAAAAAAATGTTTTTCCCGCCGGCCAGCTCGATTATGTTGGTAATAAGCGCCGGGCCTGCTGTAAAGATCATGCCTTCTTCTTCGGAATCGTAGACAAACACAGGGATTGGTTTTTCAATCTCCCCTAGTTTATCCTGGGTCCTGCCAATCTTTTCCGACATGTTCTGTACTAATTCATGAGCCTGAGTTTCGACGGCAAAGATCCGCCCTATGGTCAAAATTTCTTCATACACATCATCCATCCCGGCATTGAGCATATCGGTAGGCTTGCTTATAAAGGTGGTAATGCCGGTTTTAGTGATATTATCCAGGGATGTAATATTGCCGGCGTTTCCCACCGAGAAGGATGTGCCGTAAATAAAGTCCGGGTTTGTACCCACAACCGCTTCAAAGGAAGGGTAGTTGTGACCCCGGATAAGTTTTCCCTCCAGGCGGTTTAAGGAATTATAAGCGTCCTGAAATTGGGGTAAAATATCAACCTCACTGACACCCGGCGCCACACCGACAATTTTATCCTTTAGGCCAAGAGCCATAAGAATTTCGGTATTTGGCGTGGAAACAGCAAAAACCGCTTGCGGCACTTTTTCAATAGCAAGCTGCCGGTTATAGTTCTGAATAACAAACGGCTTAAAATCTGCTGTTTGGCTAGCTTGAGAAGATGTCCTTTTATCGGTTTCGGATTTATTTGCCTGTTCATTCGAGGGGCTTCGGCCGCAAGCAGAAATCGAAAAAACAAGCAGCGCCACCAATAATAACGTCATAATAGAATTCATCTCTTTTTTCACAATAAGACCTCCCCAATTTATACGAGCATTTGAGTTAGAATAACCTCACTTATTGGACGATGGGATAAAAGCCGGAAAACAGAAAAAACTCTTTGCCCTCACGAGCAAAGAGTCAGAAAATACAGCTATCACCTCCTAACATCCCGTAGGTATTTACAGTGGTCGGCATAAGCAGGTTTCCTGGCTCAAGATCCTTATCCATTCACGTCTTCCCGGGCGCAGCCCAGTGACAATCTATGAATCGACTCCCTTATACAGTGGCGGGTACCGCGTCAGCTTATCTGACTTCCCTTTTCAATCCTTGCCCTCGAGCAAAGATCACTTATCGCCAATATTCGATTTTTTTCATTATAGCACGTCTGCAGCAGCCCGCTTATGATTTCATAATATTTCACAAATCTAAGACTATATAGGATACCTGTTACCGTTGTCTTTTAAATTATGATAAATTATGCTGTTATAATAGATTCACAGAGACTTAGGTTTTGGGCAAGGAGTGTGCGAGAAAATGGGTGCCATGATTATGATTGTTGATGATAGCAAGGATATCCGTGAAGTCGTTGAAGTCCTGCTGGGCAGTGAGGGTTATCAAGTTATCCCTGCCGACAGCGGCGAAATGGCTCTCAACTTGCTGAAAACTCATCAAGCCATTGATTTAATCATATTGGATATTATGATGCCGGGTAAATCCGGTTTTGAAACCTGCCGGGAAATCAGAGAAATGACCACTGCACCGGTTTTGTTTTTATCCGCCAAAACCCATATTGAGGATAAGGAAACCGGCCTTACTATCGGAGGAGATGATTACCTGTCAAAACCCTTTTCACCCGTTGAGCTGGTTGCCCGGGTAAAAGCTCTGCTGCGCAGATATGCTATTTATCAGGGCAAAGATCATAATTTCAGCTCAGATGTGATACGAATCCGGGAATTGTCTATTCATCCGTCATCGGGTGAGGTGATACTTTCGGATGAACCTATTTCCTTGCGCTATATGGAATACCGCCTGCTGGTACAGTTGGCCTCCCACAGAGGCAAAATATTCTCCGCCCAGGAACTGTATGAAACCATCTGGGAGGAGCCTTTTTTGCCGCTCTCCAATAATACGGTAGTGGCTCATATCAAGAACCTTCGCCAAAAAATCGAAAAAGACCCCAAGAATCCCAAGTATATCCTCACAGTTTGGGGAAGGGGGTATCAGATTGTTTAAAAAGCTGCTTGTAAGAAGGCTGATACTATCTGTTGTCCTGGCCTTTGTCTGTGCCGGAACTGTTTTTGCCTTGCTTCAACAAGTATCTTCTTACAAGATAGAAGCTAAGTATAAGAATGGGGACTATCTGGAACAAAGAATGGAGAAAGAGGCAGCCGCTTTCCAACACTATATCACGGAAAATGATCTTGCCATCCATGACTTTCCTATGATTTCGAAATGGCTGGATACCACTAAGATCACGACCATTTCCCTGTACTATGATAATCGGATCATTTTTAATTCCGGGATCCCTTACATGGAGGAAACCCTCAGCTCGGGTATCCCCCATCAGCCTTTGCCGTGGGAAAAACTATATCCGATCCATTTCAAGGATGCCGACGTGTTACTGAGTTTATCCCTTGATTTAAAGCATTATGATTATGATATTGCCCTGCTCTTTAGTTTAGCCACATTCTTTGCTGTTTTTTTGGGAATCGTACTATTTTTCGTTCATGGCAAAACATCCTACCTCTTGCAATTAGAGCAGCAGGTTTTGCTGATGCAGGGCGGAAAGCTGGACATAACCATCCCTCTGAAAGGAAAGGATGAAATCACCTCTTTAGCCGAAAATATCGATGGCATGCGTCAGGCTTTTATTAAGCAAAAACAGGCTCAGGAAGCCCGGCAACGATTTTCGGCTGCTATGTCCCATGATATTCGCACGCCATTAGCGGCCCTCATTGGTTATCTTGATATTATTGTGAACAAGCGCACCTCCGATGAACAGCGTTTGCAGCAATTTTTGGCCAAAAGCGTGGAAAAGGCCAATCAACTGAAAAGTCTCACAGATCATCTTTTTGATTATTTCGTTGCTTCCGAACAGCAGCCGAAAGAAGCGGCTGAGAATCTCAGCCGCACTGATTTTGAAAAACTGATTTTTGACGGGATTTTCTTGCTTGAATCCAGCGGATTTACGGTAAATATAACTCTGACTCACCTTCAGTATTATCTGAAGATACCCAAACACGCCCTGCAGCGGGTGCTTGATAATATGTTTTCAAATATCCTGAAATATGCGGCGGCGGATAAACCTGTTATGATCAAAATGGAATTAGCCAAGGAGATTCTGACCTTATGCTTAAAAAATGAAGCCAAGACAGATGCCGGGCCTTCCGCAGACACCGGCATGGGTCTTAAAAACACACGGGCTATTGTGGAACGCTATCGCGGCAGGATGACCCAAAGCAAGGTTGAAAATGACTACTCAATTGAGCTTTCCATCCCTGTGGAAATGCCGAAAGCCGTTTTTGCAGTGCAGACTACGAATATTGAAACCCTCATCGCCCTTGGTTTGCAAGAGAAAATTGTGGGTGTGGCTCCGGGTCACGAGGCTGACTTTTTACCTGAACACCGGAAAATTTATAATTCATTAAACCGCTTAGAGGGTAAGCTTATCCGGGGTCACCGCTATCCTTCCTTTGAAGCTGTTGTTGGCACAAAACCGGACTTTATTTACGGCACATCCTTCTCATTAGACACCACCGGAATTATTTCCCTATTGAAAAATGTTGATAAGACCAGCATTGCTACTTATGTAAACAAGCCCACTGATCTGCTCAACGCCAAGCTGGAGGATGTTTATGACGAAATCTTGACTTTAGGCCGGATCTTTAATGTGGAGGACCGGGCTGATAAATTAGTGCAAACTATGTCGGCAAAAATCAGGGCGGTGCGGGACAAATCAGGCGGCATGGAAGAGCTTCTGCCTGTGTTTGTCTTTGATACTGAAGAAGCAGGAATGATCTTTACGGCAGGCGCCGCCCTTCTTTCCAGCCTGATCCAACTGGCCGGCGGAAAGAATATCTTTTCCGAGGCGAATAGAAACTGGCTGTATGTTAATTACGAAACGATTGCAGCCGGCAAGCCCCAGGTTGTTGTCATTATTGATTATGGAGAGACCAGTGCCGGGGATAAAATTGCCTCGTTTAAAAACAACCCCCTCTTCGCCGAAGTGCCTGCGGTGGTCAACAATCAATTTGTCATTGTCAGTCTTAACGAGGTTCTGCCCGGCACCCGCAACGCTGATTGCGTAGAGAAGCTGGCTCAAGGCTTTTATCCCCACCTCCAATTCCAGCGGCAGTAGCATTATCAATGCCGTTATCGCTACTTCGGCTGACATTTGCCTTAGCTTCGCCATAGAAAACCCTCTAAGTCACTAAATATGAAGATAGCAACATAAATATAACTGCAGATTATGCTCGTTTTATTATGCTATACTACCTGGTATACTACCTTGACCAAAAACTGAAACAGGTAATTAAGCAAGAAAAACCCGCCGAACCAACTTACCAAATTGGCAACAATACCATAAACGACTTTACGCTTATTACTGTTACCGACTAAAAAGTGCTTATAGACGAGAACTTCAAAAACAAGGATTGCGGTTTCAACCGGAAATTGAACAAGATGTGCGGAAAACGTGCCGCTTTTGATAAGTGTTGCGCCTACTGTTACGGTTAGCACGATTTGAGTCAGCAAATTTGTCAGAAAGAAAACTTTCCAGTTTCCTTTTAACTTAAAGCCAAACAAACATAGAATAACACCTTCGATCAATAGTGTAATAACAAATGTCCAACCAAATTGCAGAAAGTAAATTAAGAAAATCGACGGTACAACCGCTTTGCCGGTTGCGTAATCAAAAGTTACACTGCTCTGCAAAGCTTCTCTTGTATAAACATCTGATACAGAAACATTTCCGCTTTGGGTAACAAGAATGATTCTGTAAGTATCCGGCACACCGACATATCCAAATTTGTGCACCATGCGCTCGCTATCCGCTTCGCCAATCAGGTTTCCCCACATTGGAACTCCCGTACCCTCAACTAGCGCAGGCATCCATCCTTCATTTTCATAGCTGTACAGTAGCTCCACCATCTTCTCGTCCAGGGCTTCTCGCTCGCCATCCTTATGAAAATTGTTATAACTACTGCTTTTCTGCGTCAATAAATCCAAATAATAAACTTGATTCGGAGGGTTTTCCACATAAACTGTCAGTTCGTCTTTCGGACCCATATCGGCATAGGAGGTTGTTGGCAAGACGATCACAAACAGGCAGCTGATAAAAGCAGTCAGTAGCAGCTTCTTTCTTTCCATAACACACCTCCGTAAAATATAAGGAATCCTCGTGGCAGATGAAGTTCCTGCCCCCAAAATAAGCTCAGAAATTCTATTTGATATTATTTAATATGTTTTTAATTTTATCAGAATAGACTTTGTCAATATCTTTTTCAATTAGTTCAAAGTTATCTTTTCTTGCTGTCTTCTTGATACCCATATTTACAAATACCTTATCGATTTCTTCAAAGACCGCATTGGTTTCCTTGTTATGTTTTGTTCCACCGGCGTCACCATTTAGGTCTATTTTGGTCCCATCTTTTAAAGTGACAATATAGTAAAACTGACCGCTCTTATCTGTAAACAGAATATTGCTAAGTTTCCTTTTGCCATAGACCCCAGTTTCAATACTAACAATATCAGTGTGATTGTAGACCCTTCCCTTTGGGAAAAGGAAAGAACGGTCAATTATCTTGTCAGTTGTTATAACGCAAACATTAAAGAGCAAAATATATAGCAAAAATATATTTACAATTGAGAAAACCGGAAGAAACCATCTTCTTTTACCTTTCAAAAACTGACTTATTTTGTGAAAATCAAATATAAATACTAGAAATGTAAGTTCGAAAATGAAGACAAAGGTTAATCTTGAAATTGGATATTTGAAAGTCCACATTATATATTCTTTTGGTAAAAATAATTTCTCTTGAGTAAGACCTAGTAGAATGAAAAAAGCAATAATAAATATAACTGTCAAGATAAATAGTATAATCCGTATAATAAGCCGTTTCATTTATAGATTATGCTCCCTTTTCTAATAAGCGTTAAACTATATTGTTTCACGAGTAATAAAAATAAACTAAGGATTAAGCCTCATCCTCAGGAAATTTCATCTAACGTTCCGAGGGGTTGCGACGTCGAGTTACTACATTTATATTCTCTCCGATGTCGCAAACCCTCTGTTAGCTAATGTGTCCCTTCAAAGAGCATCGAATAATTCCATGGTAAGACGACAACAATAAATTTCCTTAACAATGAATAATTTTCACTTAAAAGGTAGACTTCGGAAACACCTTGTTTACGACGTATCGTGCCTCCAGACTCAGACAGCACCATGACGGCACTGCCTTGAACATCGCCGCAATACCCTTAATGCGCAAACTAAGAATGTTACGCATCAATGCTATAATTTCAAGTAATATTTATTCCTTTTTATCAGTAATGACCAGGAAAAATGTAGCTAATGGCCCTAAAATTAAAGTTAACAAGAACCAATTGAAGCCTGATCTATTTTTACCCTGTGCTATTCCAGCATTTATTAATGTTAGCGTACCCCATCCTACCGCGTATTGACTTACATCCAACACTTTCACCTCCCATCTTTCTCTTCGCGTATTAAGCCCACAAGATAGTTCTTCTACTTTAAGCCCCTTTTAGCTAAAAGGGCTACAAACAATACACATAACCCTACTACTAGAGGAAATACTCTAAATCCCTTTCGTCCGCGCCAAGGAGGGCAACGATCTTTGCATGATATGCTGTATAACGTTCCGAGTTGTTTGCGACACGACATAACGCATTCATCAGGCTAAGTGTCGAAAACACTCTGTTATCTGATGCCGCGGCAAAGGCTTGCCAAAGAAATCCCTTAGTTCAACAAGACTACTCTTGTCTCAGTTACTCCTGGTCCCTTAAATATGTTTTTTCAACACGTTAATGGGGTAAAAAGTTCCTCGCCATTCGATACCGCCACGGCTTATTGTCTTAACCATCGAATTAATTGCTGCTCCAATGTACAGCAAAATAGATATAGGGTGAATTAAAACATAACTACGGGAAATATCAATATGCTTGGATAAGTAATTATAAACAGCAAGCAAACTAAGGATAGAAACACTGCACAAACCTCTTGCCCAAATTGGTCCAAGGAATATTCCAACGAATGGGTAAACACCCACTATTAGTACATATAAGCATGATGCTAATAATGTAAAAATACTGTACTTTGCAACCGCAAATTGGTTTTTTTCAAAGCCTTTGAGCAAGGCAAAAAGGTTGTCATACCATTTTACTGAAATAAACCCTTTTCCTGATAAACCCACTTCCTGTTTGTATCCCTTATCTACCACCAGTGCCCCTAAAGACATGTCATCCGCTATCTTCATGGCTATTGCTTCATATCCGCCAATTTTATCATATACTGATTTTTTTACTAAGTTAAAAGCCCCTAATCCTACTTTTTTGGTAAACATTATTACAGAGGCAGCTGCAAAGGTAAAGTAAGCAAGAAAAGCACGGTAGAAAACACCTCCGTAAAACGTATCAGGTACTATTGTTAGGTGGTCGAGCGTGTGTTCCAAAGCATAACTAACTGTTTTCTTTAAACTGCTAGGGGAGAACATAACATCGGCATCGGTAAAAAGTAGCCACTCGCCCGTAGCCTCATTTACGCCCCGGTAAACAGCATAGTTTTTACCTAACCAGTTCGGAGGTAAATCATAAATAGTTATAACTTTTAGTTGAGGATACTGAACTTCAAGCTTCTCCAATACCATACCAGTGTTATCCGTAGAGCGGTCATTCACTACGATTACCTCTAAATTAGGGTAATCTTGACTGATTAACTGCCTAACGGTCTTTTCTATGGATTCTTCTTCATTACAAGCAGGAATTATTACAGATAATGATGGGTATTCAGCCCTATAATTCGAACTATCCACTTTGCAAAATACTGTTACTTTTTTCATATATTTAAACCAAAGCAAGACTGTACTTATCCCTATAAAAGCACTAATTAAGGACAATACTGAAAAAAGAACATTCATCATTTTCTCTCCTCCCTTAATTAAATTACGCTTTCGGATAAACCCTTATTGATACAATCGTAGTGTTAATGAAATAATTCAATAGGCCATTCTATCAACTCCTCTTATTCATATCCACCTGTAAACCGTTCTAAATAAAGCAGTATTAAGAATGCTTGGGTACGGATATTTCGGGTAACTATGGGATTACCGAAATTGACAACTCCACTAACCCTTAACACCAGTTCTGATCATTAAACGGTACGCCACTCATTATCTCGACTGAAGGCAGCCAAGGATCCGCTTAAATACAGGAAATAGGGCATCTGTTGAAGGAACCGGTCAGCGAACGACTGAAAAGCTGGTCCAGTTTCTCGAAGAGTATGGAACGAAACGGCTTGCCTCAACCGACAGTGACGGTAATCCAAATTCGTCACTGGTGACGAATTTGACCTACACCCAGGCGCTCATCCTTATTAGGAAGAAATCACTTCCTTAACAAATTACAGTTGAGGTTATACATTTCACTTAGAAATACGACATAACATAACCATTTGTTTTGTTTTATTTTTTTGCAATTGGACAAGGATTCACTGTCGCTTGTTTGTCCTCAAGATTTAATGATAATTTGGTTAGGTCTTTAAACAAACGAATGTTATTGCTATTCTATGTTTTTATGATAAGGCATTTTAGTAATTATAATAGGAGTGTTTAAATCTACATTTGGAAGTTGTTGCAGTTCATTATTATCTGGCAAAGACAAAATATTAATAGCTTCTGACGGCAATGGGTCGTATACAGAATCCCTAATAATAATTTTCCGTTTCAGCTGATCGTTTCCAGTAAATAAAGTACTTTCTTGTTTTTCTTTCACTGTTAATTCTTCTATATTGCTACAACCATCTAAAGCCAAACCCAATGTCAAAATCATTAAAACTAAAATTAACTTTTTCAATCATACACCCCCAATATAATACCCCTCACAATTATTATTTTATTGGCTATGTAATAAACATACCCCTGGCTATTACTCTGGTAAGCTGAGATTTTGGGAAAAGAATAGCCGAAATAAGCACATTCGTATTAATCATGATTCTCATATTTCTTCTCCCAAATCTCCTTTCTAATATCTTTAACTAAGTTATTTACATCATCTTCTGTATACATGCCTTGCTTCTCGGCTACCCCTTGCATTCCTTCTTGTATTTCTTTCAGCGCTATCATGGAGGAATTAGCAAAAACTATCTTATCGCCTTCTTCAATGAAGATAACTTTATCCCCTTCTTTTAAATTAAGTTTCTTCCTTATTCCTATTGGTATTGTAATTTGTCCTTTTGATGTTATTCTAGCAAGCTCCATTACAACCACTCCGTTCCTTACATTCCTTACTTTTTATTATATCACATATTATGCTTAATCAACCATTTATTTACATACTATTCCAAACACTTTTGCATGGTATTTCATAGTCACGGTAGATGCGCCAGTTTACATGTTCATAGAACTTGCTTAGACTGCTGTAGTTTCCAATCAGTCCATAGTAGTTGTTATACCCATCCAAATTCGTCACTGGTGACGTATTTGAAAGTATGCCCTCCCTGTTATCAGGACAAATTTATCGATGAATACGGATTCTTCCCATAAACGCACTTCCATTTCCTCGATATCGACCTTCTGCTATCCACCTTCCTAATAAAAAATAAAAACCACAAAGTCGACTCAATCGAGTCAAACCTTCATGGTTTTTCAAGACCTTCGGGGCCATAATATTTCACTCTTTGATAGCCGCAACCATAAACGTGGGAATCTCTGCGTACAGACATTCATAATAGGCATCGTGGATCTTACCCGGAAGTTTCGGTTTAATCATGATTTTTTCGCAGCCCAGATCGGTCAGAACGCCTATATCCCAGGCCGGCCTCCGTTCCTTGGACAAGGGTAAACTGCGGACAATAGTTTCAAACTCTTCATTATGATCACTTTCTTTAACCTCAAAGCCCCGGGCCATAACCTTTTCCAGGCCCCTTTCATACGCTCCCTTTGCTTTCTCATCATGGAGATGCAGAAACCAGTTGCCATCGAAATTCAGAAACCGGCCCTTGGGCTTAAGCACACGCAGCCATTCCCCGTAAGCCTGCGCCGGGTTCTCCAACACCCAGGTAATATCACGGCTCAGAATCACATCAAAAACCTGGTCAGCAAACTCCAACTTCTGAGCATCCATTTTCAAAAAATCGATAGTCCCGCCCACCCCAAAGGCCTGGGCGTTTTTCCCGGCTTGTTCCAGCATGCCTTCATTGTAGTCCACCGCCGTCACCCGGTGACCCAGCTTACTCATAACAATGGAAAAAAATCCCGTACCGCAGCCCACATCCAAAACGGCAAGACCCTTTTCCGCCGGCAGATTTTCTTCCAGCACAGACAGCCATAACTCGTATTTATCCGAGGTTAACTCGTCAAGATTAATTTCGGCAAACCCTGCCACTTGGGTCGTCCAATAATCCTTAATTGCTTCAAGGTAAGCCATGAGCTATTCCTCCTCTTTTTGTGACATCAGAGCCTTTCCCGGACTGACTTCCCCTCAATCGAGCCGCCTCATTTAAGAACCCCGGTTTTGTCAAACTGGGCTGCCACCAGATTCTTATAGAAACCCTCTTCTTTAATCAAAGTCTCATGCGTCCCCACCTGCATGACCCGGCCCTGGTTAATAACCACCAGCTTATCCGCCGCCATAATGGTAGACAAGCGATGGGCCACCACCAGGGTCGTCCGGTTTTTCGACTGCTCCTTCAGGGCCTTCTGAATATACCGCTCATTTTCCGTATCCAAGCTGGAAACCGCTTCATCCAGAATCAGGATGGGAGAATTCTTGAGAATAGCCCGGGAGATGGCAATACGCTGCCGCTGTCCGCCGGAAAGCTGAAAGCCCCGCTCCCCGGTTACCGTATCGTAACCCTCAGGCAGCCCCATGATAAAGTCATGGGCATAAGCCGCTTTGGCCGCTTCTTCCACCTGGGCATCACCGGCACCCGGCCGGCCCAGACGGATATTTTCCCGCACCGAGACATTGAATAAATAGACATCCTGGAGCACGGCGGAGGTAAGATCACGGAGATTGTCCAGGGACATTTCCCGGATGTCCCGTCCCCCGATTTTAACCGCTCCGGCACCGACCTCCCAATAGCGCAGCAGCAAACTGACGCAGGTGGTTTTTCCTGCCCCTGAAGGGCCCACTAAGGCCACGGTCTGCCCCGGTTCCGCTTCAAAGCTTACCCCGTGCAGCACATCCTCCAAGTCCCGATCATAGCGGAAGGAGACGTTTTCAAAGCTGACCTTGGGCGCCAGCTGGTCAACCTTAATTGACGGCCCCTCGTCTTTGACGACAGGCTCACTCTCCAGCACCCGTTGAATGCGGTCAGCGGCGGCAAAGACCAAGCCCAGATTGCGGGCCGCCGCGCAGACTTCGATGATAGGATTAAAGAGCAAAGCGGAGAGGATGACAACCATAGGATAGATGGCAAATTCAACAGAGCCTTGGGCCACAAAGCCGGCAGTCACTCCCATAACGATGACCGTAAAAACCCCGATAAAGATCTGCATCAGCATACTTTCCGTCCCCAGCCGCTTCCCGTAGCGCAATTGGGCGTCATAGAGCCGCTGCATGCTCTCCTTGTTTTTCAGCTTATAGCGTTCCAGGTAATTTAAAGACAAAATCTCCCGCAGACCCTGAACCCCTTCAATAGTGACCCCATTGGCTTCCGCCAGCCTGGCGCGCACTTCCGTACCTTGGCTGTCCGCCTGCTTTTTCAGAAGGAAAGGCGTCCAGCCTGTCAGAACACCAAAGATCAGCATCAACACCGCTAAGGCTATATGGATCTTGGCCAGCAGAACAAGGATCAGTCCGGTGACTCCCAAAGCCACCAGAAAGGTACCGAAGGTATGGGCCAGAAACCATTCCAGCACCTCCACATCACTCATTAAGGTAGAACCGATTTGGCCGGAATGTTTTTTCAAGAGAAAGGCCGGAGACAGTTTGTCAATTTTGGCATAGAGGCTGATCCGAAAATCCTTCAAGACCCGATAGGCTACATCATGTCCAAACCACATTTCTCCGTAATACATCACGGCCCGCAAAAGGATACAGAGGCTTAAATAAGCAAAAAGTGAGGCAAACTCTCCTTTCAGCTGACCCAGCATGGCCAGCCCTACCATGTAGGCGGCCAGGGCCGCAGCGCCGATGGTGGCAATATGCTTGATAAAGGTGGCGAGGATGGTTAAGATCATCTCTAACCTGTAAGGCTTCATAGAGGCAATGAGCAAAAAGGTGTTTTTCAGGCGGGTTCCCTGCTTATTGGTCTCTTCCCTCTTGATTGCTTTATTCATGTCCATTCCCTCTTCTCTGGGCATCTACCAATCCGGCATAGACACCCTTCAATTGCAGCAATTCTTCGTGAGTTCCTGTTTCTGCAAGCCTGCTCTCATCCAGAACATAGATTTTGTCCGCATTTTGAATCGTGGAGAGCCTATGGGCAATGATGATGGTGGTACGGTTCCGGGTGAGGGATTCCAAGGTTTTTTGAATCAAGGCTTCACTTTTGGCATCCACGCTGGAAGTGGCTTCATCCAGAATCAAAAGAGGCGCATCTTTCAGTATAGCCCGGGCCAGGGCCAGGCGCTGCCTCTCCCCGCCGGAAAGAGTTGCCCCCCGCTCCCCGATGACCGTCTGATAACCCGCAGGCAGAGCCCTAATAAAATCATGGGCTCCGGCGGATTTTGCCGCAGCCTTGAGGGCCCGGTCATCGGCCTGAGGCTGGGCCATACGCAGGTTTTCAGCGATGGAATCGTGAAAAAGATACGTATCCTGAAAGACCACGGCAATTTTTTGTTGCAGGTAGTCGATGGCATAATCCTTCAGATCCACACCGTTCATCAGAATCCTCCCTTGGGAGGGATCATAAAAGCGGAGCAGCAGATTGACGAGAGTGGATTTGCCTGAGCCGGACTTGCCCACCACAGCTATGGTCTGGCCGGGTTGGATATCCAGGGTTACTTTGTCCAGGGCAGGTTTTTCCCCCTCCTGATAAGCAAAACTCACCTCGGAAAACTGCAGGGAAGGAAGCCCTTGCTCCAACGAAGTCTGGTCGGGATTTTCCCTTTCCGTAATCACCAGTTCTTGGTCCACAATTTCAAAAAGCTCTTCCGCCACAGACAACCCTAAAAAACTGTTATGCCAGTAATTGTTCAGATCAACCATGGGACGGGCGCATTCGGCGGCCAGGAACAGGAAAGCGGAGACGGCCCCAATAGGGATAATCCCCAGATCCGTCCGATAAGCGGCAATCGCCACCGTCACGCTGGCGGCTATAGAGGTCAGCAGCATCATCAGGCCGGAGTCAATCAGGGAAAAGGTGGTGTTGCGAATAGCCTGGCGATAGAAGGCCAGAGCATTGCCTGCCAGTTCCTCACCCTTGGAGCGGCTGGCCTTGAACGCCTTCAGGGTGGTCATTCCCTGCATAGCGTCCACATACTGGGCATTAAGCAGGGCATAGGAACGCCAATAGGTGACGATGCTGCGGCTGACCAAGGGTACGGTCAGGTAAGGAACGATAACGCAGAGCATCATTGCTATAATAATGATGATTCCTGTAACCCCGTCCAGCAGGGTCAGATAAAAACCGATAACCAAGCCGGAGATGGCAATGGTGATAATCTGCGGGACATAATAAACCAGAAAAGGCTCCAATGATTCAATACCGTCCAACACCAGGGACTGCACCCGCCCGCTGCGCTTATTGCTCAGATAGCCCGGTCCCAGGCGCAGAATCTTGTCAAAAATCAGCAGACGGATTTTATTCTTGACCTTAGCGGCCACGACTTTACTATAGCTTTCCATCAGCCGGGTCAGGAATCCCCTCAGAAAAACGGCGGCCAAAGCAATGACCAGGTACCCGGCAATGTCGGAGACACTCCCCCCCAGGAAGACCACAGAAACGGCCTTGGCCATGGCAAAGGCCTGCCCGATATAGGTAGTACTAATGGCTAGGCCGATCAGGACTTTCCAGGCCACTTCATTTTTAATAGCTGCCACATAGCGCAGCAATCGTCCGTATGCTCCCATTTCTTATCCTTTCTTTGTGCGCTAAGGCACCCTTATTATTGTTGAGCAGCGTCAGCCAGAGTCAAAGCTGAAGAAATCAACAACTTTGTGTAATCCTTTTGAGGATTAGCTATAACCTCCCGGGTGCTGCCTGTTTCCACAATCCTGCCCTGATACATCACGGCAAGGCGGTCGCAAATGCTGCTGACCAGTGCGATATCATGGGAAATAAAAAGATAAGCTAAGCCCAGCTCTTTTTTTAACTTAATAAGCAACTGAATGATCTGCTCCTGAACGGAAACGTCCAGGGCACTGGTCACCTCATCACAGATCAGCAGTTCCGGCCGGATGAGAATGGCCCTGGCAATAGCGGCACGCTGACACTCACCGCCGCTCAGCTGCCAGCTGTAACGGTTCCCGTACTCCCTTTTCAGCAGCACCATGTCCATAGCCTCCAGGGCTTTTTCTTTAATTTCCGCCCCGGATAAATTCGTCTTGTAGCGCAAGCCTTCACCGATACTGTCCAGCAGACGCATTCTGGGACTGAAGGACATGACGGGATTTTGAAAAACCATCTGCCGGTGCTTCCCGTAAAAGGACACCTTACCGGCGCTGGGCGGCAGAAGTCCTCCCGTCATATAGGCCACAGTGGACTTTCCGCTGCCGCTCTCCCCGATCAAACCCAGGCATTCCCCCCGCTTAATGGAAAAATCCACCCCCGCAACCGCCACGGTTTGTTTGGGCTTGGCGGCAAAACGTTTCTCCAGCCCCTGCACGTCTAAAATGAGATCCATCATGTCCCCTCCATTTTGGGAGTAGCCCGAACCAGGGCTTTCGTATAGTCGTGGGACGGGTGATGCAGCACGTCGTCTTTTTTCCCCCATTCCACCAATTCCCCGCGGTACATAACCCCCACTGTATCCGCCAGGCGGGCGATAACCCCCATATTATGAGAAACCATCAGAATGGCGGTCTGAAACATCTCACGCATTTGCAGCAGGGTTTCTATCACCTGATTCTGCACAGTGACGTCCAAGGCGCTGGTCGGTTCGTCTGCCAAAAGCAGCCTGGGGCCGTTAGCCATGGCGATGGCAATAGCCACGCGCTGACACATGCCTCCGCTCAGCTCAAAGGGATAGGATTTTAAGATGCGTGCCGTATCCTTCAGGGACAGACTGCTCAGCAGTTCTTCCGCCAGGCTTAAGGCTTGCTTTTTCGAGATGTTTCCATGAAAGCGCATACTTTCGAAAAACAGATTGCCTATGGTCCAAAGAGGGTCCAGAGCCAGCTCGGGATGTTGTATCACCAGAGCAATCTCTTTTCCTCTGATTCGGCGCATTTCCCCTTCGGAGAGGTCAAGCAGCTTACGGCCATGGAATGAGATTTCGCCGGCAGTTACCTGTCCCTGATTCCCCAGCAGTTTGATGATGCTGCGGATCAAGGTGCTTTTGCCGCTGCCGCTCTCGCCCACAATGCCGACAATCTCCTTCTCGTGAACCTTAAAGCTGACATTTCTGACAGCGGCATTCTCCCGGTAAGCAACATTAACTCCGCGCAATTCAAGCATAGCTTTTTCCTTCATTTCGTTTACCTTCCCCCTCTTGCGTCCAGGCGGTCTCTGATGCTGTCTCCCAAAAGATTAAACAGTACCACCACAATGAACAAGGCCATACTGGGAAAGGCCATGCACCAGGGAGCGGTCTGCAAATAGCTTCGGGCATTGCTGATCATAATCCCCCATTCTGCCAAAGGAGGCTGGGCACCCAAGCCCAGGAAGGAAAGACCCGCCATGCTCAAAATCACATTGCCGATGTCTAAGACCGCAGTATTAATTAACGGAGGAAGCGTATTCGGCAAAATATATTTCAGGATGATATGCCGCTTTTGAGCGCCGCACATCCGGGCGGCCTGAATATACGTCTCATCTTTAAGTTTCAGAACTAAACTCCGTGCCAGCCGGGCATAAGTCGTCCAATACATGGCAGCCAGAGATAAAATAGCGTTCCGGATTCCCGGGCCCAACATGCCCGCGATGGCCACCGCCAGGATAAAGCTGGGAAAGGCCTGAAAAATCGTGGTAATTTTCATGATTGCGCTGTCCCACCAGCCACCCAGATAGCCGGCCAGAATGCCCAGCAAACTGCCGAGGACAAAAACCGCTCCCACAACGATCAGGGCGGAAAAAATGGAAGCAGAGGCACCTTCCATAACCCGGGAGTAAACACAGCGGCCCAAATTATCCGTACCAAAAGGAAATTGAGGGGAAGGCGGGATAAGGGATTGGGCTAAATCAGTTCTGTAAGGGTCGTTCACTGTCAGATGATCCCCACCCAAAGCGGCCAGGAGCACGATCCCCAAAAGACCCAGGATCAGCATTAATTTCAAATTACCCTTGGTCATGCTCCTTCCCCCCCTGCTTTCTGACCCGGGGGTCTATTAGGCCGTAGGAAAGATCAACCATAAAGTTGACTAAAAGAAACATCATGGCCATCCAAACAACATAACCCTGAATCACCGGATAATCCCGCGCCGAAATGGAATCCATGGCCAGCTTCCCCAAGCCCGGCCAGGAGAAAATCGTCTCAACGATGGTTGTTCCCCCCAGCAGACCTGCAAAGCTGATACCTACCAGGGTTAAAATAGGCAGCAAAGAGTTGTATAACACATGGCCGAACATAATATGACCTTCCGGAACTCCCCTCGCTCTTGCTCCAACGATGTAATCCTTGCCCAGTTCTTCTAAAACAATGACCCGCACCTGGCGAATGTACCAGGCACTCAGAGTCAGGGCCAGCACCAGGGCAGGCATAATAATCCCTTTGGCGCCGGGGGCAGAGATCACGGTAAACCAGCCCAGTTGAACACACAGAACATATAAAAACAACAGAGCCAGCACAAAAGCGGGGATGGAGGCAAAGAGATAAGTAATAAAACGCAGGAGGTTATCAAAGATGCTGTCACGGTATTTGGCGCATAGGACTCCGACAGGGATGGAAACCGCCAGAACCAGGGTCATGGACAGCAAGGTTAAGGCCAGGGTTTTAGGCAGCGCTTTTTTTAATTCACTGACCACCGGTTTGTTGGTGCGCAGGGAAGTTCCCATTTCCCCCTGAGCCAGGTTGATCAGCCAGGAACCGTATTGCACAATTAACGGCCGGTTCAATCCCATTTCCTGCCTTGTCAAATCTAACAGTTCCCGGGTTGGGGTAACCCCGGTTCTATTTAACTTGATCTCCGCAGGATCGCTGGGAGAAAGATAGATCATGCCAAAGGAAAGAAAGGTAATCCCAACCAAGATGGTCAGAATCATTCCCAGTTTTCTGATGAAGAAGCTAAACATAGTTCACACGCCATTCTCACCTATGGTTTTTCTTAAATTTACCTGACAATGTCAGTATTGACATCAAGGAGATAGTATTCCGAGGGGTGGGTTTTAAATCCCGTCACCTGGCTGGAATAAATGTTCGTGAGTTTTTGATGGTTGTAAACCGTCATCATATTATCGTCCAGCATAATTTGAACCATGCTGCGAATGATTTCATTGCGTTTTCCTTCGTCAGAGGTGGCTTCAAGCTCTTTGGCAAGTCTATCTACTTCTGTGTTGGAATAATGAGACCAGTTGGAACTGGCACCGGTGACAGCAATAATATTAAAGAAGTACTGGGCATTGCCCGTCGGTACCATAACACCGGTTGCACACTCCAGATCATAATCTCCGGAGGCATGAACATCACTAACACTTTCCAGAATGTCGACTTTGAGCTTAATGCCGATATTGGCAAGCTCCGATTGAAGCAACTCACAGAATTGGCCCAGCTCTTTGCGGGAACTGAAGGTAACGATTTTCAGAGAAAGCTCCGTGCCGTTTTTATCCAAGGTACCGTCCTTGTTCGTATCCGCATAGCCTGCGTCGGCTAATAGCTGTTTGGCACCTTCGGGATTGTACGAACTAACGCTCAGCTTAAGACCATCGCTGCCGCCGTAAGGCAGGAAGGCGGGTAAGAATCCGTAAGAAGCCTCAGCCATGCCATTATACAGACTGCGGACGATCCCTTCCCGGTCGATGCACATGGCAATAGCCTGGCGAACAGCGCTGTCCTTCATGGCAGCTCTGTCCATATTGAAGTACAGGCGGTTGCCCCGGGAAGTGGTGGCGGCGTCCACAACAAACTCCTTGTTGTTGGCAAACAGGGAGATGCCCGCCACAGGCATAGCCACGGCCATGTCGATCTCCCCGTTTTGCAGGGCCATGGTCAGGGCGTCCGTATCGCTGACGGTTATCAGATGAGCTTCGTCCAGTTTAGGTTCACCGCCCCAATAAGAGGCATATTTGACAACCACAGTTTCCTTAAAAGGCTCAAACTTAGTAATCTTGTAGGGACCTGTGCCATAAAGAGTGTCGGTGTAGTTGCTTTTTTCCGCATCATAAACACTCCACAGAGGGTCGCTCAGGTCATAGATCAGGGTAAGGCTGGGTTTTTCCAGCTGGAAGGTCAATTTCTGCCCGTCGGCCTCTAAGGATTTGATGGAAATTTGGGCTTTAGCCCGGGAATTGGTTTGATAAGTACGTTCAAAACACTTCTTCACCGCTGCCGCCGTCATTTTTTCGCCATTTTGAAAGGTAACATCATCTCTCAGGGTAAACACCCAGGTCAGATTATCCACATTCTCATAAGATTTAACCAAGCAAGGCTGGGGCACACAGTTTTGATCCAGCTTGAAAAGAGTTTCCAGCGTGCCGTCATAGGTCATATACCAGCCATCCCAGCCATTGGCGGGGTCCAGCTTCTCTGTGGCAAAATAACCGGTGGAGCCGAATTTCATGACTTTAGGGCCGGGAGTCCCGGTACTGGCGGTACTGGCAGGTGAGCTCCCGCAGGCGGTAAGGGAAATCATAAATAACAGGGAAATCAACAAGGCCAAGATAGATTTAAGATTTTTTTTCATGTTTGACGACTCCTTCTAAGCTTGTTCATAATATGCTTCCGCTCTAGCAGGTCCGGACAGCATGCCGGGCAAGGCCTGCTATTGTTTTTCCCCGACCACCATAAACATTGGGGTGGCGCCGTAGAGCAATTGTTCCGGTTCGCCCCACAGTTCCCCCGTCACATCCTTCTCCCAGGAAACCGCAAACCCCATCTGCCTCAGGGCCTCGATATCCCAGTCCGGGCGCAGCCGGCTGCTGAGAAACATTTGGTCGATGTACTCTTCATCCGCCTTATTGGTTTTGGGCGGTTCTCCGTACTTTTTGCGGTACAAGGCTGCATTTTTGTCGTTCTGCTGCCGGATCTCTTCATCAAAGCAGTACCTGCCCCAGTTCGCATCAAAAATCAGCAGTTTCCCTCCCACCCGCAAAACCCGCTGCCACTCACGGTAGGCCGCCGAAGGGTCATACAGCGTCCAGGTGACATTGCGATTGACAATCAGGTCAAAGCTGTTGTCCGGAAAATCCAGAGAATGACTATCCATTTGATAAAAGCCGGCCTTTACGCCGGCAACCGCAGCATTGTTTCTGGCCTCGGCCAGCATTTTCTCTGTACAGTCAACAGCCGTCAGGCGATGACCCGCTTCCCCGAGAATGATGGGAAAGAAGCCGGGGCCGGTTCCAATATCCAGAATCTCCAGGCACTCTTGCCTGGGAGCGTTAGCCAGTATCTTGTTTCTCCAGGCATCTTTGCGGAACGAAGAAAGCTCGTTTTTTATCAGCCCGCTGTATCCCTCCGCTGAACCCGTCCAATAGTTCTCAATAGTCTGTTGTAGTTCCTCTTCTTTGGCGGCCATCAAAACACTCCTCTTTTTTAGTTTCAATCATCAAATAACCTTGTCCTTTTCAGCCCTGATACAGTTCAGTAATATCTGGACTGATAAATTCTTCCTTGAACCCAACATCGATCAGGACACCAGCATCCACTCCATTTCTGTTAATTATTTTTCATCAGCTGTCGGAATTTCGACAATTTGCTTAAAATAAAAAAGACCACGAAGCAGACTCTAGTGAGTCAAACCTCCATGGTCTTTGCAAATACCTTCGTGGTTCTGCATTTAAAATAATTTTGTACATTGATTCTACAAACTCTTCATAGATTCCTGCTTAATGTCTTATTTTTAAAATAAATTTTAAAGTTATAATTTTAACTGAACAAGTTTACTTTAAGGCACTGTCTTTCACTTCCTCTCAGTATAGAAACAAAAAAACCACAAAGTTGACCCTAATGAGTCAAACCTCCATGGTTTTTGCTTCCGCCCTCTCAGAATATCCCCATCATTTTATACCTTAACAGAACCGTCGAAACGCGAAGGACCCATTCGTTTTTATAATTTCTGTTATCATCCGTTACGCGCCCTCATCTTTCCCCTTTTTAAATTCAAAAAGCCCCTCGACGATGAGCGCCAAGAGGCCGTGTATATTCCTAAATACGACACTTACTTATAGAACCTCCCTATCGCTCGTAGAGTTACTGGTTCATTAACAAAGGCAGGTCTTCTGACTTTGGTTCATTTAAATACATCACGCCTTCCCGGTATGAACCAGTGGCCTATTGTATGAAACATCTCCCCATTACAGTGGCGGGACCGTGCAGGACTTTAACCTGCTTCCCTTTTAAGCCGTACTTTAAGTACACGCACCTTTATTCTCAAATATTTAATTACTATAATGTTAACGCATCTTAATCTCATGTGTCAACCATGAAGTACACCTGATAAGATTACTACGTCACATAAACAGGGTATCAGCTACTATAGCAAAAATGGATGTTAATATTTTAGATTTTCAACTATATCAAGTATTTTCTCTTCAGCGATGAGGCTGGAGACATGCTCAATATAAGGCTGTAAAAATTCATCCTTTTCGAGAAAAGGAACATTCTTTCTGATTAGATTTTTCACCGCTAAAGTTGTGGGGGATGGCAAAAGTTCTGCAATAAAATCTTGTGCTTGGGCAGCACACATTAATTCAATCGCTAAAACATATTTCAAAAGGTTTACAGTTTTATAGGCCTTTAATGCAGCATTATAACCCATACTCGTATAATCTTCCTGAAATGCACTTGTAATGGCGTTATCAATTGTTGCTGGATGACTAAATATTCTCATTTGACCTACGATACCCGCTGACGTATATTGCGGAATCATGAAGCCGTGATTTACGCCATTATTTCTAATTAAAAAGGCGGGAAGCTCACTTACATGCGGGTTAACCAGTCTATGGGTTCTTCTTTCTGACATTTTTGCCATCATCGTCATGGCCATGCATAAAGAATCAGCTTCAATTCCAACAAATGAACCATCAGCATTACATCCCATCAATACCTGTCCGTCATCTTCGCTGTCTGAAAATATTAAAGGATTATCACAACAGGAGTTCATTTCAGTAAGAACTGTTTGATATGCATCTTTGATTGTCTTCTTAGCTGCCCCGTGTACTTGAGGAACATTTCTTAATGACGTAGCATCCTGTACTCTGTAGGATTTGTATTGGGCAATTATCTCACTATCTTTCAATATATTTCTAATGTTTTCAGCAGTATTTATTTGGTCTTCATGTGGTCTTACAGCATGAATCCTTGGGTCATAAGCTTCTAGGGTTCCTTTTAATACTTCTAAAGACATGGCTGCAGAGATGTCTGCTGTTTTCGAATAATTAATTGCATCATATAATGTTAAAGCAGTTAGTGCTGTAATTGATGTCGTTCCAGAAACAAGGGATAAGCCCTCTTTGCTTGCTAAAGCGATTGGTTTCATACCCGCCTCTTCAAGAACTTTATCTCCGGGCAGTAAATTATCGTTAAACCAAGCCTTACCTAGCCCAATTAGAACGAGGCCAACGTGAGCTTCCGGCCCTAGATAGCCTACGGAACCATCTTTTGGTGCAAACGGGATAATGCCATTATTGAGAAGTCCTGCTATTTGCTCGAGAGTTTCCATCCGAACTCCGGCATAAGCTTGTCCCAGGTTTAAAAGCATCATCAGAAGTATTCCCCTTACTACTTCTTTGTCCAAAGGTTCTCCTACCGAGGTGGCATGGGACAGGAGTGTGTTTCTTTGTAAAAGCGCTGAGTCTTCAGGACATACTGCTTTATTCCAATTTTCTCCCAATCCGGTTGTGACACCATAGATAATTCTGTTTTCATTCGTAAATTTATCCACTAAAAATCGGGAACGATTAACTCTATCACGGTATTGAGCCGAAAACTCTACCTTGGCATTATATCGTACGACTCCGACAAATTGGTTTAACTCGATCGGGCTATCTCCTAATATCACTTTACTGATACATTTAGCTCGTTTTAGCGTATTTTCCAGACTATGCGTATGCATGAATTCTCTCCTTTATACGGAACCATCATTGAACAAAAGAAATTAAGAAATAAAATCGGTCAGTAAGGCTGACGTTATAACAATGACTACATTTTAAATTACAGCCCTGCGTGAAACTGCCGATGCGATCGTCCATCTCGTTTAATAATTCTCTTATCATCCGTTACGCCCTATCTTCCCCTTTTTTGAATTCAAAAAGCCCCTTGACGATGAGCGCCAAGAGGCTGTGTATTTCCCTAAATACAACACTTACTTTATAGAACCCCCTATCGCTCGTAGAGTTATTGGTTCATTCAACAAAGGCAGGTCTTCTGACTTTGGTTCATCAATGCTTTACGCCTTCCCGGTAGGACTAGTGGCTATTAGTATAAAACATTTCCCCATTACAGTGGCGGGACCGTGCAGAATTTTACCTGCTTCCCTTTTAAGCTGTACTATGTAGTACGCGCACCTTTATTTTCCAATATACAATTGTTTTAATGTTATCGTATATTAGTCTAATATGTCAACCATTAAAACAGTTGAACAGAGCTGAAGCATGATTTTCCCCTTGAAACTGAGAACAATAGTCGCTACTCAGACTTATCCAGGTTGAACGCCTTGGCCCTGAAATCCCAAAAAGGATGAGCCCTTGGGTGTAGTTCAAATGTTGCATCGATGCACCATTTAGGCTCTCTTCCCCCTCGGGGGAGGAGAGTATAGCAATGCTTTGCACATCACCTTATCCTCGCCGGATTGCCTTATTCTAAAGCTCAATTACGCGATCTTCCACCCCTTGGCCACCTCCTGTGCTTTCCAGAGCTGTGCATACAAGCCTCCCTTCTCAAGGAGCAATGAATGGGCACCCTGCTCTACAAGACTCCCCTGATCAAAAACAAGAATTTGATCTGCGGTCTGAATGGTACGCAAATGATGGGCAATGACAAGCACTGTCCGTCCCTTGGCCAGAGCACTGACGGCTTTTTGGATCTTGGTCTCGTTCACAGGGTCCACATTGCTGGTGATCTCGTCCAACACAACAATAGGTGCATTTTTAAGGAAGGCGCGGGCAATGGAAATACGCTGTTTTTGACCACCGGATAAGCCCACACCGTTTTCCCCCACTCTTGTATCATATCCTTCCGGCAGCCCGGCGATAAAGTCATGGATTTGTGCCTTTTTTGCCGCCTCGATAACCTGTTCCCGTGTTGCGTTCCGGTTGCCCAGCCGGATGTTTTCATAGATACTGTCAGCGAAGAGCACGACATTCTGCATGACAATACTGATATTGGAAAGCAGCTCGTCATAGTCCATATCCCGGATATCCACACCACCTACCTGGATGGAACCTCTTCCAATGTCCCAGAAGCGCAGCAGCAAATTGGTGATCGTGGTCTTCCCGGAGCCGGAGGGACCTACCAATGCCGTCAAGCTTCCCTGAGGCAGCTTAAAATTGATATTTTTCAGCGCGAACTCATCGGTTTCATAGGAAAAATCAACCTTTTCATAAGTGATATCAAAAGCGCTTGTTTTTCTTGGAAAAACTGCCGCCGGTACAGTGGGGGCCTCCAACACCCCTTCCACCCGTCGATAGCTGTCCTTTACCTGCAGGTAGTCCAGCCAGTACTTCTCAATTTTCCGGAAAGGCTTGTAAAATTCCACACTGAAAATGATAAATATCAATAGTGTTTCAAAGTTAAGGCTTCCTTGATGCAGCATTAATGCTCCTACTATAATCATTACCGCATAGGAAAGCTCGAAGAAAAATGAGAATCTGCCGACATAGCCCGCAACTGTTTTAGATTGCCTCCGGGCACTTACTCCGAATCTTTCGATGCTGCTCCGCAGTTTTGTTTCAAAGGCCGCATTTTCGGAAAATGCTTTCATCAGGGGAATTCCTTTGGTGTATTCGACAAACAAGCTGACCATATCCGCCAGATCGTCATTGGTTTTCTCCTGCAGTTTGAGATTTTTGCGGAAACCCATTCCCAGCATCAGCACCGCTAAAGGCAGCAGGGATACCATGGCCAACCCCATCCAAGGACTTTTCATAAATAACCAGATGCCCAGGAGCAGCGCAATGAGGATATCAGAGAACATAATGGAGAAGAAATGCCCCACAACACCCTCCAAATTATCCACATCCTTATGGATGATAGTACTGATTTTGCCCAGGCGCTCTTTGCTGTAAAAGCCAAGTGAAAACTGTTTAAGCCTGTTTATAATGCTTTTCCTTACAGTAAGCACTACATCAAAACCGGCAAAGTGCTTGGACATATCCGCCACCACAGCCATCAGTGTTTTGAGCAGCACGATGCCAAACAGAGCAATCCATAGCCCGGTCAGTTCTCTGCCGTCTTTATAGGTATGAATATTATTGAGCATATCAATCACAAGATACATGAGATAGGCCCCTAAAAGGCCGGCAGCAGTGAAGGCCAGAGTGGCTGTTGCAATCAATGCTTTTCCTTTGCCCGTCACTACCGAAAATAGTTTTCTGATCATGCCGATACCTCCTTCGTTTGCTTGATTTCCCAATGATCCACTTCATTCTGTGCTTTCACCATGTCCGAGTAAAGCGGGCAGGTATCAAGCAGCTTGCTGTGCTTGCCGCTGGCAGCCATACACCCCTGATCCATAACAACAATCTGATCGGCATTGACAATGGTGTTCAGGTGATGAGCGATAACAATCAATGTCTTGCTCTTGCTCAGGTTACTGATGGCCTCTTGAATCAGATGCTCATTATAGGGATCAATGGCAGCAGTGGCCTCATCCAGGATAATAATCGGTGCGTTTTTCAGTATGATACGGGCAATGGCAATGCGCTGTTTTTCGCCGCCGGAAAGCTTTGCGCCGCCCTCGCCGGCCATAGTATCATAACCCTTTGGCAAATTGCTGATCATTTCGTGAATACGCGCCTTTTGGGCAGCTTCCACAACCTCTTCCCTGGTTGCCTCCCCACTTCCGATGAGGATATTTTCCGCAATGGTTGCATTGAACAGGAAACTTTCCTGCTGCACGATGGAAACAAGACTTGACAAGTCTCTTTCGTTCATTTTGTCGATGCGTTTCCCTCCAATGGTTATAGTTCCCTGTTCGGCTTGCCAAAAGCCCATGATGAGATTGGCGATGGTGGATTTACCCGATCCGGAGGAGCCCACAATAGCGCTGATGGTATTTTGCCTGAAGGTAAGGTTAACCTCCTTGAGGGCCTTATTCTTTTCATCATAACTGAAGGTCACATTCCTTAATTCAATATCCCCAGGTCGAAGCTCCTTGTCATGGGAATAATCGGGCCGCGGCTCTTCTCCTAAAATTGTGACAATGCTTTCCGCCGACTTGTTCAGCATAATATCCGAATGATGGAAAGACATATATTTAATTAGTGCAGCGGAAAACAAATTAGAAAGGATTAAGGCCAGGATAAAGCGTATAATTGAAAGCTGTCCGTTGATCATCAGCCCTGCGCCGACAATAACCACCAAGATAAGCCCGATTTCCAGCAGCATCTGAACTATACTGAGAGGTACGGAAATCGTATACATGATTTTTTTGACCCAAGTGATGTAGGCTTGCATACGCGAAAGTACTTTACCTGTTTTTTGCTCATCGGTAGAAAAGGCTTTTACTGCAGGCATCGCTCCAATGTATTCAATTAAATCCTCCGACATTTCCTTCGTGCTCTGGATATAGCGTTTCAGCGTCTTGCCCCATAGTTTATAGATGAATTTTTGGTAAATGGCCATTACCGGAAAAGGTGTAATCAGAGCAAGCGCCAAACGCCAGTCGATTACCAGCATGCTGACGGCTGCCAGCAGGGGAAGCAGTAGAGTGATCTTGATTTCCGGCTGGGCATGAGCCAGATAAATTTCAATCTGTTCTACATCATGATTGATAATATTGGTCAAATCTCCTGTCTTGCGCTTTTGGAAAAAGCTAAGGGGCAGTTTTTTGAGATGGCTCACAATATCAAGCCGGATCTCTGCAAGGGAACGGTAAGCCGCATCGTGGGCACGCCCGATACCTATGGCATAAAAGATAGCCTTAACAGTCTGCGAAATACAAATACCTGCTCCCACCATTGCAATTTTCTGTAGTGATACCTGTCCCGATATAAACAAGTTAACCAGCCAGACTACCAAAAAGGTAGTGGCAATACCGGACAATACACTTACGAACATATAGATATCCAATGCTTTGTTCTTTGACTTAATTTGTTTGGTCAGTGTTTTTGTATTCAATGTTAGAACCCCCTAACTTTTTATTTTTAAAGAAAACTTAGCTGGTAAAAGCAGCAGCTAAGTTGCACTGAAAGTTATAACGAAAGTTTATACTTTCTAAGCTTAAAAAAGTGTATGGCATCCATACTCTTAGGGTAAAAATTTTTACCCTTCTACGCTTTCATTGAATTTCTCTACCTTAGCTTTAATCGCGGATAAAAAACACGATAAAAACTTAACGTCATGTTCTGAGACAGTTTCAAGCTCTTCCTCTACCATGCTGTTCAAAATTGTATGATAGCGCATATGATTGCTGTGCGCCTTTTCACCCTTCTCAGTCAGCCTTAAGGCAAGCTTGGATAGATTTTGAACATCAATTTCCTTTACAACCAGAGCCTTTCTCTCCAGCTTTTTGATAATTTCGGAAACCGAACCTTTTGTAATACCAAGGATTTCTGCCAACCCTCCCACATGAACTCCGGGGTACTCGGCAATAACCGATATCATATGAATTTCCGAGTGAAAAATCGGTACATCGGTTCCATAATACCGGGTCTTTTTGTCCAACTCAACATAGGTCATGGCTAAATTCAGTATGTCATATCCAATCTTTTGTTTAATGCTTCTAACTTTATTCATGGCAAAAGTATATGGCAACCTTACACCTTTGTCAAGAGTAATACCGCAAAATGTTTTTGGTCAAAATATACTGATTATTTCCTGCTATTTACCCGTATGATATACTGAACCTACTATTTGCAATTGCCTGGAGGGATACTTACGATGCCGACATCAACGATACTGATCGTAGATGACGACAGTGATATATGTGAAGTCATTGCGGCATTGCTGCAAAGTGAGGGCTTCCTGACATTGCGGGCTTGCAATGGACAAGAGGCTTTATCCTTGCTGAACAGCAGGATCGATCTGATTATTTTAGATATCATGATGCCCGGTGATTCCGGTTTTACTGTTTGCGAAAAGATGCGCAGGGTCACCACCGCGCCCATCCTGTACTTGAGCGCTAAAAGTCTGACTGCAGATAAAGAAACCGCCTTTGATTCGGGCGGCGATGATTACTTGACAAAGCCTTTTATTCCGGCAGAACTCTTAACAAGAGTTAAGGCGATACTCCGGCGTTATCAGGTCTATCAGGGGAAAAATCACAGCTCAAATGCTGACCCGGATTTTATCCGGATCAATAATCTCGCTGTGCATCCTACCTCCGGAGAAGTGTTTTTGAATGGAACACCCATACGTTTACGTCCTAAAGAGTACCAATTGCTGGCCTTTCTGGCCCAAAACCGGGAAACCGTTTTTTCCGTCCAACGTCTTTATGAACAGCTTTGGGGGGAATCCTATCTTCCCTCGGCCAACAATACTGTCATGGTGCATATCCGAAACCTGCGGCAAAAAATAGAAGCGGATCCGCAGTGCCCTAAATATATCCTCACTGTTTGGGGGGAGGGGTATAAAATTGTTTAAGATTAAGTTAGGTTCCAAACTGGCTCTTTGCACCTTATCGGCATTTTTGCTTGCTTCGGTTGTTTTTTTAGCTGTACATAAAATCGGTGCTTTATGGATTGACGATAAGTTCCATGATCTTGCCTTTGTGGAGCAGCAGCAGGATTTGGAAATCCAAAACCTGCAGGAATATATCAATAACAGTCAGGCTTCCGCCCTGGACTATCATTTTGTCTCCCGTTGGGTAAAAGAGCGCGAGCTTACCACGTTATTTCTCTACTATGGAGACCGCCTGATTTACGACTCAACTATTTCTTATCACGCGGGAAATTTAGCAAGCGGCAGATTAACGGCCCCTTTGCCATGGCAAAAAACCTATTCTCTGCAGTTCAGTGACGTTGAGGTTACCGCTGTTGTCAGTACATTTTCCCGTCACCGCTTTGAGGATAGGCTGAACTTTATCTGCCTGACCGTGTTTTTCTTTACCTTTTTCCTGATCATGCTTTACTATGTGCGTAGAAAAGTCGTTTATATACACCGTCTGGCCCAGGAGATAAAAAATATCGAAACGGGAAACCTTAATTTCCCCATCACCATAAAGGGGGATGATGAACTTTCGTCCCTGGCCCGGGATGTTGACAAAATGCGCCATGCCTTGCTGAAGCAAATTATCCGCTTTCAAAAAGTACGCAAGGATCGCGATCAATTTGCGGTGCACATGTCCCATGACCTGCGTACTCCCGTAACCAGCCTGATTGGTTATCTGGATATTGTCAATCAAAAACGCTGCCCCAGTAAAGAAGTACAGGAGCAGTATCTTCATAAGGCGGAAGAAAAAGCGCTCCAGCTAAAAGGGCTTTCGGAAAATATGTTCAAGCATTTTTTGACCAGTATGGATGAATCCCAATCGGAAGATATATTTTGCGACAGCTCTGCCATCAATCTTTTAATCGACGATGGACTTGTTCTTCTGGAATCCCATTTATTTCAGTGCCTTGCTGCAAAATACGAAGGAGATCCGGCTTTCTTTTCCATTCGCAAGACTTCGTTGCAGCGGGTATTCGATAATATTTTCTCCAATCTTCTTAAATATGCAAATCCGGCCTTTCCAATAGATTTATCATGCCATAAATCGGATAAGGGCTTGGTAATATCCTTTACCAACCATATTCGGCAGGAAAAAACCGACACTGTTTCCAGTGCCGGAATTGGCCTCAAGAGTGCCGATGAAATTATCAGGCAGAACGGTGGATATCTGCGCACCCATAAGCACGATGGTGTATTTCAATGCATTCTCTTTATCCCGGAAATACCTTAACAGCGTGCTGCGTTAAGGGCCGGAAGGTCGATGATCCGTGTGCAGACCTTTTGAGCCAGGGCTTCACTGTGTGTCACCACGATCATCCCCATATTACGCTCTTCCACGACTGAAAGCACCAGCTGCCAGATTTGCGCCTGGGTAATGACATCCAGCATGGTGCTGATTTCATCTGCAAGCAGAAATTTGGTTTGAGGTCCCAAGATCCGCGCAATGCAAAAACGCTGCATCTCGCCGCCGCTCAGTTCATTGGGCCAGCGGTTAAGCCACTGCTTTTCAATGCCGATTTTCTGCAGGAACCCCTCATCGGGAGTCCATGATTCCTCCAGGATCTGGCGCATTTTCCACCTTAGATTCACGGCCTTTTCAGGATGCTGATAAATAAGCTGGACAGGGCAGTAACCGGTGGTGGGCAGGGGCTTTCCCTCAAACAGAACTTCTCCCTCTGTGGGGGCCAGATAACCTGCCAGGAGCTTGGAAAGGGTGCTTTTGCCATAGCCGGAGGGGCCCACAAGGCCGACCCGTTCCCCTTTATCCACTGCAAAACTCACGTCTTTTAAAATCAACTCTTTTTTGGAATAACCAAAGCTGACATTTTTCACCTCAAGTAGCATGCTTGCATCTCACCTCTCCTCCCCGCACTTCACGCATTTCCACACTACCGGAGCAGTCGTCGGTGCGGTACTGGCAGCGCGGCGCAAAAGGGCAACCGCTGGGCAAGCTGCCCGCATAAGGCTGGAGCCCGGAAATGGGAACGAAGTTGTTCTGGGGCAACGCATCCCACAGGGCTTTGGTATAGGGATGGCGCAGCTGCTCCTTTCCTGCGATAAAATCCTGTACCGGAGCTATTTCGATGGTTGTTCCGGCATAAAAAACGGCAATTTTATCGGCAATCCTGAGGGCTAAATCAATGTCGTGAGTGATGAGCATGACGGCATTTCCTGCATCAGAGATCTCGCGGAAATAGCGCATGGTCTCTTCCGCCACTTCCGGATTTAGCCCCGGGGTAGGCTCATCGGCAATGATGAGATGGGCGTCCGTAATGACCGCCGTAGACACCAGCACCCGGCGCGCCATGCCTCCGGAAAGCTGAAAGGGATATTTCCGGGCCGTTTCCGGTGCCAGGTTGAAGCGCCGGAACACTTCCTGCTGCTGCTTTTCCGTGCCATGAATACCGCGAACCTGTTTGCCGACCCGCATCATCGGGTCTAAATAACCCACCGACTGGGGAACCAGGGCGATTTCCTGGCCCCGCAGTTTTTTTTGCAGGCGGGGAGTAAGCTCCTGCCCGCAATACTTCATGGAGCCGGAGTAGGAACTGTTGTGAGGTAATATTCCTAAAACAGCGTGGGCAAGCAAGCTTTTACCGCTTCCCGACGAACCGACGACCGCCAGGATTTCCCCTGCCTTTATGGCTATGTCCAGGCTGGATATGACCTTCAGCTCTTTCTGATTCAGTCCCCGGTCATACATCCGAAAACAAATGGATAAATCGTTGACCTCCAAGACGGGAGGCTTTGCTTTATTCTGTGACATAGTTCCTCCTATTCCTGTGCGCTGTAGGGATCGATAATCGTTCGCAGATTATCCCCGATGGCATCGAACAATAACACGATTGCCAGAAGGGCTGCGCCGGGCAGTACGGTGAGCCACCAAAATCCGGAAGTCAGATAGCGCATGGATTCGGATAAAATAACACCCACCGCCGGTTGTTCCGGAGACAGCCCAAAGCCCAGAAAGGTGATGGACGCCTCGTGTAATATGGCATGGGGGAACAATAAAATAAGCCCTACAATATACTGAGGAATCACATGAGGCAGGATATGCCGCACGGCAATAAACATTCGGCTGCGCCCCATCTTGCGGGATGCCTGCACAAATTGCCCATTCTTTACCGCCATGACCTCCGCCCGGACAATACGGGCCAGATTGGGCCAATGGGTGATAGCGATGCCGATCATAACCCCCTGCAATCCCTTGCCCAGCATAAAAGAGATGAGCATCAGCAGAATCAGGTGGGGAATACCCTGGACCATATCAATCAGCCATAAAACCACTTGATCCGCTTTTTTCCCCATCACCGCCGAAAAGGTGCCCATAATGACCGCGATCACAGAGCTGATACCTGCCGCCAATACCCCGATCAGAATGCTGGTGGAAAGTCCCTTGATGGTACGGGCAAACATATCCCGCCCCATCCAGTCGGTGCCGAACAGATGGGAAAATGAGGGCGGCTGATTCTTATTTTCAAAATTGGTGGCATAGGCCTCCGGCGACATGAAAATACCCGCTGCCACGATGCCAAGCAAAACAACGATTGCCGCTGTGATAATGGTTAAGGTCCAGGTGCGGCGGTTAACTAAAGGTTTTTTTACTGCAACGATTTCATTCACCATGGGCTGCCTCCCTAATCTGAGGGTCGATCACCGGATAAAGCAGATTGGCAATCATATTCCCGCAAAATACGAACAATGCACTGAACAATGCGATTCCCATCAGCAGCGGCGTATCCCCATGGGTTCCTGCCAGCACCGCGGCTTGCCCCAGGCCGGTATAGGAAAAGACGTTTTCAGCCAGCACCGAGCCGCCGAACAGTTCACTGATGGCCGCAAACTGCAAGGTCACCGCCGGCAAAAGAATATTGCGCAGTCCATGACGTCGTATGGCCTGCCATTTTCCTTCTCCCCTGGCCTGGGAAAAAAGCATAAAGTCGCTTTCCAGAATGTCGATCAGTTTCTGCCGGGTGTGCAGAGCAATGCTGGACACCCCGGTGATGGAAAGTGTCACCGCCGGCAAGATCAGATGATGTAACCGCTCCCAGACGGTCACCTCATGTGTCAGCTTACCGATCGGTGCGGCAAGCCCCAGGGGAAACCAGCCCAGCTTCACCGCAAAGACCATCATCATCAGCAGCCCCAGCCAAAATGATGGACTGGAGGACAATAATAGGCAAAGTGCTTTGATCCCTTTATCAATGGGCTTATGGCGAAAGGCGGCGGCAATCACACCCAGCAAAAAGCCAAAAACCCCGGACAGCACCCAGGCAACTCCCATCAGCATAATAGATTGGGTAAAACGCTCTCCGATCACCGCCGTCACCGGCTGCTGAAAATAGTACGATTTTCCCATATCACCCTGAGCCAATGCCTTAAGCCAGCTTACCAGGCGGCCGGCGGGAGGCTGGTCAAGTCCCCAGTACTTGGCAATCGCCTCTCGTTGTTCCTGACTGATGGCACTTTCTGATCCGACGTAAGCACTGATCGGATCAATGGGGGATGCATCTGCCAGCAAAAAGGTAACGATGACCACTGCAACCAGTAAGGTTACTCCCCGAATAAAGCTCACCCCGATCATTTTTGCTATGCTTTTATTCATCTCACACTCATTTCTCCCTTTTCATGCAAAATGCGGCCAAACCACAACCGGGTATGGCCGCATTTCACTCTGATTCTTAGTTCCGGTTTATTTTACAGAGCTCCAATCCATGATGTTGCCCAATACCGCAAAGCCATGATCGTGAGGGTGGATCTTCTGTTCGCCGATGCTGATTCCATCACGGACAAAATACAGATGACTGATGTTTACGATGTAAATATAGGGTGCGTCACCAAGGATACTGCCTCCGGTGGTTCCATCCCACTGGGCTTTCTGCCAGTATTGATTGGCTTCTTCCTGGGTGGTTGCCGCTATGGCTGCCTTAAGATACTTATCCACCGTTTCGTTATTGTAGGCAACAATGTTATACCAGCCGCCTTTTGCCGCATAAGGGCCATAAAGTGCATTGTAAACAGGGGTTGGGTTATAATCGCCGCCCCCTAACATAAAGGCATCCTTGTGCTTGCGGGGGTTACGGTCAGCGGAGGAAAGTCCTTCGGTGATCACGTTGATGCCAAAGACCTTGGCTTGCTCGCTGAAGGCCATGGAAATGGATTGACGGGTAGAATCGTCCGAAGCATAAATTAATTTAAACTCCGCTTTCAAGCCATTCTTTTCGCGGATAGCGTCACCATTCGTATCCACCCAGCCGGCATCTTCTAAAATCTGCTTGGCAGCTTCCACATTGCCATCGGTGAGGATCACCTCTTTGTTATCCCATGGCAGACCCTGAGCAATGGTATAGGCAACCTCTCCATAACCGTTGAGCACCGTATCAATGATCTTCTGACGATTGATCCCGTTGGCCAGGGCCTTACGTATTGCCGGGTCACTGGTCACTTCATTACCGATTAGATACCCTTCTTTACTGGTTTCACCAGGCTTTTGTACAGGCAGGGCTACTGTACGGAAGTCATTGGTTTTGCAATCGACCAGATTGTAGCCGGACATTCCCTTGACCGCAAGGTTTTCCGAAATTTTCGCTACATCAACTTGTCCGGCCTGCAATGCCGCGTAGGCCGCATCATCACTGAGGAACAGGAGTACAAGACGCTTGAAGGGAGGCTTTCCGCCGTAATATTGCTCATTTGCTTCCACAATCAGCTGCTGTCCTTTATCCCACTGGACAAATTTATAAGGGCCGGAACCAATGGGGGCTTGGGCATAAGCTGCCGGGTCGCTGTAGGCATGTTCCGGTACAATTCCCAAGGCGGCTGTCTGATAAACGAAGGTGGACATGGGCGATTTCATATGAAACACGACCGTAGCATCATTAGTTGCCTCTGCTTTGTCAAGCAGGGTCAGGTCAATGGTGGAAATACCGTTTTCCTTGGTCTTGTTGTAAGTAAAGGCCACATCCCTTGCGGTGAGCTTCTCACCATCGTGGCAAATCACGTCGTCACGAATGGTAAATGTCCAGGTAAGGCCGTCCTCGCTGACTTTATAGCCGGTAGCAAGGTCATTTTTCAACTGATTGTTGGTATCCGTATCCAGCAATTTACTTTGAAAAAGCGGAGTACCATGGCTGCCCCATCCCGTGCAAGGGTCATAGCCGGATTCTTTCTCCCCGCCAACGGCCACGATGACTTCGTCTTTCACAGCTGAAGGGTTACCGGAAGAGTTTGCCGGTGTTTGTGCCGAACAACCTGTGACAAGAAGTAAAATGCCCATGAGCCCTGCTACTAGTTTGGTTTTGATCCATTGTTTTTTCATAAAAATTCTTCAACCTTTCTAATTAAGAGTAATTATCATTCTCTGTTAAAAATTATAGTATTGTTTTTCATCTATCACAATAATTAACAACCAGATTTCAGATTATTTAAGATTTTAAGACCCATTATAATCTATCCGTCTTAGCTGATTATAGGACCATTCCGCCGCCATCTTTAAGAAACATAAGGTACTCTTTAAAAACACGGGGCCGTGTTGAAAACTTAGTTTCTCACGGCCCTTTTGCTTGCAAATAATGGTATGATCACTATCGCTTCAATTTCCCTTCCTCTGCATCGCAAATATTCTCGTATTAATTACTGAAAGGGTTCGTCAGAAAATTCATGGCCGATGGTCTCCTTAATACGCGAGTATGCCAAATTGGCTATGATATCATCTGCTCCTAATTCTTTGGCAACTATAATTTCAATTTGAGGAAATTGTTCCTTAATGTCCTTAATTTCTTCATAAATGCCTGTACTAACATACATCCCACGAAATAAAAACAAGGGCATGATGATAATGCGCGTAGCCCCACTTAATATTTTTACAATAATAGCACTCGGCAGGTCCGGTGTACCATGAGACACAAAAGCGGGTGTAACCGGTCTATTGACAAGATGAGTAACCTTATTTGCCACTTTGATTAGTCCATGATTCGCTTCTAAGCTTCGACTGCCATGTCCAAGTAAGATTATTTCCGTTTGCATTACTCCTCCTCCATCCTCATTATTAGTCTTATTGAGTAAACATCTCTAATATAAATGCAAATGCGTTGCATTTGCATTTATATTAATAGTATCCGCATTTATCTCTTTGTCAATACACAATTTGGAATGTGTACGTCAATTAGCATAAAATTCATAAGAAATACTTTCCTTCTTCTGATTGAATTGAATCCTGATACCCCCCTGCTGTGGGCGCTATCTATCCGCAACTTGTACCACAGAATAACATGAACGAAAAGTTCACCCGGAATATGATTCCAGGTTAACATAACCTCCATGAATCTGCTTGAAAATCCAAAAAATCTCCCCTTAAGACAGGAGAGATTTTTTACAAATTCCTTTGGTTTAATAATTAGTGAAATGTCATGTTCTCGAACTCAGATAACAATTGGTTCCCCTCTGTAATATGGTTTTGTAAATGCTGAATGCTAGATTGATCATTGCTTTTTTGCAACTCTGTCATTTCTAAATTATGGGCATCGAGCGACCCTTTAAGGTCACTATAAAGAGTCATAGCATCTTTAAAGCGAATCCCCCCCTGACCCTTCATTTGTTCATAACGATGTTTTAAACTTGAGCAGCTCATGAAATTTCACCCATCCTTTCTTCAATACACTAATAGTATGAGGAAAGGATTCCAGCTTTATTCCTTGTAATCGCAGCTATTTCAACCTCTAGTAAGGATCAAACCCTCAACTTTTCCCTCAGTAGAATTCAGCCCTACTTCTCGTCAGGAAAAAAAGGAACAATAACGGGGATTCCCATGTATTCAATAACATGAACATTGATCCGATACACTTCTTTGATGTTTGCCGGGGTCATTGTATCTAATCCGCCATAGGAAAAGACCCGTGAATCCTTTAGAAATACGAAACGATCACAGTAACGAATGGCAAGGTTGAGGTCATGAATAATGATAGCCACGCAGGTATTGTGTTCCTGAGCAATTTCTTTGACTATTTGAAGCACTTCATGTTGATTGCGTGGGTCAAGGTTGCTTGTGGGCTCATCAAGCAGCAGGAGCTTCGGTTCCTGTGCCAGCGCTCTTGCCAGCATTACCTTTTGCACTTCGCCACCTGAAAGCTCCGTTACATTTCGCAGTGCAAAATCATCCAACTTCATTTTATGCATTATGTCGCACACAATTTGCTTGTCCTCTGATGTTGAATCCCACTTGATATATGGTTTTCGGCCCAAAAGGATCGCATCGAACACAGTCATGTTAAGCGATCTATTATGTTGCGACACATAGGCAATATTCTGTGCAAACATATTGTTAGTCATTTTAAACACGTTTTCGCTGTCAACCAACACTACCCCTTGCTGTGGGGGACAAATGCGGTCAATACATTTAATCAATGTGCTTTTACCTGCTCCGTTATTACCTAAAATGGCTATACATCGATTCTTTTCTATATCTAAGCTTACATTTTCCAGTATGTTTCTTGAGGTTCGGCTATAGGCGAAACTGATATTTTTTATCTCAATCATTGGTCTTGAACCCCCTGAATAGAAGGAATAGGAATAAAGGAGCACCTAAAAATGACGTGATAGCTCCAATCGGAAGTATAACGGGCGCAATGATCAGCCTGCCGAATGTGTCGGCCAGAATAAGAAGCAGCGCCCCGGCAACTGCGGAGCAGGGTATCAGATACCGGTAGTCGTTTCCAACAAATCTGCGCATTATGTGCGGAGCCACAAGTCCTACAAAACTGATAATACCCACAAAAGATACCGCCACCGCTGCAGTCAAAGAGCAAATACCCATACTGATCAGCATGACTGCTCTCGTGTTAACTCCAAGACTCTTTGCCGTATCCGCTCCGCTTTCCATTGCGTTGTAGTTCCAGCGATTCAGCAAGAAATACGTCAGTGAAGAGAAAAATACCACCGCAAGAATTAAGAGCTCGGTCCAGCCTGCCGATCCCAGATTCCCAAAAGTCCAGAACACAACAGCGCTGATTTTTGTTTCATCCGCAAAATATTGGAGCAAAGCACTGCCGCCGGTAAATAATGAACTTAAGGCAACTCCGCCCAGTATGAGCCCTCCGGGGCCCAGATCTTTTCTAAACTGGGATAGAATAATGACTACAAAAGTAGACAATGAGCCGCACAAAAAAGCGCAAATGGTCACAATGTATGGATTATTTATGGAAACTGCTGTTGCGGCGGAGTCGGAATTCACAACTCCACCGCCAAACACAATAATGCCCAACGCCGCGCCGAAGGCGGCACCCTGAGATACTCCAAGTGTCGAAGGCGACGCCAGAGGGTTTTGCAGCACACACTGCATGACGGCACCGGAGACAGCCAAAGTATCACCCACAATGACGGCCGCTATGACTCGCGGCAGTCTTATACCTCGCAGGATCATCTGGGCTTGTGCGTCTCCTTGGCCAAACATTGATTTGATCACTTCAGATACTGGAATATGCAGGGAACCGGCGCTGACTGCAAAAAGCGCTATTACAATCGTTGCAAAAATTGCTATTACTAATGTCAGAGATTCCTTTAGTAACATCCTTGGCGGATATTGCTTCAAATACGGCATATTTGGTGTAAACTCCCTCTATTCCGTGCGCGCCTTTGAAGGTTGCGGCAGCTCCTAAAACAGTGGGTTTGTCCGTATCCGGGATGTTTGATGTTCTGGATGCGAGGTCCTTCAGACAAGCGTTAATGTAGGAAATAACTTTCTCGGCCCTGTCTTTCGCGCCGCAGACATCTCCCAGGAGACGGAGCGCGTCCTCATAGTCTTTTCCGAATAACGTCCCCATGGGCACAGCAACCACCGGGATACCTGTTTTAGTTTGGATTTCGTCCGCCAGTTCCTTTGTGTATGAGCATAATATCACATCCGGCTTAACACTGATGATTTGTTCCGGATAATAATCGGTTGCACCGGCTGCATCCGTACCAACGATGGGCACGCTTTTCCACAGGTCTTTGTTGGCGTAAGCATAGGCTGTAACGGGGTTTATCTTATCCGGATCCATCCCGCCTAATCCCACCACTTTATCTGCCAGCCCGAGATATGTAATCATGCGCGGCGTGTTCCCCAGAGGAACCATTCTCTTTACTGTCGCGGGTATCTCGACCGTGCGTCCGACACTGTCTGTTATCGTTTTTGTTCCGGAAGGCGTGTTTTCCGGGACGGTGGCAGCCAAGAACCCGGTTGCCTTACTATTTCCACAGCCGGCTAAAAGGGTTAGCAGCATAAACAAGACCACGCATAATGACAAGGCTTTTTTCAAACTAACCTCCCCCTACATAAATTATAGAAATTTTGAGAATAGATTCCCGTATAGGTTCATTTATTAAAGAGTTCCAGCGTCTTCTGCGCAACCCTGTTACCGAACAGCTTGAATATACCGGCCTGTTCATCCAAAGATGCCATAAGGGCAACCGGCCCCAAGTGTATATAAGGACGTCCAAACTCTGTTCCCGAAGAATAGGCAAGCATTCCCCGAGTTAAAGCCATCCCCAGAATGCTCTGCAACGCAATATCCGGCCCGCCCCACAAGCAACCTGCCGTTGCAAAGCAGGCTGCCAGCTTCCCTTCCAGCTTGCAGTCAAACCTTGTATCGAAGAATTTTTTCATCTGCCAGCAGGTGTTCGCGACATAGCACGGCGTGCCGAAGATTACAGCAGAACTTGCTTCTAGGAATTCCTGGTTGATGTTTTCCTGGTCTGCGATATTCATCAGTGAAACCTCAATATTTTTGTCGGCATCTAAAATGCCCTCACGGACGACGCCAGCCATCTTTTCGGTGTGGCCTGTCTGACTGAAGTATAAGATCGTTATTTTCACAATTCTGCTCCTTACATATTTGTTATTCAGCGTTTTTTTCAGTTCACATGCCAATACATAACCACAATGGTGGTGTTACTGACCTCATGTACGATACCGTCAACCGCAATGCTTTCGAGATACTCTCTAATCGTTTCCCTGTCACTGTCCGAAAGCTCATGGGTGGAAGAAATACGGAGCGTATATTCTTTGATTGCCTCTTCCAGCGGCTGATCGTCTTTCCAAATCTGTTCCTCATATTCAAACTTCGGGCGGCCTCCGGTGCGCCACACCAAGTCAAATGCGTAGACCATCGTTTCATCCAGCGCTTTGGTGTCCTGTTCAGCCTTTACCAGTCTGTTGAGTTCGTCCAAAATCGAGTTCGTACGTCTGGTGGGTTTTACCATGATCACCCAGCCGCGGCTCGCTTCGCTGAGCTTCAAAAATGTGTCTGCGGAAACAACTGCGGGCGTCATGTGTGCGAGAACGAGATCGAATTGTTTTTCCCAGTTCTTTTCTTGCAGATTCACCGTGTGCCAGTTATCCGCCGAAAAGCGCACCTTCGAACCTCTTTCCTTTCCCTTCTCCAGGGCTTTCTTGATCATTTCGGACGAAAAATCAGTTGCGGTCGCTTCCGCGCCCATAGCCTCAAGTACGAAAGAGAATCTTCCTCCGCCACAGCCTACGTCCAGCGTTCTGCTTCCCTTGCCAACCATATTCTCGAGTTGGATGATCCGCATAGCAATGCTGTTTTCCACCGTGGGCAGTTCCTTTACGGAAAATTTCTCTGCCTTGCTGTTCCACCACTCCATCCCCGCTTTCAGATTGCGGAGATTCGGCTGCCACAATTCCCTAATCTTTGATATGTCCATCTTAATCCATCCATTCTTTTGATATTAATTCCGAATTCTTACGCTTTTCTATCCCCTATTAATCTTTCACCTTCCTTTCAAGCAAATAAAAAGACCACGAAAATTGACCCCTAATGAGTCAAACCTCCATGGTTTTTGCAAACACCTACATGGCATTGCTTCTACATCTGTATTTTATAGTCTTATATTCTACATACATGAATAAATTTCCTTCAGATCCAAAAAATCTCTCCTCCTTAAAATAGAAGAGATTTTTTTACAAATTCCTTTGTTTTAATATTGCCAAACGACTAAGCTCAAACACTTCCTGGTTATCCCATAAAATGCTGCCTTTTTTTGGCAACAAAATCCTGTTTAAGGTCTTGAGCAGCGTGGATTCCCAGCGCCATTGCTCCCTAAAATGGAGAGGAGCTCCGAGAAAAGAGGTTACTGCCCCACTGTCCAGAGCATTGTAATTCCAACGGTTAAATTAAGAAAAAGAATAATCATCGTCGTAAGCATGGCCGCTATGAAGGCTGAAATTGTGACAATATAGGGGCTGTTAATCAGCAGCGCTCCGCCGCCGGTGCTTGGAACCTTCAGTGCGATCTGTGCAAAGTTATCCTCGAAGCAGAGAACCTCTTTGGGCAGGTCGGCTTGATGTTAGATACCCCGCTGAGCTCGTGCTGCAGGACGGCTTTTCATAAATAGCCCTATCAGACCGGCGATGAGAGGCAGGATAAAGAGGGTGGATATGGCACTTTGAAGCCCCCAAAGATCGGCGATGCGGCCGATGAGCACCACTGCAAGCCCCCCGACCCCTCCGGCAAAGCCTAAAGTTAATCCTGCTGCCATGGCCTTATTATTGGGAATAACTTCTTGAGCCGCGACCACGGTTACCGAGAAGCTCGAAAGTAAAGAAGCTCCGGCTAAGGCTAGGAACATAGTGCTCAAGGCACCTTCGGTGTAAAGGAAAGCAAAGAACAAAGGTGTAGCCAGGAGGAGGGATCCTACGATTAAGGGCTTTCGGCCAAACCTATCGGAGATAAAACCGCCGATAATTCCGCCTGCTGCACCGGCAGCCAGCATAATTGTTACCAGATGACTGGCGGCAATATTGGATAGATTCTGGGATTTAAAATACAAAGGAAGTATGGTGAGCAATCCTGTATAAGCTAAAGAGCGGATGGCGATAACTCCGACGATAGCGATCAGTTCCTTAGCAGCGGCTTGCAAGGATGCTGCCAGAGCGGAAAACTCAGGAGGGTTTTGGGGAGATACATCGACCCGGGGAGCAAAGAACAAAAGGAGCAGGGATACGATGATACCGGGAATCACAAAGTAAAGGGTTCCCTGTAAGCCATAGGTCTCAAATAAGGGTACCAAAAGCAAGGGACTAAGGGCAAAACCGAAATTACCAAAGGCGATAAAGGTTGAAAGTAAAACCGCTTTATAATCCCCGCTTAAAATATTGACCATGGTGGAAGCTTGAGGATGAAAAGCGGCCGTACCAAGACCGGCCAGAGTCGCTAAGGTAACCAAAAGCAGGTAGTTCTCATGAACAACCCCTGTCAGGCTGAGCATGATGGCCATCCAAAGGGTCCCGACATAGACAAACCAACGTTTGCCTCGGCGATCCAGATAATAGCCGATAAAAGGTTGTACTAAGGATGATGAGATGGTAAAGGAAGCTACCAGGATTGCTGCTTGAGTTGCTGTAAAATCCGGGTGTAAAATAATTAGAAAGGGAAGCATCTGGGGAAGAAAGTTACTATAGAGATCATTGAGCATATGAGCTAAGGATAAGATACCGATTTTAGAGTATTGAATAGGCTGTTTTTGAATAGGCTGTTCTGCTGTAATGGCCATAAAAATAACCCCTCTTTCATCAGATGCTAGACAAGATCTGATATTTTTATAGTTCTTAATTCCTCTTCCATATTTTTCTCTGCCGCAAGCATAACTTTTTTTATTGAACATTCAGGGTTTGAGTTCAGACAGCAATCAAATAAGGAGGTTTTTCCTTCTATGCCTTGAATGATATCCAAGAAAGATATCTTCTCCCAATGGGGACTTAGGGAATATCCGCCGTTAACTCCTGGTGAAGAGTGAATAATCCCTTCTTTAACCAGCTTGTTAAGTATTTTCGATAAGTAAGTAGGAGAAACTTTTTGTTTTTCAGCTAATTCCTGAACCCCCAATTTTTTTTCCGAACTGCTCCTGGCAAGAAATAAGACTGTGTGAAGAGCATAATCTGTTGCTTTGGAATATTTCATAAAAACCCTCCAATTATAGACTATATGTATCCATAATATCCAGGAACAATCTAACTGTCAATGATTTTTAAATGTTTCACAGAGTCGGAAAAGCTTAGGCGCATACAGTTGCTTCTCTGTCCGTTCGAACGTTGAAAAACCGCATATCGCAAATGATGACAATGCGGTTTTTCAATGCTCCAATGCTTAACTTGCCCAGGCTGCTCCTGATAATTTCTAACCCTACGAAACATACTGCCGACGCCAGCAAACACCTTCATAGTCTTGCCGGGCAACTCCGGTAGCATAGGCTACCGGAATCTCACAACGCTCAGCTAAACCAGCGGCAACAATGTTTTTGGCTACATAACGAGCAGCATAAGCTCCAGACCGATCTACCTTTGTTGGGTCTTTACCCGAGAAAGCTCCGCCCCCGTGGCAAGCCATACCGCCGTAGGTATCGACAATAATCTTCCGTCCGGTTAAACCAGCATCACCTTGGGGGCCACTTCTTCAATGTTTTCCGGGGTCATTATAAAAGCACAAATTACATCTTAACTGAGTTTAGTGATTTAGGAATACAGGAAAGTACCGCTGATTCATATTTTCCCTGTACAACTTCGATATTCGGAAACTTTCCTTCAATCAGAACTTGATAATTGTATCTGAAAGCACAATAAAAACTCAGACAATTAGTGAAATGAATTTTCTCAACCTTAAATTTAAGCAGATACTGAACCTGATTGATAATTCTTTCTGAATCAGCTTCTGCAGGGCATCCCGGACAATTAATAACTCCTATCATCTCAAGGCTTTCAGAACTATCGTATATCTCATAAGGGCCTAGCCTGTTTCTTAGTTCATCTAAACAATCAGAACCGGAGCATCCTAATTTATTAGTTACTTTCGGACAGCTGAAAATTGCTATATTTGTCATTAATCAGCACCTCCTTATCCTTCTTTCACTGTTTCACGGCTCAGCGCTTAATAAGCATTAATCGTCTCTTCTTATAGTTTAAGGCTTGCTGTTGATCAGGAAAAAGTCTTGCCTGATTTATATTCATTCTATTCAGCGCTTTCAAGATCTTGGTTCGTTCAGAGTTAGGCAAGGTCAGCTTAACTAAAACTATCTCTTTATCATCAACTAAACTAACGTTTTTTCTGACCCACTGCTCAATATCTACTCCGGTTGGGGACTTTGTAAACAGACCTCTCGACTTTATTAAGCCGGAATGATTGTCGAAGGCTGGATTTATGAATCTAACCAATAAATTGTCTTCATGAATGCCAGGATTTTTTATTTTCAACTTCGAATTAATGACCTTCGCTGTTCTCAAAGCAAAGGAATAAATAGCCCGTTGATCCTGTTCATCACTATCCTTACAGAACGCAAAATAGGCGGCGGTAAAAGGCGAGGCGGTCCATTCCAGAAGTGGCGTAACGGAACCGTAATGTTGTCCTGATGCCCACCAATCATCGTCAGATTCCATTATTTCCGGATTTTCCCGTCCTCTTCCCCTGCCGGCATACTTAAAATGTCTATAAGGCAGCAAACCGTCAATATCCAGCTTTTTTAGCGTTCTTCCCCAAGTTGATTCTAATAACCATTCGGCGACCCGCTGCCCCCGCCAAATAACCTGACTTGTGCTGAAGGTTCTCCCTGTTACCAGGCGGGAAAACTCCCGCCAGGAAGAAAGATCAAGCTTAAGAACTCCTTCATCAAAATTACCCCTCATATAATCGCCGCTTAAGATCATAATTCTCCCCCCTCAAAAAACAAAAAACCATGAAAGCTGACTGTAATGAGTCAAACCTCCATGGTTTTTGCAAACACCTTCGTGGCCTTGCCCCGGCTATTTACTTGCTTTCTTGCTAATGATTAGTATTCTACAATTGTTGGCAAGTTCCTGCTTAACAGTTTTCCCGGAAAAAATAAAGCGCTTCCTAAAACTATCAGCAGGTCCGGGCAGACAGCACTTTAAGTTAAAATTATCCTTAAAATAATCTTACCCGGCAGGAAATATATAAAATATGTAGAATAATTAGGAAAATACATGCTAAGTTAAGGCTATGAAAGCTTTTGCAAAACCATGGAGGTTCGACTCTCAGAGTCGCTTTTGTGGTTTTTTTTATTTTATCTGAGGGGAAGTGAGAACACATCGTCAACTGAGTATGAGACGGCGAAAATCCAGCCAATATTTGAGGTTATGAAAAGGAGTTGAAATCATGAAGAATCTGGGGAGATTTCCCGGAACGGTCAGATCAAGGAAAAAATCGAGGCCAGGATTACCTGGATGTATTGGAAAATTTAGAATTGTGGAGGTTCAGTATGTTTAAGAAACTATTAAAAACTGTAATATCCTTGGCTCTTGCAGCCACTCTGGGGCTGACGGGCTGCACGAATTCCCAACCCGCCGCCGGCGACGGGCCACAATCTTCCGGCCCCTTGGTTATCAACCTGGAAGGAGGAGACTGGGGCTATCCCACTCCCTTCAGCCATTATTCCCGGGGGCCGGGCAGCTTTAAGATGGCCCTGATCTTCGACAGCCTCCTGGAACGAGGGGAAAAAGGCTATATTCCCTGGCTGGCTGACAAGTGGGAGGTCTCCGGAGACGGTCTGACCTACACCTTTACGCTCAAAGACAATGTCAGATGGCAGGACGGCCGGCCTATGACGGCGGAGGATGTCAAGTTTTCCTTCGATTATTACGCGGTTCATCCCCCGGTCTCCAATGACCTGACCATTGACAACCAAAGCTTCATTCAGTCGGTAGAAGCTACGGACGCCAAAACCGTGCGCTTTAAGGTGGAAAAACCCCTGGCCATTGTCCTGGGTAAAATCGGAAATACCCGGATTATTCCCCGCCACATCTGGGAAAGTGTAGATGACCCCCTTAAGTTCACCGCCCCTGAAGCCGCCGTCGGCACGGGGCCCTTCCTGCTTAAGGAATACAATAAGGAACAGGGTGCCTATAAGTTTGAAGCCTTTAAAGACTTCTGGGGACCGAAGCCCCTGGTGGATACCCTCCAGTTTGTCCCTGTCAGTGATCCTGTTCTGGCTTTTGACAAGGGTGAAATCGACCTAACCGGCAGTATTACTACGGATATCCTGCCTAAGTATCAAAACAGCGAAGACTATAAGGTCCTGCAAAACCCCGGCTTTTGGGGGTATCGCCTCATTTTCAATATGGAAAAAAGGCCGGAACTCAAAGATAAGGCTGTTCGTCAAGCCTTTGCCTATGCCATCAACCGCCGGGAACTGGTGGAAAAGGTGGCCAGGAACGCGGCCGTACCGGCAAGCGCGGGCTACCTGCCTGTGGGACACCTCTGGTATAATCCGGCAGTTAAAGACTACGAGTTTAATCTCGAAAAGGCCAGGCAGCTCCTGGCGGGCCGGACCCTTTCCGTTAAGCTCTTAACCGGCAACTCCAATGAAGAATTGCGAATCGGAGAGCTGCTCAAAATAAGTCTGGCCCAGGCCGGAATTGAACTCAGCGTTACCAGTGCGGACACTAAAACCCGGGATGCGGCCGTTAAAAAAGGCGACTATGAACTGGTTTTGAACGGCCACGGCGGCTGGGGCGGCGATGCGGACCTGCTGCGAACAAGTTATGCCAGTAAAATCACCACCAGCCAAAGTCCCTCTGCCGACGGCATCCGCGGCTACAGCAATGAGCAGCTCAACGAGCTCTGCCGGCAGCAATTGTATGAATTGGACGCTGAGAAGCGCAAAGCCATGGTTTTCCGGATCCAGGAGCTGATCGCTGAGGAAGTTCCCCAACTTCCCCTCTACAACACCACCGGCTATGTGGTCTTCAAGCCGGCCAAGTTTGACGGCTGGAAATATATGTTCGACCATCACGAGGTAACCCACAACAAGCTCTCCTACCTGGATGTGAACTAGTGAATGGGCAAAAGCATCCTTAAAAAAACCGGCGAGTACCTGCTGACCTTTTGGGTTATTATCACTCTGAACTTTTTCATCCCCCGACTTATGCCCGGAGACCCCTTTACCTTTTTATCCTCCGGTGAGGGACAGATCACCGTCACTTATTCCGAGGCGCAAATCGCCAAATACAAGGCTTATTACGGACTCGACAAGCCCCTGCCGGTTCAGTACACAATCTATCTGACCAACCTGCTGCAGGGTAATATCGGCTACAGCATTTACTACAACAACAGTGTTCTCTCGGTGATCGGCAAGCGGGTGTTATGGACTCTGGCCATTGTTCTGGCCGCACTTCTGATCAGCTGCCTGGTGGGTACGGTGCTGGGAAGCCTTTCCGCCTGGCACCGCAGCGGAGCCTTTGATAAGATCATGTATTCTCTTATCATTGCTCTTTCTGAAATACCGGCTTTTCTAATCGGCATTCTCTTTCTCTTTATCCTGGCCGCCCAGCTGGAACTCTTCCCTTTGTCGGGAGGCATGAAGCCCTTTGCCGACTACGGCAGCTGGACAGATAAACTCTCAGATCTTATGGCCCATGCTTTCCTGCCTGTTCTTACTTTGTCCCTGGTCCGCCTGGGCGAATTCTACCTTCTCTCCCGCAACAGCATGATCTCAGTGCTCTCCAAGGATTACATGAGAACGGCCCGGGCCAAGGGGCTGGAAAAAAGGCGGCTTATCTTCCGCCATGCTCTTAAAAACGCTCTTCTGCCTATCGTAACCAGGTTGTTTTTGTCCCTTGGCGCCGTCTTTGGCGGCGCTATCCTGGTGGAAAATGTCTTCAAGTATCCGGGGGTGGGGTTTTTGATGAGAGAGGCGGTCCTGGTCAGGGACTATGTCCTTATTCAGGGAATCTTCTTATTCGTAGCCGTTACGGTCCTGACTATGAATCTCCTGGCCGATCTCATCTACAGCAGATTAGACCCGAGGGTGAGTTAAATGAAGTATGTCAGACAAGCAATTGCAACTCTCCGGAGCTTATCCTTCCTGGGAAAATCGGGTCTGGCCGTGATTTCAGCCGTCTTTATCCTGGCTGTCTTCTCCTCCTGGCTGGCCCCTCATTCCTGGAGCGTCCCCTCCGGAAAGGCTCTGGAGCCCCCCGGGGCCGGCCACTGGCTGGGTACGGATGATTTGGGCATCGACCTTTGGGCACAGATTTGCTACGGTGCCGGGATCAGCATCAGCGTGGGCTTGGGCACCGCTTTGCTGGCAGGAATCGGCGGCAGCATCATCGGCATCTTTGCGGGATACTTTGGCGGGCTGGCGGACAAAGTGGTCATGCGCCTCACCGACCTGGTGATTGTCCTGCCGGATCTGCCCATGATGATTGTGCTGGGAGCTTTTTTCGGTCCCAGTGTCCGCAACATTATTATCGTCCTGGCTCTTTTTTCCTGGACGATACCGGCGAGAATCGTCCGCTCCAAGATCATTGCCGTCAAACAGGAAAATTATGTGACGGCGGCTGCCAGCTATGGGGCGGGGTTTTGGCATCTGACTCTGCGCCACTTCCTGCCCAATATCTTTCCCCTGGTCATGGTCAGCACCGTTCGCCTGACCAGCCGGGCTATCGTTGCCGAGGCCGGCCTGGCCTTTTTAGGCTTGGGAGACCCCACCTCCAAAAGCTGGGGCCTGATTATGAACCATGCTATCAACTTTAAGGGGATTTACTTTACGGAGTACTGGAAATGGTGGGTGGTCAGTCCCATTACCGCCATTATGCTGCTGGTTACCGCCCTGGCCTTTATCGGCAGGGATCTGGAAAAAGTCATCAGCACTAAAACCTAAGCAGGGTTTGCCTGTTGCTCACCCTTTCTCATGATTATTTATGCCGCCGGTAATAACGGCGGAATGGAGGTTATTATGGAGGATTCACTTATAAGGGTGGAAAACCTTTCCGTAGATTACCGGCCGGATCAGGAATGCCCTCCGGCAGTCAGCCGGGTCAGCTTTACTCTGGACAGAGGGGCCAGTTTAGGAATCATCGGCGAGTCCGGCAGCGGCAAAACCTCTCTGGCCCTGGCCCTGATGGGGCTGATTAAAAAACCCGCCTCCGCCGGCGGCCGGATTTACTTTGGAGATCGGGAATTAAACAGCCTGACAGAAAAGGAACGGAATCTCTATCGCTGGGGAAAGATTGCCATTGTCTTTCAAAACAGTCTGGATGTGCTGAATCCTGTCTTAACGGTCCACGAGCAGATCCTGGAATGTCTTCTCAGGCACACGAACCTGACCGGGCAGGCCGCCGCTGAAAAAGTTCTCCGGCTTCTGGAACTGGTGGGTCTTAAGCCAAGCTGGAACACTTATTACCCTCATCAGTTATCCGGAGGCATGCGCCAGAGGGTCTTGCTGGCCATGGCATTGTCCTGCGATCCCGAGGTTTTAATCGTGGATGAACCCACCACGGCCCTGGACGCTATTGCCAAGAGTGAAATTGTCAGTCTCCTGCTCCGGCTCCACAAGGAAAGGAAATTCGCCTTGCTGGTCATCTCTCATGAGATGCAGATTGTCGCCAAACTGACGAGCAGGGTGATGGTCATGTACGGGGGACACATTGTGGAAGAAGGCTTAACCAGGGACGTCCTGAAAAATCCCCTCCACACCTACACCCGGGGCCTGATTCAGGCTTCTCCCGCCCTTAACCCCTACCTGGATTTGTGGGGTATACCGGGGGAATCGGACCAAAACAGCCCGGAGGGATGTCCCTTTTACCGGCGCTGCCAGCAAAAGCTGGCGGAATGCCGGACCAAGGGGCCTCTCCTGGAGTATATTTCCCTGGAACGGAAAGTGGCCTGCAACCAAGGGGGGATTGCCACCCTGCTCCTGGGCCGCGGGCTTAAAAAGACCTTTGTGTTTAAAGGCAGAGCCGTTAAGGCTTGCGACAACTGCGATCTGTCCGTCCGCTCGGGGGAAGTGGCCGTCCTCCTGGGCGAATCAGGCTCCGGCAAAACCACCCTGGCCGGTCTTCTCTCCGGAGTATTGACCCCGGACATGGGCGAAGTCCTCTTTGCCGGGGAAAAAGTCAGGGGAAACAGCGCCACCTGCCGGCCAAAGGGTATTCAAATCGTCTTTCAGGACCCCTTTACCGCTACTAATGAACACCTGAGTATTGCCCAAGTGGTCAGGGAACCTCTGGATATCCTGAAACTGGGCAGCAAAGGGGAACGAATGGAAACAGTACGCCAGGCTCTCAAGGATGTTCAGCTTCCCGCTGACGATGAGTTTATGGCCCGAAAATGTCACAGCTTAAGCGGCGGCCAGCGGCAGCGGGTGGCTCTGGCCCGCAGTCTGATCATGGAACCCCGGCTCTTGATTGCCGATGAAATCAGCTCCATGCTGGACCCTTCCACTCAGGCCAATGTCCTGAGACTCCTCAAGGGACTGCAGAACGCCAAGGGGTTTGCCATGCTCTACATCACTCACGATCTGGCCCTGGCCCGCAAGATTGCCGATCGGGTTTATGTCATGTATCAAGGCAGGATTATCGAGGATGGGTCTGTAGTGGAGGTCTTTGATTCCCCTAGGGAAGACTATACCGGCAAGCTGGTGAAACAGTCCCTTTAAGATAGACCGGTGATTAAAAAAGTCCGTGTATGTCGTCCGTATCCTTTACGGACCGCGCAACTAACCGGATTTATTGTAAAGAACGGCAAAGCGCCGGTGTGGATACCGCTTCCATACCGGCGCTTTTTCGCGTCTTACGCGCAGGGCATCATCAGCCATTCCCGGAGTATACACACGCTGGGCTCGTCCGGAAAAGGCGCGAGAGAGAAACGGCACTCGGTGCAGACGGTGCGCTTGCCGCCGATGTCCGCGCCAATCACATTACCTCTTTACCTTACTCTTCCTTTTTTATGAACATTTCCCCACAGTCGGCCCTTCTTGCCGATGCGACCGGTCTTGTAAACTGCATTCCTTGCTCCCCGATCACAATAGAGAGGGGCCGCAGAACCGGTATGATTTGCCCTCTCTTTTGGGGTTTTAAAATCATAATTTTCTTCCTCCTTTAAAAGACCAGGAAAGTTTGCCGGCTTCATTGGGAAAATGCCCTCCCTAACTTGGAATCACGACCATTTGGTTCCGTACCCGCTCCACACTTACCGGAACTCCATAAGCCTGAGAGATGTTCTCAGCGGTCATCACTTCCGGGCCTCCGGCGGCAAAAACTTTGGTGTTCTGCAATAACAGAAATTTATCTGAGAAGCGTAATGCCAGATTCAGATCGTGCATCACCGCAACCACCGCAATATTCTTCTCTCTAGCAGCAGCCTGAATGGTTCTCAGCACTTCAATTTGATTTCTCAGATCCAAGTTGCTGGTTGGCTCATCTAATAAGAGAACCTCAGGTTCCTGAGCTAAGGCCCTGGCAATCACGACTTTCTGCAGTTCCCCTCCACTCAGTTCATCTAAGTAGCGAAGCGCAAATTCCTCCAGACCGGTTCTTGCCAATACCTCTTGCACCAGCGCCAAGTCTGACGCTGTCGCCTCCCACTTAATGTGAGGCTTGCGGCCTAAAAGGACAGCGTCAAAGACAGTCTGCCGATTGCTCTCGTAGTTTTGGGCGACATAGGCCATCTTCAGGGCTATTGCCAAACGGCTAAGCTCAGACACTTCCTGGTTATCTAATAAAACGCTGCCCTTTTTAGGCTGCAAAATCCTGTTCAAGGTCTTGAGCAGTGTGGATTTCCCGGCGCCATTGTTCCCTAGAATGGAGAGAAACTCTCCTCTTTGCACGGAAAAACCTACCTTATCCAAGATTGTCCGGGAACTGTATCTAAATTCGATCTCTTTGGCAGACAGGATCATCGCAACTTAGCCCCCTTCACCAGCAGATAGAGAAAGAGAGGAGCTCCCAGAAAAGAGGTTACTGCCCCTACAGGCAAGATCACGGGTGCGATGATCCGCCTGGCCAGAGTATCCGCAGCCAGAAGCAGCAAAGCCCCCATCACCCCGGATGCCGGAATAAGAAAGCGATTGTCCCCGCCAATCAAGCGCCTCACAAGATGGGGCGCAACAAGACCAATGAAGGCAATTATGCCTAAAAAGGAAACTGCCGTAGCAGTAATCAAAGAAGCAAAGAACATCCCCAACTGTCTCGTTTTTTCCACGTTGACACCCAGACCCTTGGCGGTTTCTGCCCCACTGTCCAGAGCATTATAATTCCAACGGTTAAATAAGAAAAAGAGTACGGAGCCGAAGACTACACAGGACATAATCCCTAACTCTCCCCATGCTGCCCGCCCGATATCTCCAAACGTCCAGAAGACAATTGCTGCAACGTTGACATCATTAGTAAAATACTGTAAAAGCATAGTGCCTGCCTGAAAGAAAAATCCTAAAGCAAACCCGGCCAACACCATAGACTCTGGTGACACACCCTTATATTGGGCCAGAAAAATAATGATCATAGTCGAAAGCATAGCCCCCACGAAGGCGGAAATAGTGACAAGATAAGGACTGCTAATCAGAATCGTTCCTCCACCTGTGCTTGAAGAACTACCTGCTCCCCAGCCAACGATGGCCAGCGCAGCCCCAAAGGCTGCGCCTTGAGCTATACCGACGGTAGTCGGAGAGGCTAAGGGATTTCTGAGAACATTTTGCATGACCGCACCGGCAGCCCCCAAACCTATCCCCGCCACCATTGCTGCCAATACTCGGGGTAAGCGGATTGACCAAATGATAATCTGAGACTGTCCTTCGGTTTGGCCGAGCAACGTCAAGAGGACCTGCCAGGGTGAAAGCTCAGCTGAACCGGCACTGATGGCATAGAGGGCGAGCACTGCAGTCAGAAGGATTAGTGCCAGCATGATTAATTTTTTCTTCCAAGTATATCTCAAATAATGATTTGCCGTCCCGCTATCCGGCACGCTTTCATTGCGAACCAATTCTAATCACCTCAAATTACTTTCCCAGCTCAAGCTTTTTAAAGCCGCCTAAATCCCGTTCCATTTCAGCATATAAAGGTTTGCCTAACAGAAACTGATAAATTTCATCACTTTTCTTGAGCGGATCGATGTCTTTAAACTGTTCAGGGAAGATAATTTTTCCCGCGTAATAGGCGTCTGCAAAGGCCGTGTCGATATTGGGGTTATAGTTATTAAAGGGAATCAAGTTATAGACCCGGTCATTTTTCAAAGCCTGCAAGGATTGGTAGAAAGCAGGGTTTCTCTTATAATCTTCCGTAACCAGTGCATACCCTCCCGCATCAAGAAACAAGAAAACCGGATTCCAGCTGATGAGTTTTTCTTTATCAATCATAACCGTTCCGTTTTTGCCTGTTTCATCAACCACATTTTTGGCACCGATATACTTAAATGGAGGGTATTGGGCCTGAGTGCTTTCAATCCCCCGCGCTCCTTTCATGCTCACAGCACCTACATAAACCTTTGCTTTGTCCCCATCGGCAAGATCTTTCGTCCGTTCTCCCAAATCCTTTTCATTTTGTTTAAGATAGGCCACAACCTCTTGAGCCCGCTTCTCCTTGCCTATGATTGTGCCGATTATATTGATAGAACGATACAAATCCTCGCCAAAGGTCGCCAAATCGCCATAGCTTAAAGCGACGACCGGAATACCTGTTTTGGCCTGTAATTGATCAGCCTTCTCTTTATCCACAAGGGTACAGACAAAAATCACATCCGGTTGGACGCTGACCAAGCTTTCCTCATTCGGGGCAGTATCCGGCCCGCCCTGCCCAATGCCGGGCAGTTTTTTCAGATCCGGATTAGCCATCATATAGGATCTTCCCGGGGAAGCTTTTTTTTCAGTCTCTTCGATACCCACTACCATAGAGGTGCCTTCGGCATAAGTCACCAACCGCAAGGCACCCGGTCCGATGGCCACGACCCTTTGAACAGGGACCGCCAGCTCCACTTCTCTGCCCAGCAAATCCGTAACTTTTTGTTTTTGGACCTGAGCCGTTGTGGGAACCGTTCCCCCTTCCTTCTCTGCAGTTCCTCCACATCCCGTTAAAAGGACTAAGGACATAGTTAGCGTCAAAAATAGCGCCATCAGTTTTCTCATTGAAACTCATCCTCCTTCAAGGCGATCTGTGCCGCCTGGAAACCGATTGCCAAACCGGGGCAAATATGTCCGTGAAACTCTACACAACGCTCCCAATCCATCTGAACTTGTTTCTCCATCGTTTCATCCGCTCCTTTAGTTTAATAAAAAAAGAGACCACAAAGCTGACTTCGTTATCGAAGCCAGACCTCCATGGTCTAATTTTTAAGTATTTTGTTTAATGTTGGTAGTTCTACATGAATTTAAGAATTCCTTCTTTTTCCCTTGCCCTTTTATACATTTTGAACATATGTCTGGCAGGAATTCATGAGATGTTGTAGAATACTAGTATAATCATAGCTCGCAGGACCATGAAGGTGTTTGTGAAGACCATGGAGGTCTGACTTTGATAGGTCAGTTTTCTTTTGGTCTTTTTTATTTTGCAAAAGGGGGATTAATGGTATGTGTCAAGAGAAAACACGGTGGGAAAAAGCAGTAGAATTTCACGGGCATGAGTGCCCAGGTCTGGCAATTGGCTACAAAGCTTGTGAAGCTGCCATCAAGAAGCTGGGCATTCGGTTTTCTGCGGATGAAGAAATTGTCTGTGTTACTGAAAACGACGCCTGCGGAGTGGATGCTGTACAGGTGATCACGGGCTGTACGTTTGGAAAGGGAAATCTTTTGTATAAAGGTACAGGAAAAATGGCCTTTAGTTTTTATAACCGGTCCAATGGCGAAAGCCTGAGAATGATCATCAAGCCTTTCAATGGTGAAATGGATCGCCGGCAGCGTCAGGAATACCTTCTGAACTCACCTGCAGCGGAACTCTTTAACTTCTCCAAGCCTTCCTTTGAGTTGCCCGAGAAAGCAAGACTCTTTAAGACCGTAATTTGCGAAAATTGCGGGGAAGGCGCTCCCGAGCACAAGATACGCATCAATGAGGGCAAAAAAGTGTGCCTGGACTGCTTCAAGGACTATTCGAGAGGGTGGTAAAATAGATGGACATAGAACAATACACCCGTCTATGGAGCGAGGGAAAGGTTGCTAACCCTTCCGGGGCATCCTTTTGGGACAATCGGGCGGATGAGTTCAATAAATTAGTTTCTCGTGGTACCCCTGACCAACGGATTGGGAAAATCGTTGAATTTATGTTCAGCAATAATCTTCTTAGCAAAGACAGCAGCGTTTTGGATATAGGCTGCGGTCCGGGAGGGTTTGCCGTTGAATTTGCCAAGATATCCCGTGAGGTTACCGGCCTGGACATATCCGCTAAAATGTTAGACTATGCGCAAAAAAACGCTGCTGTAGCAAACCTGCCCAATGTCTCGTTTAAAAACTTAAATTGGGATGAAGTCAATCTTGAAGAATACGGTTGGGAAAAAAGGTTTGACTTGGTTGCCGCCATCAACAGTCCGGGAATTCATGATCAAATCACCCTGGAAAAGATGATCGCTGCCAGCAGGGGATACTGCTTTCTATCTAATTTTGTGGATCGTTCCGATTCGGTTCAGGACATTATTCGCACGGAAGTCCTTCAAATTAAAGATCCAAAATTTTATGTTAATACAGTCTATTGTATTTTTAATATTCTTTGGCTAATAGGGTATTATCCCTACATTACCTATGTCGATACTGATCGGGAGCATGTCCGCTCACTTGAAGAAGCTTGTATTTATTATGGTACACTCTTTGAAGCTGTAAATAACTCAGATGATCAGAAATACATTTTAATTAGAAATTATCTGGAAAAGATCTCTCAAAATGGATTTGTTCACGAGAGAGTTCGGACCAAAACTGCCTGGATCTATTGGAAAGCCTGATCTGAGAAAGATCAGAACTGATTCTAATAAGAAGAGGGATGAACCGATACGTTTAAGCATCTGTTCATCCCCTTTTCAAATGAGAGAGTTTTCATAATTGATGCTCCCTCATCTTTTTCTTCCCGACAAGCAATAACGCTGAGGCACATCTTCAAGGGTAATAGACTCAAAACCCGCCTCAGTAAAAATAGTCTGCATAACTTCCTCCTCAGGCAACAAACAGTTCTCAACTGCACCTCCTAGAGAGGCGTGCAGCTCATTAATGTACTCCCTGCTATGGGGATGCATTACGGTAACTCGTCCCCCGCGTCTCAGCACACGAGCCATTTCCTGAGCGGCACGCCTCAGATCATCAAAGTGCGGAAACGCCGAGTTGCACACAACCTCATCCACAACTTGGTCCGCTAAAGGAATTGCCTCTGCAGCTCCCTCCAAGAACTCTAAATTAGTCCACTGATACTTCTTTCGGGCTTCAGCCAGCATCTGGGGAGCAAAGTCTATGGCCACTACCGCTCCGGAGGAACCAACGGCGTCCATCAACATTGGAATGAGCACTCCGGTACCTGTTCCCAGATCGAGCACCTTACTGCCCTGTGATAAACCAAGTTCTGACACCATATTTTGCAAGCGGATGATTACCTCATCTTTGATAAGGGTATCCCACTTCGCTGCTTTCTCGTCGAAATAGGCTTTTTTAGGCACAACTGCCACCTTACTTTCTTCACTTAATAATCATAGCTACGTTTTGTCTCCGGTATGCATCTGCTTATCTCTTACGGTTGAGTTAATTCGAGTTTTTTAAACCCACCGTAATCCTCAGCCATTTGTTCATAGACAGGTTTACCTAAAAGAAAGGTATAGATCTCCTCACTTTTCTTGACGGGATCGATATCCTGAAATCTTTCCGGGAAAATCACTTTCCCGGCATAATAAGAATCTGCCAAGGCAGTATCGATGTTTGTGGTATAAAAATTATAGGGAATCTGGCCGTAAACCTGGCCGTTCTTGACTGCACGCAGAGCCTGATAAAATGACGGGTTCTTCTGCGCGTCGGCAAGCACTTTGCTGTAACCGCCTTCATCAATAAAAAGAATGTCGGGGTCCCAGCTCACAAGTTTCTCGCGTTCAATCATCAAGCTGCCGCTTTTTCCGGTTTCATCCACAACATTGCGCGCTCCGATGTTTACAAACGGCGGATACTCGGCCTGAGTGCTTTCAATACCTTGAGTTCCTTTCACTCCTAAAGCTCCAACATAGACCTTAGGTTTATCAACGTCTGCAATCCCCTTCGTGCGCTCTCTCAAATCCTCTTGACTTTTTTTAACATAGTTAATGACTTCTTTCGCTCTCTGTTCAGTTCCGATAACCTTCCCGACCAGTTCTAAAGAGCGATAGATCTCTTCCTCATTAAAGGTTGCCAATGGCCCATAACTCAAGACAACAACAGGAATCCCGGTTTTTTTCTGCAGCTTATCTGCTTTAGCCTTGTCCACCAGATAAGCTATAAAAATAACATCGGGCTTGACACTCAGTAATGCTTCTTCATCCGGCACAGTGTCTATTCCGCCCTGCCCAATTGTCGGCAGAGCCTTCAATTCCGGATAGGCAAACATATACGGCCTTCCCGTCGGCACTTTCTTTTCCATATCCTCAATTCCAACCACCAGATCAGTTCCCTTAGCATAAGCAACCAGCCTTAACGAACCTGGTCCAAGGGCTACAATACGTTGAGCCGGAACCTTCACGTTCACTTCCCGGCCAACCAGATCAGTGATTGTCTGCATTTCCGAATTACCGGTTCCCTGTGTACTTACCGCAACTTTGCCTGTCTCCGACTTGTTGCCTTCGTTAGCAGTTTTAACCGCTGAACAACCCGCTAAGAGCAGTCCTACAAGCAACAAACTGAGAAACCACACGCTTCTCTTCAAAAGCACCCTACTCATTTTCGTTTTCCCCCTTCAAATTTCTAAACATAATCCTCAACCATTTCCAGGTGTTTTACTATTTTTGCTATATAAAAATCACCTCTAATCAACCTTTAATAATACCTAAAAACCATACCTTGCCTCTTGCTCATTTCCAAGAAACCTTCTCTGGTCGGAAATATCCCCATTGCTGAAGATTTCTTAAACCCGGCATCAATCAGTGCGCCATTCCTTTCACTCCATTTCTCCATTCATAAAAAAAAGACCACAAAGCTGACCCTAAATGGGTCAAACCTCCATGGTCTTTGCAATACCTTCATGGTTTCGCCGACAAATTATTTTCTGGTTTTTTTTACATTAATTTCTACAAACTCTTCGCAAATTCCTGCTAAATACTTATTTCAAAAAAGTTTATTTTACATTGCCTACTATTGCTACGGTTGAATTTCATCAAAGAACTCAAAACCATGAAATATGTATCATCTCACAAAAGCTCTCTCCCTCTTTCGGATTTTAACTTTGCTTGCCAACAAGTGACCCAAAGAAAGCTATACCAGTAAACTGGTGAGTCTTCGCTTTGAGACCGTATCATCCTCTGTATTCATTATTGAAAATAGTATCCGCTATTCTCCGGTAATCTCTATTATTCTGGTGGGTATGGACTGCTTCAGAACTTCTGAAAGCCTGAGAAAATTGTCCTGCCATTCCTACTTACACGCGATGGATTATTATGGTAAAATCAATTTGATAATGTAAAATATTGTATCCTGAAAAAAGCCAAAGCTTATTCAAAACTAACTCAGCAGCCTTAAGCGGCTTTTTTAGGCTGATAAGCTTAAGTTGGTTCTTATACTGTCAGAATTAGAAAACTATCGCCTTGCTGGATCAGGTGTTTCCCGAATACGCCAGTCTGTTTTCCAACACCTTTGGTGTTACCTCCAAGAAGTTGCTGCTGCAGTGCCCGACGCCGGAGGATATGCCTGCCGTTTCCACCCGGAAACTGACCAATCTGCTGAACAAGGCCAGTCATGGTCGTTTTAGAGACCTTGTATTGAACTGTGGATTATTTTGTTTTAGAGGTTATTGCATGGAAGATAAAATTATAGCTGATTTGAAAGACAGTTATGGGTTAACTTTTAATAAAATTACTCCAGTAATAGGTGGATTGTTAAATCAGAAATGGAAACTTTCAACCGAAAAAGGCGAATTATTGGTTAAACAGTATAGTATCAAGCGGTTTCGCAGAGAACAAATTGAGAGAATTGAGTCTGCGCTACAGCGGCAGATTATCCTTGGAAAAAACGGCGTTTCCTGTCCGTTTCTCTGGCAGTGTGAAGGCCGTATAATTCGTTGGCTGGATGACGAAACGATTTATATGGTTATGGATTTTTGCACGGGAAAGACCGAAAATGCCGATACAATCACAATACCGCAAATGCGCAGTCTTGGCAGCACCTGCGCCATAATGCACAGGGCTTTTTCGCAGGTGCCGACGCCTTCGGTCAGGAATCTACCTGTTTTCGGCGGTTATACGACAGCTTTATTATGGGGAAACTTTAACTCCTGTATGACGAAATATTCGCCGGACGCTCATGTTGAATATCGAAAAGCCTTGCTTGCGCTGGAGCCGATTTTGAAGCAGCTTAACACCGATTTTTTTGATAAGTTTCCCAAAGGATTCGCACACGAAGATTTTCACTCCGGCAATATCCTGTTCGATGTGGATTGCGTATCCGCTGTCATTGATTTCGACCGTAATTGCTACAGCTATATTTGGCATGATATAGGAAGAGCGATACTGTCTTTTGCGTTGGAAGGAAATAAAATGAACGTCAAAAAGGTATGCGCTTTCCTTGAAGGCTATTTGCAGTATTCAGCATTGACTTTACCTAATATAGCAGATGCTTTGCGGCTATCTTGGTGCATTGAAACACCTTGGTGGATACGGTCGGAATTTCTTGGGAATTGTGACGAAACCCCAAAACGTTTCAAGGATGAAATGCTTTGGTTGACTGAACACTGGTTTGAAATAGATTCTTTAATATGTCCCAAATAAATATAATACGAAGCAGTAAAGTTTCATTTGCTGCAAAATTGCAACCTGTAGATATAAGGATATAAACTTCCACAAATAGAGCACAAACACTTTCTGCCGAGAGCAAGGTATGTCTTTGCTTATGAAATGTAGTATGATAAAAAAGTCGGCTTACCGCATTCGCGGTATTTCCGTATTTTATAATTAGTTTTACGATTGAACCGCACCACCCAATCTTCCTGCTCATCTGGCGCGGGAATTATATGTATCTTTCGCAAAATTTCGCCGGATTTTAGCCCCAACCCATATTGTTTTGTTTCGGACAGCATCGGGATTGCTGCTTCGGCGCCCTCGCCGTCAATCCAACTTTCAAGGATATAAACGCCGTCTCCGCAAGCGCCAAATTCAATCGGCATGCACATCGGAATGCCCAACCCGGCTACACGTTCCAATAGTTCAAACAAGACTTTTCTCTTTTCATACTGCTCGGCGGGCGAGATACGAAGCAGATACCTCATTCTGTCTGCCCTTGTCACGCAGTATTTTTTGTCCCCAGACCAACCTTTGTTGACCGATTCGACTTTTATGAATCTGTTAAAAAGCTCTATATCCTGCATTCAGTCACCGCCCCCTCAGTCTTCGTCATCCTCAGGCAGTTTGAGTCAAATAATATTTGCCTCATTTTTTTAACCCACGGCCTATGAGACCTAGCTGAACTTTATTTGTTCTTCTCCGGCTCTTCGGAGTCCCTGCCTGATTTCACAAGAATCAATTCACGATTCTGGCTGTGAATATACATTTCTTCGGTCTGACGCTGAACCTGCTGAATTTCTTCATAAGGCAATTAAGAGAAGACAAAGACCTGACCCAGACAGAGATCGCAGCCTATCTTAATTGCAGCCAAAGGATATATAGCAACTACGAACGAGGCGAGGTAGATTTACCTACGGGAATTTTAATCAAACTAGCTGAATTCCATGAGACCAGTACCGACTATCTTTTAAACAGAACGAATCGGAAAAAGCCCTATCCGAAAAACTGATTAATACAGAGCCGGACAGCTTGGCCCCTCAAATTCGGATTCGAATCCGAATTTGAATTACAGTCAGGCAGGGCTTCTTTTAGGTATTCCAAAGGAAGACCTCTATCTTGAGCCTGAGAGCAAGAACATCTCTGACTCAAACCCCGCAGGGGATGGCTGAGATTTCGCGACGTTGCATATCTCACTTGCCTTCTATAGTTTATCCTCCCGGGGACCCCGGAAAAAAACAGGAGACTGAAGCTGCTCAGCCCCGGTCTCTCGTTTATTTGACTCGGACTATGGATTCCGGAAAAATAATTTATCTTTCAGTTCCGCCACTTTTTCCGGCGAAAGCTCGGTTAATTCGGAAATCTCTTCAACCGAGTCTCCCCGTCTCAGCATTTTTTCAGCTATACTAAGAGCCTTTTGTGTTTCCCCCATATTCATTCCTTCAGCCCTACCTTTATCTTCCGCAACTTTCAGCCTGGTCAGCTGGTCTCGAAGCTCGGCTTCCCTGGCCTCATAAAGCATTCTCGCCTTTTCGTCTTTACTAATGATCTGTAATAAATCATAGGCCTTTTTAATGTCCTGGTTTTTCTCGGCTAGCATCTCAATCACTCCTTTGGATTTGGCATCCAAAAATTCCATCCATTCAACCACCGGGTCCCTGAGATCCCGGGAAATTTCTAAATCCGCGAGTTTGGCAATCTCCAGAAAATGAACTTCGAGGATGTCCGTCAGGCGGTAACCGGTCTTATCTTCAGTCAAATGATAAGCGGAGTATAACTTGGGAAGTGGGGTACATATGAAATCCACTATGTTGATAGTAATGCACTTTTTAAGCCGGTCATAGGTATCCCCCGGTTTAACCTGACTTGTGAACATTTTTGACCAGTAGAACAGTGTTCTCTCCGGCATGAATTGGGTGGGCAAGATTTGAATTTCGATGTCGATCTGTTTGCCTGATTTTGTTTTTGCCCGTACATCGAGAATTCCTTTCCTGTCCTCGGCAAACTCCCGGAGAAGTTCATTGTTGATGATTTCTATCCCTTCATACTCATCAGCCGAATCGCCGAGAACGGCTTTGAGAAAAGCCAGCAATAGATCTTTATTATTTTCCTGACCAAAGATAAGTTTAAAGACAAAATCAATTTTAGGAGACATTAGAAAGCCATCGTCCGTTGGAATTGACAGGCCTTTGTTTTTTTCAAATGAGGACATAGTAGTCACTCCCCCGTTAAATATAGAAACTAAGCGAACAGGCAGTGATTGACGCCTAAGTCATGCAAAGCGCTCAACCATATTATACCATTAAGCAACCTAAGGATAAAGGAAAGTCTTCAGCAATTCTTATATTGGCTGCGGGTAAAGGCTAAGCGCCTTTCCAACGGCAGTTCTTTAAGATCGAAATAGCCGAACACGGCTGCTTACACAGATAATACATTTTTATTCTAGAGGTATTGCTATGGAAGATAAAATTAGTCTGATTTGAGGACAATTATAGTTTACTTCTAAATAAAGATATACTTTCTGCCGAGAGGAGGGGATGTCTTTGTTTATGAAATGTGGTTCGGAAGAAGGGCAGGGAGTGCTTTTTCGCTATCAGCATATTTAGGTTCGATTATTATGGAAATTATATCCTATTCAGTGCGCTCTGCTATAATTATTGAGAACGATAAACAGGAATTTGTCAGAGATTACATGGGGAGCAACTTATGAATCGATCGATAAGGAATTCTGCAAAAGCTTTGATAATTAAAGACGGCAAGATGCTCGCAATAAAATTGCAGGAGAATGGTGAAGTATGGTATATCATGCCTGGTGGAGGGCAGGAAACGGAGGAGCTTCTTCCTGATGCCGCTTGTCGTGAGGTTGCCGAAGAATTAGGAATAAGTGTCGCTCCGAAAGAATTGGTTTTTGTTGTTGAAGGCATTCATGGTGAGAGTTTTCATCGAGTGGATTTAGTCTTTCTGTGTGAATATATCGCCGAAATTCCCAACGCCGCCTTACACGGTGATACTAACCAAATTGGCTTTGACTGGATAGATATAAAAACGCTCAATACTCAACCCTTGTATCCTTCAATACTGCGTAGGCAGATTATGAACCTTTATGCAGGAAACCCACACAAAGTATATTTAGGGAATGAAGAAGCGGGGGATCCGAAATGCTTAGAATAGATACTTATATTGATGAACTGATTGGCCTGTTAAAGCAAAATTTCAAGGAAGATAAAAAGGTTCTGCTTAAAGCTATGGAATTGAAAAATAAAAAGGAGTACGATTTTGACGAGTATTTTAGTGCGTTATTTAAATGGTGTCAAAATTCAATACGTAAATCTTAATAATATAAACTATGTGTTGTTAAATTCCAATTTCTTAACTTAACACCCATGCTCTCCACCATATGCGGCGCTAAATATGGTATTTTCAGTGTGGCAATCAGAGAAAATTTAGCTGGTTCAGCATCTCAACGCAAAAATCCAAAAGTGCAAAAACTTCCCGCATAAATTGAATTTTGCCTGCATTGCTGGTGCCGTAAATGAATTTGGTTATAGGCTTTCCTTCGAGATAATATCCATCATCTCATTTTTCGCTTTCTCCCAACCCCTTGAAATATCGAAAATGTGCGCTTTGATGGGCAGCAATTCTTATATCTGCATTTGCCGACTTTTCCTCTCAACCTCAGAAGCAATTTGCGCATCAGTCGCCGTGGCTTGTCCACGGCCTTTTCGTGCCTGAATGAGCCGTGCGCCGACATCTCTTGAAGAAAGATAGAAGAGAAGCGGGTTGTACGGAGCCATTGCTGAAAGTAATGCTTTCAAGTGTGCAGCAATCATCTCATCGGTGGCATTGTAATTTTGTATCAGGTCATTTGCGCGGTGAAATAAAAAACTGCCGTCAAAAATCACAAAATCCTCGTTACCTTGGTCCGGGCGCAAAAACCGCCGCCAGCAGTCTATAAAAACTTGTGTGTATTTATCAATATTGATAGGATTTACAGACAGTTTAGGATTATATCCCATATAAGGTATAGCAGGGGCAGAGCCGCTTATTGTGATGGCTTGTATAAGGTCTTTAGGGAGCACTGTACGCAGCTTTTCAATCATGCTAAAGTAGAGGGAAGTGAAAAGGACGGTGACCTCGTGAGAATCATCATTTCCCCAGCCAAGAAAATGAAAACCGACAACGATTGCCTGCCTCATGAGACCTTGCCCCAGTTTACGGCTGAAGCAGAAACTCTGCTGCGGGTCCTGCAGAGTATGGATTATGCTGCGTTGAAATCCTTGTGGCGCTGCAATGATTCTATCGCTTCCCTTAATTACGGGCGCCTGCGGGAGATGGATTTGCGCCGCAATCTGACCCCGGCTCTGCTGGCCTACGAGGGCATTCAGTATCAATATATGGCTCCCAGCGTCTTTGAAGACCGTCAGTTCGTCTACATCAAGGAACACCTGCGCATTCTGTCGGGATTCTACGGAGTGCTGCGTCCCTTCGACGGGGTAACGCCCTACCGTTTGGAAATGCAGGCCAAACTTTCAGCTGCCGGGTGTAAATACCTCTATGCCTTCTGGGGCAAAAAACCGGCTCAGCTCCTCTCAGCCGAAACGGATGTGATTTTAAATCTGGCTTCCAAAGAATACAGCAAGGCGGTTTCCCTTCATTTGCCTAAGCCGGTGCGTTTTCTCACCTGTACTTTCGGTGAGCGGAAAGAGGGCAAGGTTATTGAAAAGGGTACTCTGTGCAAAATGGCCCGGGGTGAGATGGTCCGCTGGCTGGCTGAGAACGCCTTAACAGACCCCGATAGCCTTATAGCTTTTGACCGTTTAGGGTATACATACTGCAAAGATCTTTCTACTGACAACAATTTTGTGTTTATTAAAGAACTTTAAAAATAATAATTGCTAAAGCAAGCTAAGTCACTTTGCTCTCATTATAGAGAAAAGTCTGTTTCATAACTTCTGAATTCTTGCTCTATTCTATTTAACTGGGATACATAAATCCATGCTTACATATTCGCTGTTTCCGTCGATCTTTTGATAGATGTTCAAGCCGTATCGCTTATCCATGATATAGCCGCTCTCAGGCAGCCGGATGCTGAATACCCCCTGTACCGAGCAGAATATGTTACGTATTTTTCCTTCATAGTGATAAATTGCGAACTTACCGCCTTTTATCGTTGTTATATTTTCCGGTGCCCGGAACTCATCCGCCGTCATGCAAATATCGCATATGCAATTGTCCGAGCCGGTGATCGCAGGGTCGTCGTAAAACCTCTCAATAAATAGCGTTTATGCTTTAATGTAATATCCATATTTTACCATAAAACGAAGCCATTTTTCCTTCAGCTCGATATAGGTTGCTGAAGAAAGTCCAACCGCAACTGGCGGTTGACATATTTCTAAGTGTAGTTGGTAGTAATGCAACCTTATTTTTTGCTATTATGACACCAGCAAGGGAAGGAGTGTCACACAATGAGTATTTCAAACAGAATTCAAACTTTAAGAAAAATCAAAGGTCTTTCGCAAGAGGAACTTGCCGACAAGATTGGTGTCTCCCGGCAGGCTGTTTCAAAATGGGAAAGTAATCAGAGTACACCGGATATTGACAAAATAATTATGATCAGTGATTATTTTGAAGTGACTATAGATTATCTTTTAAAAGGAATTGAACACCCAAAAGAAGCTGTGAAGAAAAAACCGGATGCAAGAATCTTTTCAATTGTCGGTACTGCACTGAATTTTATAGGATTGATTGCGGCAATTATGGTGTGGCATGAGGAACAAGCAGCATCCTCCGTAGCAATTGGACTTATATTTATGGCTATCGGGTGTATGAGTTTTGCATTGGGGCAAACTGTGGGGGCTGATGAAACCAAGAGCAAAGCAAAGAAACATTATTGGCCGATTAATTTGTGGGTGTTAGTCTTGATCCCCTTATCAGTTTCTTTCAATGTACTAGATGGTTTCTTTGGTGGATTTTCAGGGTCTATCGCTCCTTATCCGTTATTAGGAAATTCATTTATTACTTATGGATTATGTTGGTTAACATACTTGGGAATTTGTACTTTGGGGACTATAAAGATGAGAAAAGTGTTCGCTTAAAAATTATGAGATAGAGGACTCTTCCTTTCCGGTACGGTTCTCACTATTCTGCCTATGATCCCCGTCCCGTGGCATTTCTCTTTTTCAGCTCGCTCAAAGAACCATCCAGCAAGATTTTTCCCTTGCCAATCAAGAGAATTCTCTCCGCTAGTGCTTCGATGTCCTGCATGTCGTGAGTCGTCAGGATGACGGTGGTTTTACGTTCGCTGTTTATGGTTTTAATAAATTGGCGCACCGCAATTTTGGAAACCGCATCCAGTCCGATTGTGGGTTCGTCCAAAAACAGGATTTTAGGATTGTGCAGCAGAGAAGCTGCAATTTCACAGCGCATGCGCTGACCGAAAACAACGCCGATTTCCCTGACATGGGCGATCCTCTCCTACCAGGGTGTTCTGCCGTTAATGCTGCATGTGCCGCTGTCCGGAGTTAAAATTCCGCTCATTATTTTAATGGTGCTGCTTTTTCCGGCACCGTTGGGGCCGATATATCCTACCATTTCTCCGTCCTTAATAGTTAAAGGAAACATCCTTTAGGGCATGAGAATTAGTTGTTTTATTCCTTTATATATTACACAACCAATAAATATCAGTCCGACATATCCTACAAGTGGATAAAAGATACCTACAAGTTCACTGAACGAGAATAAACTTAATACAAAGGTAAATATTGCAACCAGGGTTGCAAATATCTGGTTCCCTCTTTTTCCGCCTAGTGTAAATCGGCTGCATACGGACCACATCATTGTGGAACAAGAAGAAAACATACCTAATATCAACACAATTGAGAAAACTGCTCCAAATATGTAAGATATTTTTTTTGCTAAATATAATGTCGGGATTGCCAAGGATGCAAGATATTCCGCATTCAGCAAGATAGCTGAATTCATGATTGTAATAGACAGAATTACAGCAATAGCTCCAAATAATGCTCCATATCTTGCATCGTTCCGATTATCTGCTGACATACCAAGTCCTGTGAAATATACACTACCACTCAGGAAATTTAACGATAAATATAGAATAGAGCTGATAATCCAATGAGGTGCTGATTGCGACTCACTCAGTATGGATTCGTATTTAGGCACCTCCCCAAAATTTTGAAAATCATGGATTACCGTAATCGTTCCAACAAGTAAAGAAAAAATAATGATAAATGGTCCTATCGTCGAAACGACGTTTATTAATCGTTCAAATCCAATTAAATAAGCACATAAAACCATCCCGGCCATGATAGCAGAACCAATATAGTGTTTGATTCCATAGTACTCAGAAAGAGTAGCACCAGCTCCGGATATTAAAACAGGCATAATCAAAATCAGAGTAAGAGGAATCAGCCATGAATAAAATGCCCCTAACTTTTCACCACAGAAGTATTTACAATGGTTAAATAACCTTTCAGATTTATGTTCATATCCTGTCACTAATAAAATTTGACCAAAAAATAAGAAACCTATTAAATTAAGCAAAACAACACCATAGCTTAAGTATCCGTAACTTGTAAAGAACTGCAATACTTCCTGTCCTGTTGCAAAGCCCGAACCAATGACCCACGCTATAAAAGCTCCTGTAAACTTTATTACCGCCTTTTTATTACATTTATTCTGCCCATCCATTCCTTCAACCTCAATTCCTCTTTTGGTGCTTGGATTGATTTTAATAAATCTATATCCATGATATCATCTTTACCGGATAATTCTAGTTATTCAGTAAAGATGATTTTCATCTCATTTTCAAACATGAAGATAATATGGTCATGAACATAACCGGTCATTTTAATAGTTAAAGGCGGGTGCGATTTTTATCACACCCGCCTTTAATCCAGGTCGCTAATATGCTTGTTAGTCAGTAGATCTATAGCTCAGTTATTAATATAGAAGGAAACACCGCACTCAAATCTAGAGCCAAATCCGGAAATATTGATACAGTTATTTTTTCCTCTTCTGTGTATATTTCCGGCCTGCCATACCTACCGTTGCTTTGCAACAAAAATACACTTACAAGCTTACCCTCTGGCTCTACAATCCAGTATTCTACAACTCCAGCTTTTTCATAATGATTAAATTTGGTAATTCTATCATGTTTAATCGAAGTTGGAGAAATAATTTCAATGATCCAGTCGGGTATACCCTTACAGCCTTGTTTGTCAATTTTAGATTTATCACATACAACGGTAATGTCAGGCTCAAAGACTATCTTAAAGTCTTCGTCCTTCTTCTCGTCACCCTTAGTCAACCTGACAGAGAATGGTGCTGCATAAACTTTACAGGATTTTCCCTTTAAGTAGACTGAAATCTGAGTAGATAAATTCATGGATATTTCCTGATGCTCCGGTGAAGGCGTTACTTGCAGATAGGGCACACCATCTATAATTTCTACTCTTTCATCTTCAGGCCATGCTAGGTAGTCTGCATACGTGTATTGTCTTTCTTCTTGGGGTACCGGCATCGGCATAATAACACTCTCCTTTATCCGATATTGTGTATATGATGGAATGACAATTTACACAGGAGTCCCCCATAGCTATATGCAGTGCAATAATTCGTGGTGAACAGTTATTGCCAAACTCTATAATAACTCATTCACCAGGGAAGATTACATTTAAGTTTTCTGGTTTGCCTTATAAACCGAACAATATCATTATACCATAAAAAGGAAAATATTGCCTTGGGGGAACAATCATCAGGGGTTAAATTCTGAAGCAGTTTATATCTTGACAGCCCTTTTCGATGGCCGGCTGACATCATATCCCATGACAAGCAACCCAGTGTTTTGGGGATATCTCCCTGACTGCCGGTTCCTCTTGCCGGCACCTCTCCATGACCTGAGGACAGCGGGGATGAAAGGAACAGCCGGCAGGCCGGTTTAAAGGATTCGGCGGTTCCCCCCTGAGCAGAAGCTGAGCGGCGTTTCTTTGGGCGGGATCAGGAAGGGGAACGGCAGAAAACAAAGCCTGAGTATAAGGGTGCCGGGCCGCCTCAAGGAGATTGCCCGCTTCCAGAATTTCCACAATCTTTCCCAGATACATCACTCCGACTCTATCGCTGATATAGTTAATAACAGCCAGATCGTGGGATATAAAAAGCAGGGACAGCCCCAGCCTTTCTTTTAAAGACTGGATAAGCTGCAGAATCTGGGCCTGAATCGATACATCCAGACTGGCTACACATTCGTCACACACCAAAAGCCGGGGCCCCAAGGCCAGCGCTCTGGCAATGGCGATCCTCTGGCGCTGCCCCCCGCTGAATTCATGAGGATAACGAAAGCGCGCGCCGGGCTCCAAGCCCACCATCTCCAGCAATTCCTCCACCCGGGCGGCCCAGGCCTTAGCTCCCCGCCGCTCATAATTTCTCAGGGGATCCCTGATAATCTCCTCCACAGACAAGCGGGGATTAAGGGAGGCAAAGGCATCCTGGAAAATCATCTGCACATTCCGCCGCCATTGGCGCAGCCTCCTCCCCTGCCAGGCTGTTATGTCTGCCCCTTCATAAAGGATTCTCCCTTGATCTGCTTTTTCCAGGCGCAGGAGCAGGCGGCCCAGGGTACTTTTTCCACAGCCGCTTTCCCCCACCAAGCCCAGAGTTTCCCCTTGCTTCAAATCAAAGGAAACCCCGTCTACAGCTCGGAGCTTTTTCCGTCTCTGCTTAACTCCCCCTGGTCCCGCATAATATTTGCCTAACTCTGAGACCTCCAGCAAAGGCAGGGTCTGCTTCACGAAGACACCGCCTTCCTGCTCAGGCCTTGAGCCCTATTTTTCTTGGTCATCCAGGTCAAGGGGAAATGGCAGGCTCCTTGATGCCCTGGCCTTTCTCCTACCTGCTGCAGGGTTGGGCGGCTTTGCCGGCAAATCTCCGCGGCGGCGGCGCAGCGAGGAGCAAAGGGACACCCCTGAGGAATCCGGCCCGCTTCAGGAGGCTGCCCTTTGATAACCCTTAGGGTTTGACCCCTGCCTTTGTCTAAATGGGGAATTGCCTGAAGCAACCCCTGGGTATAAGGGTGAGACGTCTGCCTAAAAAGAGCTTCCACCGTTCCGGTTTCCACAATAGTTCCTCCGTACATGACGGCCACCTCATCGCAAAGCTGGGCAATCACCCCCAGGTTGTGAGATACCAGGAGGATGGCAGTTTGAAATTGATCCTGCAATCCTTTCAATTCCGCAAGAATTTGAGCCTGAATGGTAACATCCAGAGCCGTGGTAGGCTCGTCGGCTAGCAGCACGTCGGGCTGCAAAGAGAGGGCCAGAGCAATCATCACCCGCTGCCGCATTCCTCCGCTTAGTTGAAAGGGATAGGATCTCATCAGCCGCTCCGGACAAGCCAGGCCCAGAGTGCTTAGCATACTTTCTGCCTTAAGCTTAGCCTCCTGCCTTTCCAGGGCCAAATGGGTCCGCAAGGTCTCCACAAACTGACCGCCAATCCGCCGCACCGGATTAAGGGCCGTATTGGGATCCTGAAAAATCATCCCGATCCTTTTTCCCCGAATCCGGCGCATCTCTCCCCGGGAGAGCTCCAAGAGATTCTCCTGCCCCAACAGGATTTTGCCGCCGGTTATTCTTCCGCCTGGGGGCAGCAGGCGCAGAACGGACAGGGCAGCCATGCTTTTGCCGCAGCCGCTCTCTCCTACCAGCCCTAAAACCTGCCCCCGGGACAATTTTAAATCCAGTCCTTGGATAATGGGCAGAATCCTTTTTCCCCTGGCAAAGCCCACCTGAAGGCCGCTTATTTCAAGAATAGACTCCGAACTCTTCATCCTGTCACCTGCTTTCCTGGTTTTTGCACTTCCCGCGGATCAAAGCAATCTCTCATCCCATCCCCCAATAAATTAAAGGCCAGGACGGTCATTAATATAGCCAGACCGGGAAAGATCATGATCCAGGGTGCCCTATACATGTAGGGACGACCATCGTTAAGCATCGCTCCCCATTCCGGCTGAGGGGGCTGAGCCCCCAGCCCCAAAAAAGACATGCCGGAAATAGTCAGAATGGTAGCCCCCATATCCAAGGTCGCCAGAACAATAATCGGAGACAATACATTCGGCAGAATATGACGCAGAACCAGGGATAAGTGACTGCCTCCCCCGGTGCGGGCAGCCTTAATGTATTCCTTTTCTTTACCGGAAGCCACCATGGCCCGGATAATCCGGGCATACCCCACCCACTGAACGGCTGTTATGGCAATCATGACATGGGCAATGCTGGGTCCCAGCATCCCGGCAATGACCAAAGCCAGAATCAAGCCCGGGAAGGCCAGCAGGATATCTATGATACCGACGATCAGATCATCCAGTTTTCCCCCTGCATAGCCTGCCAGGGTGCCCACCAGAGTTCCCAGAGACAAGGTCATACCTAAGACCAGAAAAGAAATGCTCAGAGAACTCCGTGCCCCGTGCAGGATACGCGACAGAATACACCTGCCCATGTGGTCCGTTCCCAAAAGATAACCGGACGAAGGGCTTTCCAGCCTGTGGTTCGTATTAACCTGAAGGGGATCATAGGGAGCGAGCCAAGGGGCTAAAACAGCAGCGGCCAGTATGACCGCGATTAAGATCAAGCCCAACAAGGCCAAAGGATCGTGCACTAAGCTTTTTAGTTTCATCCCTCCGCCCCCTTTTTGCCCAGACGCATCCGGGGATCAATAAAGGCATAGGAAATATCCACCAGCAGGTTAATCACAACAAAAATCAGGGCCATCAGCAGGACATATCCCTGCACCACGGCATAATCCCTGCCAAAAATTGAATCCACCAAATAGTGGCCCATCCCCGGCCAGGCAAAAATCGTCTCCACAATAACCGTCCCGCCCAGCAAATGGCCCAAGCTCATCCCGAAAGCGGTGACCAGCGGCAGCAGGGCATTTTTAAAAGCATGTCCCAGCAGAACCGTATTTTCCCGCAGCCCGCGGGCCCGGGCTGCCTGAATAAAATCCTGTCCCAGAACCTCCAGCATGCTGGCCCTCAGCAAGCGGGCATAAGTGGCGGACATTCCTAAGCCCAGAGTCAAGGACGGCAGCACCAGATGAGCCAAGCTGCCCCGTCCCATAACCGGCAGCAGGGAGTATTTCACTGCCAAAAGATAAATCATAATCAGCCCCAGCCAAAAGGAAGGCAGAGAGGCACCCAGCAAAGCGAAAAACCGACTAAGATGATCCACAAAGGTATTCTTAAACAAGGCGGAAACCAAGCCTAAGGGTAAGGAAACCAGAAGGACCACTATGGTCCCCGCCACAGTCAGTTCCAGGGTGGCGGGCATACGCAGTTTCAGCTCCTGGAGCACAGGAAGTCCGGTCTCGAAAGAAACTCCCAGATCTCCCCGCAGGACTTTACCGATCCAGTTGCGGTATTGAAGGGGAAGAGGATGGTTTAAACCCAATTTCTCCCTCAGCTCCTCCACCGCCTGGGGTGTGGCATCAATCCCTTCTGTCCGCAGCAAAATTTCCGCCGGATCTCCCGGGGTAAGGTGAACCATCCCAAAGGTAAGCAGAGACACCCCGACCAAGACAAAGAACAGAACCACGACTCTTTTGCAGATATATCTCAGCACTATCATCTACCTCGATAACTCATCTATTTTACGAGCTCCACCTTAGACAGTCCCGTACTTAATTCCCAAACATTGGCCGAGAAGCTGAAGCCCTGAACCTTTTTATTATATACGGCCACATTGGGGGTAACGGTGGTTGGAATTACGATAAATTCCTCGTTCATGAAGATATCGGCAATCCGCTCAAACTTGGCTCTGCGTTCCGCCGGTTCCATGGTCAGCAGGGCCTGTTCAAACTGGGGGCCTGCCTCTCCCTGAAATATCTTTCCTAAAAAAGGTCTGACATCCCTGAAGGACTTATAAATGCTTTGAGGATCGTATTGGACACCCCAGGAAATATCCGGCATAATGCCAAATTCGCCGGATTCTTTGCGCTCATAATAAACCGCCGATTCCACCGAGCTGATCTTAACCTTGATCCCGATTTCTGAAAGCTGGGCCTGAACCACTTCCGCCAAGGTTTTGGTGGTCAGAGCGTCCGAGGGGATGTTGCACAGGATCTCTAAGGTCTTGCCATCTTTGTCCATAAACTTATCCCCGTTACTATCCGCCCAGCCGGCAGCGGCCAAAAGCTGCTTAGCTTTCTCCTGATCCCTTCCCGGTCCCTTGACCTCTCCCAGAATCTCCGGAACCTTGGTGGAAAACATGGTATCCGACACACTTTCCATATCCTCATAAGCCACCTGATTAATTTCCTGCTTATCAATTGCCAGACATATGGCTTTCCGAACGGCCTTATCCGTCAAAAACTCAGCGCTGGGATTAAGCAGCAGAAACTGAGCCACATCCCCCATTTCCACGTTAGTATCTAAATCGGCTTTACCCTGCAGATTTTTTAAATCCAGATAAGAAACCGCACTCAGACCGCTGCCCACAATTAAGTCCACCTCTCCCGCCAGGAGGGCATTTAAACGGACGTTGGAGTCAGGTACAGGACGGATGGTTATCTTCTCCAACTTGGGTTTATCCCCCCAGTACTGATCATTGCGGACAAAGACCGCTCTTTCATCCTTGACATACTCTGTTAAGATATAGGGTCCTGTTCCTACCGGCTTGGCAAAGGCAATCCCATTTTCCCCGAACCCTCCCGGGCTTAAAAAGCGGGCGGGCCGCACCATGGTCAGTTCCAGCAGGGTAAAGGGATATGGACTCTTTAAATGCAAAACCACCGTATAGGGAGCCGTCACTTCTACGGACTTCAGATTATCAATCATAGGCAGCCAGCTATGCCGTTTGGCATTGGCCAGGACCGCTTCAAAGTTTTGTTTGACAGCCTGGGCATTAAAGTCCTGTCCATCAGAAAACTTTACATCTTCCCGCAGCTGAAAGACTAAGCTCAGTCCCTGGTCTTTAAACTCCCAGGAAGCTGCCAGACAAGGAATGATATTTCCTTCCTTATCCAAATTGACCAAAGGTTCATACACCAGAGTCTGGGCCCCCATATCACTGTCATAAAGATGAGGGTTCATAGTCCCCACATCCCCTACTCTGGCAATGGTCAATTCCTGGGGAACGCCCTTCTTGCCCCCGGTTTGTTCCGTCCCCCCCGTCCCGCAGCCGCTGAAAAATAAGAGGCCGATGAGCAGCCAACAGAGAACCGCCCTGTTTTTACTTGTATTTATTCTTAGTTTCAACCTTCTCTTATCCACCTCTGATTCATTTTTCACCTTTCTCTTACCCTCCTCTGATTTGCTTTCGCACAAGCACGGTCTTTTGCCCCAGGGTTTCTGCCCTTAAAAATCCTGTGATTTTAATCCATAGAGATAGTTGACCTCCGTTTTTTCCGCCCGGATCATAAAGGGCGGCATGGTGCGGTAGCGAACCTTGCTTATCTCGTCACTGATCAGTTCGCTTAAATCCCCCTCCACGTAAATTTTGCCGAAGCCCAGATTGAACAAGACAGGAACATCCCACTGGGGACGGCGGATTTTGCTGAAAAACAAGTCTTGCCCAATCCGGTTGCTTTCTTCCACATTGCTCGCCTCAAACTTCTTAAAGCCCAGCTTAACCGCTTCTTCCGTGTCCCGTTCAAACTCTTCCTGCCACTGGCTGTCCTGGGTCCACAAATAATAGTTGGCGTCAAAAATCAGCAGCCGGCCTCCGGGCTTTAAGACTCTGTGCCATTCCCGGTAAGCGGCAGGAGGGTCATACATCAGCCAGGTGACATTGCGGGTCAGAATCATATCGAAGGAGTTGTCCTCGAAGGCCAGCTTATGAGCATCCATTAAATGAAAGGAAACATCAAAGCCTGCCCCTTCTGCATTTTCTCGGGCGGTAGCCAGCATGCTCTCCGTACAGTCGATGGCTGTAACCTGATGCCCCATTTCGGAAAGGAGCAAGGGAAAGAAACCGGGGCCTGTGCCGATATCCAGAACTTCCAGTTTTTCTCCCGGAGGTCGGCTCTCCCGGAGCAGCCGAAGCCAAACCTCTTTTTGAACACCTTTTAATTCCCTTTGAATCGTCTCGTCATAACGCTCATTGGCCGTCTGCCAGTAGTTTTCAATCCGTTTTTGAATATGCATATCCTCACCCTTCCTTAAATTTTTATCAGACCCTTAATCGTTGCCCATTCCCCCTTTACTTTTGAAAAATCACCCCCCAAATCATCGAACCAATAAAAAAATCCATGGAGAAAAAGCTAATAGCTTAGCTAAACCTCCATGGTTTCCTACAAAATTATATAATTTTAAAATAATAACTTGTTCTAATGTTGAGAGCAGCGCTGTCGCTTACAGTAAATGGAGAATCTACTTTTCTACAACCAGCATAAACATGGGAGTCGAGCGGTGAATGACCTTTTGCCGTTCGTCATAGACTCGCTTGCCGATATCCATCTCATAGTAAATCTTCTTATGACCCAGTTCCACTAGAGCATTAAAATCCCACTGGGGCCTGATTCTTCGGCACATGGGCATACTTTTCCGGTAATCGATCATCTCGGCTGTGTACTGAGGAGGCTCCTCGCCAAACACTCTTCGGTAGTCCTCTTGATCTTCCTCAAATTTCCTCATGTATTCTTCATTGAAAAACCGGATATTCCAGTTGGCATCAAAAATAAGAATTCTGCCCTGGGGCCTTAAAACCCGTTTCCATTCTCTATAAGCCTTTTGCGCATCGATGAGAGTCCAGGTCACATTCCGGCTGATAATCAGGTCAAAACTTTCGTCTTCAAACTCCAGATTTTGACCGTCGGACACTCTGAAATCCGCTGTAACCCCTTCATTTTCGGCATTAGCCTTGGCTTCCTCAATCATGGCCCCGGTACAATCAATGGCGGTCACTCTGTTCCCGGCCTGGGACATGATGATGGCAAAAAACCCCGGGCCGGTACCCACATCTAGAATATCCATTGCGGTGGTTTTTCCGGCATTTTCAAGGATGATGTCCGTCCAGGCCTGCTTTTTAAAGCTGTTCAGCTCCACTTTGACGATATTGCTGTAATTGTTGGAACCGTCGGTCCAATTCTTAATCAGTTTTTCTTCGCTGTTCATCTATGCTCACCCCTGACTATTTTTCTTAAATACACACCTGAAGCCCGGTTATTCCACCTGGACTGAATCAGGTCACTTTACGTTAAGTTTCTGCCATTCAATAGGCGCGTAGTTATTCACGCCAATCTCAAAACCCGCTATTTTTTCCGTATTGACTGCAAAAGACGTAATTGGATAGTAAATAGGAATTGTCAGTGCTTCTTCGCTGATGAATTTAAAGACTCCGTCATAGTTCTGCTGTCTTTCGGTTTCGTCCAGCGTATTTAGGGTTTTAATAATATTGTTGTACAGCCCTTCATCATACCAGGCTTTGGCGGCGTTGCTGGTAGGGATAATGGAGAAAAGCTCAAGCAAGGAACCGTGAGGCATCCAGGAATCTGAGGCCGTTCTCATGAGAGCCAGGTCAAAAGCCTTTGTATTCATGGTGGCATCCTCGTAGCCGTTTTTGTCCAAAATATTGAGTTTTACTTTGATACCGATAGCTGAGAATTCGGATTGAACAAACTCGGCCAGGGGCTTCCATTCAGGGAATTCTTCCGTTGACAATACAAAGTTTAACTCCAGATTTTTCCCTTCTTTATCCCGAATTCCATCGTTATTGCTATCTTTATAGCCGGCAGCATCAAGCAGCTGCCTGGCTTTTTCCTTATCGTTGGAAAACCCGTAATTGTTTTCACTTGTGGTATAAGGAACCCCATTTTGATACAATCCCTTCGCCTCTAAGCCGATGTCGTCAAAAAGATCGGCGGCAATGCTTTGCTTGTTGATGGCGTAGTTCATGGCCAAGCGGACATTTTTGTCCTGAAGTGCTTCCACCTTTTGATTGAAGGCTATAAAGTGGGAGCACATAGTTCCTTGGGTATAGACCGCAAATTTTCCCGAGTTTTTAAGTTCTAAAAGACTCTCCATAGGGATCTTGCCGATCAGGTCACCGCCGAGAATGTCAACCTCGCCGCTTTGCAAAGCCAGGACTCGCGCCTGCCCGTCCGTAATTACCTTGAAGGTTATTTTATCGGCCTTAGGTTTTTCTCCCCAGTAATAGGGGTTGGGAACAAGGGTGAATTCCTGGTCTTTCGTATAGGATTCCAGCATCCAGGGGCCCGTACCCACAGGCTTGGTGAATTTGCCCATAACCTCTCCGGAAATTTCCGTGATGGAAGAAGGGCTTAAGAATCGCACCGGCCGGGGATAGGTCAGCTCTGTCAAAATCGGATAGGCTCCGTCCTTAAAGACAATTTTCACGGTATAATTATCCACCGCTTCCATACTCTCTACATTGAAAGACCTTAAGGTGGAATGACGTTTGTTGTTGACCCAGCGTTTCAGGTTGAAAATTACGGCATCTGCATTAAACTCCGTTCCGTCAGAAAATTTTACCCCCTCACGGAGCTTAAAGGTATAGGTTTTTCCATCCGGGGAAATGTCCCAGCCGGTCGCCAGTTGGGGAAGAATCTTTCCTGCTCCGCCGTCTTCAACAAAGCCCTCATAAATCATCTTATATAAAAAGTGCGGTCCGTTATAGGTTGCGGCATCCAGGTCCTCCATGGCGCCGTCACGATAAATGGCTACGACAACATCCTTTGCCTTTGTCCCCTCCGGATTATTTGCCGTTGCAGGGTTTTGGCTGCAGCCGGAAAGGATTAGGGCCAGGCAAAGCAAAAAGGCTGTCAGGGATGTGAAAAATTTCTTGCTCATGGTTTTCCTCCTACATTAATGATTATGGCAAAGATGACAAGCCACATAATACTCGTCATTCTTGGACATCAAGGCCGGCTGGTCGGTTAAGCAAATGCTTTGAGCATAAAGACAACGATTTTGGAAAATGCACCCTCTTTCAGGTAGTTTTAAGCCTTCACCTTCTCGAAACAACACCCTGTTTTTTTCTCTTTGATGAGGGTTGGGGATAAGAGTCGCCGCAAGCAGCGCTTTCGTGTAGGGATGCTGTACCTGCTCATTAATATGAGGGATGATTTCCACAATATTTCCCAGATACATGACCACCACCCTGTCACAGATCTTATTGACCGCGGAAAGATCATGGGAAATAAATAAATAGGTAAAACCAAACTGCCGCTTTAAGTCCGTCAAAAGGCTCAAAATCTGGTTCTTTAAGGCATAGTCGATGCTGGACACGGCTTCGTCGCAGACCACGAATTCAGGATTGAGAATTAAGGCCCTGGCGATACCCACCCGCTGCCTTTGTCCTCCGGACATTTCATGACCGTAGCGGGTCAGATAGGTTTTGTTAAGCCCCACTCTTTCCATGATCTCCACAACTTTTTTCTTTTTCAGCTCTTTAGCTTCCCGGCTGTAATTATTAAGGGGTTCACTGATGATTTGCTCGACCGTAAAATAGGGATTGAAGGCATTAGCGGTTCCTTGAAAGATCATCTGCATGCTGCTTCTGATTTTCCGCATTTGCTTAAAGGAATAATCTGTTATGTCCTGCTGCTTAAAAATAATTCTGCCCCGGGTTGGCTGCTCCAGCTTTAAAAGCATTTTTGCCAAGGTGCTTTTGCCGCAGCCCGACTCCCCGACTAAGCCTAAAACCTCTCCCTTTTTGATGGTCAAGTTGATATTAAACGCAGCATATACCGGAGGCTTTTCTTTGCTGTTGTAGGACTTATAAACTCCTTTGATTTCGTATAGATTCACGCTTTCACCCTTTTTCGAATTAGAAAATAGACTTAAGCAGAGATTTTGTATACTCATGCTTAGGCCGGTCAAAGACCTCATACACGGTTCCGCTGTCGACTATTTTTCCGTCGTTCATCACATAAACATCATCGGCCATTTGAGCTACAACTCCTAAATCATGGGTAATCAAGAGGATAGCCATGCCTTCATTTTTTAAACGCACCAGTTCTTCCAGGATGGCTGCCTGGGTTGTCAGATCCAGGGATGAGGTGGGTTCGTCGGCAATAAGCACTTTGGCCCGGGCCAGCAAGCCCATGGCTACCATGACTCTTTGGCACATTCCTCCGCTTAACTCAAAAGGATAGCTTTCCAGAATTTGATCCGCATTCCTCAGGCCGACACGGGCAAGCACCTCTCTGAACCTGCTTAAAGCCTCTTGTTTGCTGATTCCTTTATTGTGGGTGCGGATTACCTCGAAAAGATGGGTCTTAATTTTTTCCACAGGATTCAGGGAACTGGTGGGTTCCTGAAAGATCATGGCTATTTCCTGGCCCCTGATTTTTAAAAGCTGCTTTTCCGATAAATTTCTCAGGTTAACCCCATTGAGCCATATCTCTCCCCCGCTAATTTTTCCCGGCTTGTCGATAAGGTTAAAAACCGATAAAGACATTACCGACTTTCCGCTTCCGGAACCGCCTACAACGGCGGTTATTCTGCCTGTGTACACATCCAGGCTGACCCCATCCACAGCTTTGACCACCTGTTCTTCTAAATAAAAGTGAGTTTTAAGGTTGATGATGGATAGAATGGGCTGCTCAGTCATTTCAGTCCTTATCCTCCTTTATGACTGCCATATCTCCTGAAGATGGAATGAGAATATCGTTCAGTCCCTCCCCTAAACTATTGAAGGCAAACACGGCCAGCATAATTGCCAGCCCAGGCCAAAGCAGCATTAAGGGATAAGAAGTCAAATACTGTCTGCTGTCGCTCAGCATCACGCCCCAATCGGCGGTGGGCGGCTGGGAACCCAAGCCGATAAAGGAAAAGCCGGCGACATGCATAATGACCGCTGCAATTCGCAGGGTGGCCAAGACGATGATGGGAGAAATGGCATTCAAGGTGATGTGTTTAAGGATGATCGTCGTCCGGCTGCTGCCGGCAGCGATGGCCGCCATGACAAACTCCTTTTCTTTAAGCTTTATCACCATGCTGCGCACAATTCTGGCGAAAGGGGCCCACCATAGCAGGACGAAAACAATCATAATATTGACGATGCTGGGGCCTAAAACTCCTACGATTGCTAAGGCCAAAAGGCTGGAGGGAAAGGTTGAGGCAATATCCGCCAGACGCATAACGGCATTATCCAGCCATCCTCCCCCATAACCTGCCAGAATACCGAGAGGGACTCCGATTGCCAGCATAAGCGCTGTGGCCATAATGGCTGTGGTGAGGCTTGTCCTGATACCATAGATCAGCCTTGACAAGATACATCTGCCCAGCTGGTCTGTTCCCAGGGGGAATTCCAGACAAGGTTTAAGCAATTTGGCGGTTAGATCCACCTCATAGGGATTATGAGGGGACACATACGGGGCAAAAATACCGGCCAATATAAAGATGCTTATAATACCTAATCCCAGCATGGCTAATTTTTGTTTTTTGAACTTCCGCAAGCTATTTTTGACTAAAATACTGACCATCCCTCTCTGCGGCAACCAAAAGATATCTTCCCGGTATTTCCTGTTACTTTAGTTGTATTTTGGGATCTATGTAAAGGTATAAAATATCCAGCAAAAGATTTACGGCAATGAACGTAACGGCAACGATCATTATATATCCCTGGATAACCGGCAAATCTTTAAGTTTGATACTGTCAATAGCAAATTTCCCGATACCGTTCCAGGAAAAGATGGTCTCACAGGCAAACTGACCTGCTAATAGATGTCCGAAGTCCACTCCTATAAGGGTAATGCAGGGCAGCACCGCGTTTTTCAAGCCATGCTTCAGCAAGGCAGCGTTTTGGCTTAGTCCTCTGGCTCTTGCCGCTCTCATAAAGTCGTAATGGCTGATTTCTATGAGATTATTTCTTAAAATTCTGGTATAGATAGCTATGTGACTGACACTAAGGGTAAAGGCCGGCAGGAAAATATTCTGCCATTTACTTCCGGAGATGACCGGAACAAGGTTCAACTGAACTGCAAAAATATATAAAAGCATCAGACCCAGCCAGAAATCCGGCATTGTAACACCCACAGTAGATAGAAATCGGAAAAAGTGATCAATTATGGAATCCTTGTATCTGGCTGAAAGCAGGGCTATGGGTATAGCCAAGAGAATTGAAATAGTCATTGCTGCAACAGCCAACTTTAAAGTTGCGGGAAATCTGGAGAGGATTTCTTCCGAGACGGGTTTTTTGGTTTGAAAGGATACCCCAAAATCCAGCTTAGCTGCTTTGGTCAGCCAGTTAACATATTGGACAGGCAGCGGTGCATTCAGTCCCAACTCTTCCCGTACGGCTGCAACGTTTTGTTCAGTAACCTCTAAGCCTTCACTGCGTATGATTATCTCCGCAACATCCCCGGAGGACAGGTTGCTTAAGGCAAAGGCCAATATACTGACGATCATCAGCATGGGGATGACTTGCAGCACCCGTTTAATAATGAGTTTAGATTTTTTCATGTCTTCTCGCCTTCCAACTCCTCACATCCTTCTGTTGATCAATTCCGGGACAGCCTTCCTGTCAGGGGGGTTGCTCAGTTTACTTTTCTCCGCCTGCCAGAAACATAGGGGTCGACCTATACAAGACCTTGTCATCCTCATCCCTAACCAGGTCGGAAATATCCATGTTAATAAAGATTTCCTTAAACCCGGCATCAATCAGCGCACCGGCATCCCAATGAGGACGAAGGCGGGAACTTAAGAACAGGTCTTTGGCTATGCGCTCCCCTTCTGCAGGATCAACATGTCCTCGACGGTGAATCCCTCTCCGTTCAGCCTCGGCCATGTCTGCCAGGTATCTGGCCTGCCATTCAGGGTCGTTCAGGCGTAAGTTCCAATTAGCATCGAATACCAACAATCTCCCCTTGGGCTTAAGAACTCTATGCCATTCTCTATAGGCAGTCTGGGGATCACGAAGAGTCCAGGTCAGATTCCGGCAGAGAATCAGATCAAAGGAATCATCCGCAAACGAAAGAGCATGTGAATCCATTAAAACGTATTCGGCTCTCAACCCCAGCTGTTCCAGATTGTTTTGCGCTTCAAGCAGCATGTTTTGTGTACAGTCGGTGGCCGTGACTTTATGCCCCATTTCAGCGGTCAGCATAGCAAAAAACCCCGGGCCGGTGCCGATATCCAAAACCTTTAAGGGATTGCCGGCCGGCCTATACCGCTGAATCAAACCTGCCCAAGCCTGTTTCTTGAAGCTGTTCATCTCTCTCCAAATCCCTTCGCTGTAGCGGGAAGCCTCCCCCTCCCAGTAATTTTTAATCCTAGTCTGCATTTCCATCCCTTTCACTCCATTTCTTCAATCATAAAAAAAGACCACGAAGCCGACCCTAATGGGTCAACCTCCATGGTCTTTGCAATACCTTCATGGTTTTGCCGATAGATATTTTCTGGCTATTTTAGAGTTGATTCTACAATCTCTTCGTAAATTCCTGCTAAATACTTATATTTTCAAAAAAGTTTATTTTGCCGCCCAGCCTGAGGAGCCGGATAGATTAGTAAACAGAACATGGATACCCTATGCTCAGTTGCGACCGAAAGCTGACCTCACTACCCAACGGAAAATATACGCTAAAAAATAACAGCTTACGGATAAAATCACGATAGAAGCACCGGACGCAATATTCAGCCAATAGGAAATCCCAAGCCCCGTCAGACAAAAAATATTGCCAAGAATCACCGCATAAATCATGCGGTCTCTAAGTATTGAAGAAAGCATCCCTGCCAGGGCTGCTGGTGCCGTCAGTAAAGCAAGCACCAGGATAATGCCCACCACCCGGATCAGAACCACCACAGTCATTGCTATCAGAACCAGAAGAAGATATTCCAAAAAGGCAGTTTTGATACCGATTATTGAAGCAAACTCCTCGTCAAAAAGAAAGGCTTTCCAGTTATCGAACAATAGGATCATTATAAACAATACAATGAAAGTTAAGCTGATCATCAGATAAAGATCCGCTTTGGTCACGGATAAAATACTGCCGAAGAGATATGAACTCAGGTCCGGCGGGTATCCCGGCATCAGGGCAATAAAAAGAATGCCCAGGGCCATGCCCAGTGACCAGAACATGCCGATGATTACTTCAGAATTTGCACTGCCTCTTCTTTTAATGAAACCTATTCCCAGGGCTGCGCCTATGGAAAACAAAAAAGCCCCCAGGATCGGCTCAAAACCCAGGAGATACCCTAAGCCTACCCCCCCATAAGAAGTATGGGCGATCCCTCCGCTCATCATAATTAACCTTTTTTCTACTATAACCACGCCAATCATTCCGCAGACAATACTGGCCAGGATACTGGCAAGTACCGCATTTTGCAGAAACTGATATTCCAAGAGTGCCTTCATCATGTTAGTTAACCCTCCTTATGCTCTTTCATCAACC